>CAZDFV010000211.1:0-6114 GCA_964504495.1 uncultured Rhodothermales bacterium
CCGCCGGGCGGGGTCCGGCGCGAGCGCCTTGAGGCACACCGTGTCGAGGTCGCCCTGGAGCGCACTCTGGCGTCCCGCGGCTGCCGCGCTCGGGGGGGGCGGCGAGACCGCGAGCGCCCGCTCCGCCGCCGTCGGCGAGAGGCCCGCGAGCCGGCGGGGCGGCTGGCCCGTCAGGACCTCGTAGAGCAGGACGCCGAGGCCGTAGACGTCCGTCGCCGTCGTGACGTCGGAGCCGGCCACCTGCTCGGGGGCCGCGTAGTCCGGCGTGAGCGCCGCCGCGCCGGTCCGCGTCAGCCCCTCGTCCGCCTCGCCGAGGAGCTTGGCGATCCCGAAGTCGAGGACGACGGCGCGAGCGCTCTCCGGTGGCCCCGTCACGAGCACGTTCGACGGCTTGAGGTCTCGGTGGAGGACGAGCCGGCCGTGGGCGTACGCGACGGCGTCGCACGCCTGGGCGACGAGCGCCACGCGCTGGCGTACGTCGAGGCCGCGGCGCTCGCAGTAGTCCGTGACCGGCTCGCCCTCGACCAGCTCCATGGCGAGGTACGGCGTCTCGCCGAGGGCGCCGCCCCGCGCGACGCCGACGTCGTAGAGCCGGGCGATGTGGGGGTGCTCCAGCCGGGCCAGTGCCCGCTGCTCCAGGGCGAACCGGCGGGCGAGGTCGGGCCCGGCGTGGCGGACCACCTTCAAGGCCACGTCGCGCTCGAACGCCCCGTCGGCCCGCGCGGCGCGGTAGACGGCGCCCATCCCCCCCGCCCCGATGGGGCTGAGCACGCGGTACGGCCCGAGGCGGTCGCCAGGCTCGGGCTCGGGCGGAGGGTCGAACGCGCTCGTCAGGGCGCCCTCAGCCTCGGCCGCCTCGTGGGCCGCGACGAGGGCGCGGACCTCGTCCGCCAGCGCGGCCGGCTCGACGTTAGCGAGGAGCGCCTCGCGGGCGGGCGGCGGCGCGTCGAGGGCCCGCTCGAAGAGCGCCTTGACCCGCTCCCAATCGGCCGGCGCCGGGCGCACGCTAGGTCGTCATGGCGCGGTGGAGCCACGCCCGCGCCGTGATCCAGTCCCGCTTGACGGTGGCCGACGAGACGCCGAGGGCGTCGGCCGTCTCCCCGACCGTCATCCCGGCGAAGTAGCGGCACTCGACGACCCGCGCCTGGCGGGGGTCGAACGCATCGAGCCGCCGGAGGGCGTCGTCGACGGCGACGACCTCGTCGACCCGAAGCCCGCCGGCGTCGACCGGGCCGACGGCGTCGAGCGAGGCCGCCCGACCGGGTCCGCCCCGCTTCTGCGCCCGCTGCGCCCGGGCGTGGTCGACGAGCACGTCGCGCATGGCCCGCCCGGCGATCCGGAAAAAGTGGGTCCGGCCCGTAGCCCCGGCCACCCCGTAGCTCGCCAGCTTCTCGTACGCCTCGTGCACGACGGCCGTCGTGTTGACGGTCTCGGAGCCCCCATTCCGGCGGCGGTGGCGCCGGGCGAGCGCCCGGAGTTCGTCGTAGATGAGGGGGACCAGGCGGTTGAGCGCGGCCGGGTCGCCCCGGTCGGCCTGGTCTAGGAGGACCGTAACGTCGGTGTGAGCCAACGGGCGGTGGGAGGACGAGCTTTGGGGGAGCGAGCCTTTCGGACCGGTCAGGATAACCCTTCGATTCATAAGCCGCCGCGCTTTGTACCCCAGCGCAATGGCTCGTCCGGGCGTCACATCCAGCCTGCCCCTCCTGCGAGCCGAGGCGCGACGGCCTGCTGTGAGGAGCGCGCTAGCCGCGCCCGTGGCAGTGCTTGTACTTCTTGCCCGAGCCGCAGTAGCACGGGTCGTTCCGCCCGACCGTCTTGTCGACGACGACCGGGGCGGCCTTGGCCGTCGGGTCGCGGTCGGCGGCCGCGTTCGCGCCGTCGCCGCCCATCTGGGCCGCGTAGTTCGGGGCCCGCTCCTGCGTCGCCTGGGCGCGGCGGGCGTCGAGGCGCGGCTTCGGCGCCGTCTTGGCGACCTGGGCCGCGCGCCGCGCCGCCTGCCGCTGGCTGTCGCCCTGGACGATGGGGCCGGCCTTGAACACGAGCCCGACGACCTCCTCGTCGATCGCCTGGACGAGCTCCTTGAAGAGCTTGAACGCCTCCATCTTGTACTCGATGAGCGGGTCCTTCCGACCGTAGCTCCGGAGCCCGACGCCCTGCTTGACCTCGTCGAGGTCGCGGAGGTGCTCCGTCCACTTCTCGTCGATAACCGAGAGGACGGCCGCGCGTTCGAGGCCGTCGTTGATCTCCTGGCCCTCCGACTCGATCACGGCGTCGAGCGTGACCGTCGCGCGGAGCATCTTCCGGCCGTCGGTGAAGTCGACGAACAGCTTCTTGGGCCGTTTGTCCTCCTCGGTCCCCTCCAGCATCTGCTGGGCGCTCTGGAAAAACGGGCGCGCGAGGGCGGCCCGCTTGCGACGGTAGTGGGCCGTCGCCTCGTCCAAGATCCGCTCGACGAGCCCGTCCTCGCCGAGCCCGTGCGCCGTGGCCGGGTCGATCTCGAAGTCGAACGCGAGGTGGCGGAGCAGCGACTCGCGGATCTCTTCGAGGTCGCCGTCGCCGAAGTGCTCGCCGACGATCCGCTCGACGAGGTCCGAGAGCATGTCGAGGATGTCGCCGCGGAGGCGGTCGCCTTCGAGCGCGTGCATCCGGCGGTCGTAGACGACCTCGCGCTGGGCGTTGAGGACGTCGTCGTACTCGAGCTGCCGCTTCCGCGACGCGAAGTGGTTCTGCTCGACCTTCGCCTGGCTCTTCTCGACGCCCTTCGTGAGCCACTTGTGAGTGAGGACCTCGTCCTCCTCCATCCCGAGCCGGTCCATGATCTTGGCCGTCCGGTCGTGGCCGAACAGCCGCATCAGGTCGTCCTCGAGGGAGACGTAGAACTGGCTGAAGCCGGGGTCGCCCTGGCGGCCGGCGCGGCCCCGGAGCTGGAGGTCGATCCGGCGGCTGTCGTGGCGCTCGGTCCCGAGGATCGCCAGCCCGCCGCGCTCGATGACGCCCTCGCCCAGCTTGATATCCGTCCCGCGGCCCGCCATGTTCGTGGCGATGGTCACGGCGCCGGGCCGGCCCGCTTCCGCAACAATCTGCGCCTCGGCCTGCGCGCGGCTGGCCTTCGCGTTGAGCACGTTGTGCTTGATCCCGGCCCGCTGGAGGAGCCGCGACATCTGCTCCGACGTCTCGACGGACGCGGTGCCGATGAGGAGCGGCTGGCCGGTCTCGTGGATCTCCTCGACGCGCTCCAAGAGCGCCTTGTACTTGGCCCGCTTCGTCTTGTAGATGAGGTCGTCCTCGTCGGCCCGGACAATCGGCCGGTTCGTCGGGACGACGACGACGGGGAGCGAGTAGATCTTCCCGAACTCCTCGGCCTCGGTCTCGGCCGTGCCCGTCATGCCCGCCAGCTTGGCGTACATCCGGAAGTAGTTCTGGATCGTGATCGTGGCGTAGGTCTGCGTCGCCGCCTGGACCTTCACCTTCTCCTTGGCCTCGATGGCCTGGTGGAGCCCGTCCGAGTACCGCCGCCCGGGGAGCACGCGGCCCGTGTGCTCGTCGACGATCATCACCTTGTCGTCCTGGACGATGTACTCCTTGTCCTTCTCGTAGAGCGTGTACCCGCGCAAGAGCTGGTTGACGGCGTGGATGCGCTCCGACTTCTCGGAGTAGCTCGTGTAGAGCTGGCGCTTCGCTTCCTCGGCCTCGTTGCGGAGGACGCGGAGGTCGTTCTGGAGCTTGTTCTCGCGCTTCTCGGCCGTCAGCGAGTCGTCGCTCTGGATCTCGTCGACGAGGTCGTCCTTGTTCTCCTCGTACGTCCGCTCGATCTGGGCCACCTCCTCGCCGACGTCGGGGATGACGAAGAACTCGGCGTCGGTCCCGGCGGCGCGGCCGATGAGGTCGCGCCCCTTGTCCGTCATCTCGATCTGGTGGAGCTTCTCGTCGAGCGCGAAGTGGAGCGGCTCGTCCACCTCGGGCATCCGCTTGCCGGAGTCCTGGAGGTAGACCGACTCGACGCCCCGGATGATCATCTCGACGCCCGGCTCCCCCTTCAGCTTGATGAGCTTCTTGTTGCGGGGGTAGCCGCGCTGGGCGCGCAAGAGCGCCAGCCCGGCCTCGTCGCGGAGCCGGTTCGCGTCCTTCTTCTTGCCGGCGGCCTCCGCCTCGTCGGCCGCCTTCAGCTTCCGCTCGCCCTCGGCGACGTACTCGGCGACGAGCTTCTGCTGGTCGCGGACGAGCCGCTCGACGGACGGCTGAAACTCCTTGTACTCGTCGGTGTCGGCTTGGGGGACGGGCCCCGAGATGATGAGCGGCGTCCGCGCCTCGTCGATGAGGACCGAGTCGACCTCGTCGACAATCGCGTAGTGGTGCTCGCGCTGGACGAGCTGCTCGGCCGAGACGACGAACGAGTTGTCGCGGAGGTAGTCGAACCCGAACTCGTTGTTCGTCCCGTACGTGACGTCGGCGCGGTAGGCCGCGCGGCGGCCCGGGCTGTGGGCCTGGTACTTGTCGATGCAATCGACCGTCAGCCCGTGGAACTCGAAGATCGGCCCCATCCACTCGGCGTCGCGCTGGGCGAGGTACGGGTTGACGGTGACCACGTGGACGCCCCGCCCGACGAGCGCGTTGAGGTAGATCGGCGCGACGGACGTGAGCGTCTTGCCCTCGCCCGTCTTCATCTCGGCTACCGACCCGCGGTGGAGGACGACGCCGCCGAGAAGCTGGACGTCGAACGGGACCATCTGCCACTCGACCTCGGCGCCCCCGGCCTCCCACGACTTGCCGAGGAAGCGCCGACACGTCTCCTTGATGACGGCGAAGGCCTCGGGGAGGATCTCGTCGAGCGTGTCCTCGACGGCGTCGAGCCAGTCGCCCTCGAGGTCGTCGAGGCGGGCGTAGAGGTCCTGCCGCTCGCGGACGCTCAGGCCGCTGGCGGAGGGCGCCGCCAGCCCGTCGCCGCCGACCTCGTCGTCGCTGGTGTCGGCGCCGGCAGCCCGGAGCTGGGCGCGGACCTCGGCCTGCTCGGCCTCGATGGGCTCGCCGGCCGCCCGGATCGCTGCCCGGAACTCGGCGGTCTTCGCCTTCAGCTCGTCGTCGGTCAGGTGCTCGAACCGCTCGGCGTGTTCGTTGATCTCGTCGACGAGCGGCCAGAGCTTTCTGAGCTCGCGCTCGTTGGAGTCGCCGCCGAAGACTTTCTTGAGGACGTCGAGCATCGTGTGCGGGTGTCGGGGAGGGGGCGCGGGGGGCGCCCGAGAAAGTACGCCGCGGGGTCAGCGGCAACCCAGGGGAGACGGTGCAGAGGGCCCGGCCGTTGCAGGTCCACGGGCGTTTCCGCGCGATCTTGCCCAGCGCCTGACCGGGCGAGCAAAGACCCGGCCGGTCTGGCACGGCGACCCCAGAACGCCCCGCCCGACGGGGTCGTCCCCCTTCGATACGGATTCGCACGGCGGCCTGCGGTGCGCCGGGCCCGCGCCGGCGGGCGGCGGGGCGGGGCAGCGGCCGCGTACCTTCGCCCGGCCCCGCCCCGCCCCACCGTGCCGAAGCTGACTTCCGCCCTCGCCGCCCTCGCCCTCGCCGGGTGCTCGCTGTTCGCCGAGGAGGGCATCGACCGGACGTTCTTGCTCCCCGTCGTCGACCTCGACGTGCCGGAGACGGCGGCCGTCGGAGAGCCGTTCGCGATCAGCGTCCGTGCCCAGACCACGAACGGGTGCATCACCTACGAGGGCACGGAGGTCAGCCGGCAGGGGGACCAGCTCTCAGTGGCGGTCGGGGGCCGCGAGCGCGTCCGGCCTGGCGAGGAGTGCGCCGCCGTGGTCTCCGACGTCGACGAGACCGTCCGCTACACGCCGCGCCAGCCGGGCGAGCTCCTCGTCGTCGCGCGGGGGTACGACGGGCTACTCGAGCGGTCCGTGCGGGTCGAGTAGCGGGCCCCCTCGTCTCAGCCGCCACGCGGCGAGGCCGAGGGCGGCCCACCCGGCGATAAAGGCGAGGCCGCCGAGCGGGGCCACGGCTCCGAGCACCGGGAGGTCGAGGAGGACGAGCGCGTAGAGGCTCCCCGAGAACAGGGCGACGCCGGCGAGGAACAGCCGGCCCGCCCAGGCCGCGGCGCTCGCCCCCGTGAGCGCGGCC
>CAZDFV010000212.1:0-5989 GCA_964504495.1 uncultured Rhodothermales bacterium
GGCCGGGTCGCGGGCGTCGACGAGCTGGCGGCGGTCGCCGGCCGTCTCGCCCAGGACCTCGCGGGCGGCCGCGTGGGGGTGGGCGAGGACGGGCGTCCCGACCGCGTTGGCCTCGGCGAAGACGAGCCCGAACGTCTCCTCGAACCGAGATTGGGGGTAGAACACCGCGAACGCCTCGAGGACGTGCCGGACGACGGCGCGGTGCGGGAGCGGCCCGAGCGCGACGACGCCCGCCGGGAGGTCCGGCGTCGGGCCGGTAGCCCGGGTCGGCCACGAACAGCCGGGCCGTCGGGCGCCGCCGGCGGACGTGCGCGAACGCCGCGAGCACCTCGTCGAGCCCCTTGTGCAGGCTGGAGAAAAAGACCAGCTTGTCCGGGTCGACGGCCGTTCGGTCCGGGACGAGCGCGTCGTCGACCGGGTTGTGGACGCGGGCGGTCGGGGCCCACACCCCGGTCGCGTCGAGGTAGTCGCGGACCCGCTGGCGGTGGGCGTCGGAGACGCACACGAGCACGGCGTCCGTGGCGCTCGCCGTCGTCCCCAGCGCCCGCCGCTTGCTCCCGGGCGCGCAGTGGAGCCAGAGCGCGAGCCGGGCGTCCGGGAAGCGCCGCCGGACGCGGGGGAGCACCTTGTGCTGGCGGAGCACGACGACACCGCGGAGCCCCGGCGGGCCGTTCGGGGGGGCCCGACGCGGGCGCGGTGGGGACCCCCGAGGATCCCCGCCGGGGCTCGGCCTTACCACGGACAGCGCGCCGGACGGTGGCGACGGCCGGGCCACTCGCCGCGGTCGCACTTGGACAGACGGCGGCTTGCTGCACCCTGCTCAGCCGGCGCGCCAGCGGGCGCGCCCGTCCCCATGCCCGACCCCGTCCTCCTCGTCACCGTCCCCCCGAGCCAGCTCCCCGACGAGCGGCTCGCCCTCGTCCGCGAGGAGGCCCCCGGTTTCGACGTGCGCCGCGCCGAGGCCGGCGGCCCGCTGGCGGGCGTCGAGGCCGAGCGCGTCGAGGTCGTCCTCGGGCGCGTCGACCCGGCGGCCCTGGCTGGGATGCCGGCGCTCCGGTGGGTCCAGTCGTGGAGCGCCGGCGTCGACTGGCTCGCCGAGGCCGACGTGGAGCTCCCGGCCGGGCTCCGGGTCACGAGCGCGTCCGGCGTCCACCCGGTCCCGATCGCCGAACACGTGTTCGCCGTCGTCCTCGCGCTCGCGCGCGGGCTCCCGGCGCACCTCCGCGCCCAGGACCGCCGCGAGTGGGCGCCCGACGTGCCGGGCGGGACGTTCGAGCTGTCGGGCCGGCGGCTCGTCCTCCTCGGGGCCGGCGAGATCGGCGCGCGCATCGCCCGGCTCGCGGACGCCTTCGGCGTGTTCGTCACGGCCGTCCGCCACCACCCCGACGAGGCCGTCGAGGGGGCCGCCCACGTGCTCGGGACCGACGCCCTCCTCGACGTGCTCCCCCACGCCGACCTCCTCGTCGTCACGCTCCCCCTGACCGGCGCCACGCGCGGGCTCGTCGGGGCCGGGGCGCTCGCGGCGCTCCCCCGGCACGCCGTCGTCGTCAACGTCGGCCGCGGCGGCGTCGTGGACCAGGGCGCGCTCGTGGCCGCGCTCGAGGCCGGCCGCGTCGGCGCCGCCGCGCTCGACGTGTTCGAGGACGAGCCGCTCCCCGACGACTCGCCGCTGTGGGCGATGGGCAACGTGATCGTCACGCCCCACGCCGCCGGCCACACCCCGCACTACGCCGACCGGGCCCTCGCCATCTTCCTCGGCAACCTCGGGCGGTACCGGCGCGGCGAGCCGCTCCGCCACGCCGTGGACCTCGGGGCGGGCTACTAGGCGGCGCCCCCGCCGGCGGGGCGGTCGTACTCTGAAGGGGTCCACCGCCCTGAGCCATGCGCGCGCTCCCCGTCCTCCTCGCCGCCGCTCTCCTCGGCGGCTGCGGCACGACCTCCCCGCAGCCCGGACGGACGGAGGTGACCGACGCCGACCGCGCCGGGGCCCAGACGGCGCTGGAGCTGCTCCGCAACCGGCACCCCGGCCTCCAGATCGACGAGTCCGGCGGCGGGCTGGCGATCCGGCTCCGCGGGCGCGCGCCGGTCGTCGTCGTCGACGGGATGCGGACGCCCTACGTGGGCCGCGTCGGGAACATCCCGGCCTCCGAGGTGGCCGAGATCGAGGTGCTCACCTCCATGTCCGACACGCTCGTCTACGGGGCCGACGCCGCCGAGGTCGGCGTCGTCCGCATCACGACGCGGCTCCACCGCGAGTAGGCGCCCCGCTGGGCCACGGCCCGAGGGCAACGGCCGCCAGCGGGGCGCCTTACGGGCCGGCGACGGCGGTTACCGACCGGCGACGGCGGCCGGCGCCTCGAACGAGACCGGGAACGCGAGGTCCACGTCGAGCTCGTCGCTCGTGTCCGTCGAGCTCGTCTTCGGGCCGTCGTCGAAGTGGTAGAGGAGGACGTCGAGCGTGCCGTCGCCCGAGGCGCCGTCCGCGACCTCGGCCCGGAAGTCGAGGCCGACGGCGAAGTCGCCGCCGTTCTCGTCGACCGCGGTGTAGTCGCTCTCGACGTCCGTGATCGTGACGTCTCCGGCCGAGGCCGGGTCGAAGGCGTACCGGAACAGATGCTCCTCGGCCTCGTCCTCGATCTCCTCGGTGATCTCCTCGTCGTTGATCGTGTCGCGGAGGCGGATCGAGCCCTCGTAGGTGGCGCCGGGGCGGAGGGCGATCCGGTCCGAGAACTCGACGTCGTCGCCGTCGCCGTCGTCGTCGGACGCGGTGATCGTGACCGAGTCCGAGGCGTCGTCCGCGTTCGTGAGCGTGACGACGACCTGGGTGATCAGCTCCTCCTCGCCGGCCCCGTCCTCCGGCTCGCCGGAGTCGCAGGCGGTCAGGAGGAGCGGGGCGCCGAGGAGGGCGAGCGCGGCGGCGCCGCGCGGGACGGTGTTGGGGGGAAACATGGGGGTGGTGGTTAGGGGTGGGGGGGAGAGACACGCCGCCAGTCGGAAAAACCTTGTCCGCTGGCGGCCGGAGTGGGCGGGGGACGGTCCCCCGCCACAGCGACTGCCTAGCCGAGCGGGAGCCCCACGCGGAGCACCACGTTGCGGCCGGGCTCGTCCACGAAGTAGCGGAAGCGCCCGAGGGCGTCCCGGTACCGGACGTCGAAGAGGTTCTGGACCGACAGGCCGAGGCGGAGCGGCGCCGCGCCCCACGGCACCTCGGCCCCGAGCTGGAGCCCGACGAGCGTGTAGCCCGGCGGGTACGGCGCCGCGAGGAAGACGCCGGGCTGGACCCGGTCCTGCCGCGTCACGTGCTGCACGTCGACCTCGGCCGAGGCGTCCGCCAGCGGCCCGAGGCGCCCGCGCGTCGCGCGGACGTGCCCGCCGAACCGGTCCGAGGGGACGCCGAAGAGGGGGCCGCCCAGGTCTAGGTTGTCGGCGCGCAGGACCGAGGCCCGGGCGCCGAGGTCGAGCCACCCGAGCGGCCGGACCTCCACGTCGGCGTCGAGCCCCGCCAGCCGGGCGTCGGCCTGGGTATAGGCGAACGTGGGGAACGTGCCGCGGATCGTGACGGTCGGCTCAGGGCGCTCCAGGGCGTAGACGTACCCGAACACGTGGTTGACGTAGGCCGAGACCTCGGCGCTCGCCCACGCGCCCTCGTGGCGGAGCGTGGCGCTCGCGTCCAGGCTCCGCTCGACGCCCAGGTCGGGGTCGCCGATCTCGAACTGGGCCGTCCCGTGATGGACCCCGTCGGAGTACAGCTCGCTCACGTTCGGGGGCCGCCACGCGCTCCCCAGGTTCGCGCCGAGGCTCCACGCCTCGCTAAAGCGCCAGAGCGCGCCGAGCGCCGCCGCGCCACCCCAGTGCTGGCGGCGGTCGCGGACGGTCTCGCGCGCGACGACGGGGAAGGCCGTCACGGTCCGCCCGTCGAGGCGGAGGCCGGCGTCGACCGAGAGCGCGCGGCTCAAGGCGAGGCTCCCGTGCGCGAACAGCCCGCCGTCGTACGCCCGGAAGTTGGGGACGAGGTAGCCGCTCGCCCCGTTCTCGTTGAGCTGCGTCCGCACCTGGAGCCCGACGGCGAGGCGCATCCGGTCCGAGACGGCCGGCTCCACCTTGAGGTCGACCGACTGCGTCAGGAGCGAGAGGTCGAACGCGGCGTCCGCGCCGAGCGCGACGAGCGAGTCCCCGAACGGCCGGTGCGCGTCGAACTCGCGGCGACGGTTGAGCTGGACGGCGTACTGCGCGTCGACGTGGTGGCCGCCGCCGACCGTCGTGTGGCCGTGGACGCTCGCCACGTCGTGCGTGACCCGCTGCTTCGGGGCCTCGATGTCGTACGAGAACTGGTAGTCCCAGTCCGGGTCGGGCCCGCCGCGCTCGATGATGGCCTGGAGGTTCCGGAAGTTGCCGAAGTGGGAGCCCTTGTAGATCCCGAGCTCGGCGTCGTAGCGGCGGAGGTGGGCGTCGAATTCGAGCGGGCCGCGGCGGTAGCCGACGGTGAGGTGCCCGGCCGCCTCGCGGAAGGCCGAGTTGCGGATCACGACGTCGGGCGTCCGCGCGTCGCCCGCGCGGCGGACCGACCCCTGGAGCCGCCACGCGAACCCGGGGAGCGCGGCCGGCGCGTCCTCCACGACGACGGACGTCGCGCCCTGCCCGCTGTTCGAGAACGCCTGCGCCTGGACGCGCCCGCCGACCCCGGGCGCCGTCGGGAGGTCCTCGCCCTCCAACCGGACGACCCCGCCGATCGCGCCGGCCCCGTACTCGACGCCCGCCGCCCCCTTGACGACCTCGATCCGCCCGGCCCCGAACGGGTCGATCTCGGGGGCGTGCTCGCCGCCCCACGCCTGGCCCTCCTGCCGGACCCCGTCCTCCAGGATCACGACGCGGTCGGAGTGGAGGCCGCGGACGACCGGCTTGGAGATCGTCGGCCCGGTCGTCAGCGCCGTCACGCCCGGAAGCTCCGCGAGCGTCTCGCCGAGCGTCTGCCCGCGCGCCGCGTCCAGGGCCTCCCCGTCGAGGACGGAGACGGCGCGGGGGTCGCGCGTGAGCGCCACGTCGGCCTCGTCGGCCACGACCTCGACCTCGCCGAGCGCGCCCTCGGCCGCCGCCAGCCGCACGTCGAGCGGCCCGGCCCCCACGTCCACGACGTCCCGCCACGGCGCGTACCCGACGAAGGTGACGACGACGGTCGCCGTGTCGGACGCCAGCCCGGCGATGCGGAACCGGCCGGCGCCGTCGGCCGCCGCGCCCCGGCCGAGGTGGGGGAGGGCGACGGCGGCGCCGGGGAGCGGCTCACCGCTGGCGGCGTCGACGACCCGGCCGTCGAGAACGGCTAGGCCAGCGTCTTGGGCATGGACGGCGCCCGCTGCGAGGAGCGCGAGAGCCGCCGTGAGCAGGCGGAAGGGGGACGACATGGGAGCGGTCTAGACTCGGACGGGCCCAGCGCAGACGCGCAGACGGACCCAGAGGGCAGTCCGGCCTAGGTGCTCAGGCCGGACGACGACGGGCGCGCCTCCAACAGGCGCGCGGCGAGCTAGACCAGCGGGGGCCCCCGGATGGGGACGGAGTCGACGGACGCGCTTGCCGGGGGCGCATGACCGAGGGTGACGACGCCGCGGCGCTCGCGCGGCGTCAGCGCCGGCGCCTCCGCCTGGGCAGTCGAGACGGAGAGCCCGACGCACGTCGCGCAGTCGAGGTGGAGCGCGACCGGCGTCGGGCACGGGGCCTGCACCTCCGGCCCGTGCGTGTGCCCTACTTCGTCGTGGTGGTGGCCGTCGTCGGCGTGACCGGCGAGCGCCGCCCGGGCCTCTAGGCGCTCCCACCCGTGCGCTGCCTCGTGCGCCGCCGGCACGAGGACCCCGCCCACCGCGAACGCGGCGAGGAGCAGAACGGCACCGGCGGAGCGGACGAGGGGCACGGGGACGTGCGGCGGGGCAGAGGCTGAACGACCGTCCCCGCCGGAGGGTCCGGGCTGGGCGACACGCAACCGAACGGCCACGGGGGG
>CAZDFV010000213.1:0-5924 GCA_964504495.1 uncultured Rhodothermales bacterium
CGTCGTCGCCCGCGCTCCGGGGCGAGCGCGGCGGCCGCCCCGCGCCGTACGCGCCCTGACGGACAGCGCCGGCCCCCTCGACGACCGACCCGGGGAGCGGACGGGACCCGCCCTGGGCACGGGCCTTGACGAGCGTTGCGGGGGGCACGGACGGGAACGCGAACGTGTGGACCGCCGGCAGGATACGCGCCCGGACGCCCCGCCGCGCGGCGGCCCTCTTCCCCGCCGTTTCGTGGTCCGCGCGGCCGGCCGGCGGTTGTTTGGCCGCCCACCCACCCCCGAAGACATGGAGCGCACGCTCGCCATCATCAAGCCCGACGCCGTCCAGGGCGGGCACGCCGGCAAGATCCTCGACCGCATCCTCCAGGAGGGCTTCGCCGTCCGCGCGATGAGGCTCACGACGCTGACGAAGGCGCAGGCTGAGGGGTTCTACGCCGTCCACGCCGAGCGCCCGTTCTTCGGCGAGCTGACGGCGTTCATGTCGAGCGGTCCGTGCATCCCCCTCGTCCTCGAACGCGACGACGCCGTGGCGAAGTGGCGCGAAGTGATCGGCGCGACGAACCCGGCCGAGGCCGCCGAGGGCACGGTCCGCAAGGAGTTCGCGACCTCGATGGGCGAGAACGCCGTCCACGGCTCCGACTCGCCGGAGAACGGGGTGAAGGAGGGCCGCTACTTTTTCCCCGAGGCCGAGGTCGTCCAGAACGGGGCCGACGTGATCGACGCCTAGACGGGGCGGCCGGCGTGCCCTACGTTGGCGGGCCCCGCCCCGGGGTCCCGCCTATGACCACGACGCCCCCCGTCTACGCCCTGCTCTACAGGTCCCAGGCCGCCGTCGAGGTGACCGACGGGGTGGTCCTCGACATCCTGACGACCTCGCTCCGGAACAACGCGCGCCTCGACGTCACGGGCCTCCTCCTCTACGTGAGCCCCTCGACCGCTCCGCTCCCCGCCGAGCGGGGGCTCGGGGCCGGGCGCTTCGTGCAGTGGCTGGAGGGGCCGGGGGCCGCCGTCCGCGGCCTGTACTACGACCAGATCGAGCCCGACCCCCGGCACCGCGGCTGCACGGTGGTGGCGGAGGGCCCCTCAAGAGACCTCCTCGGCCGGGACGTCCGGCTCTTCCCCCGCTGGTCGATGGCCCTCGAACGCCCCCCGGCCCTCCTGGAGACGCTCGACGCCTTCCTCACGTACTACCGGCGCTTCGCGGCTGAGAACAGGCTCCCGCTCCCCCTGACGGCCTAGCTGCCGGGCTGGCGGCGCGCGCCGCCAGCGGGGCGCGCTGCCGGTTACGCCGCCGCGGGCACGGCCCCGAGCGCGACGGCCGAGGCCGGCGGGGTCTCGGCCCCGAACGCGCGCCGGAGGTGGGCGAGCGCCGTCCGGTGCGCCTCCTCGGTCTCCGCCGCCGCCGCGTCCTCGGGGACCACGACGGCGTAGTCGCGCATGGCCGCGTCGAGGGCCGTCGCCAGCACGCAGATGTCGGTCGCGAACCCGGCGACGACCAGCCGGCCCGCGCCGAGGTGCCGGAGGAGCGTCTGGAGCGAGGTCTCGTAGAACGCCGAGTACGACGGCTTGAGGACGAAGTAGTCGCCGTCGCGGGGGCGGAGTCGGTCGACGAGGGCGCAGCCGGCCGCGTCGTCGCGCGTGCACCGGGCGACGAGCGCGTCGAACGTCTCGGTCCACTCGCCGAAGTTGTCGTTGGCGTAGACCACGGGCGCGCCGGCCTCGCGGGCGCGGGCGGCGAGGTCCGCGATCGCCTCGGCGGCGGGGCCGGCGCGAGCGAGGAGGGCCTCGGCCCCGTCGAAGTCGAACGTGTTGACGACGTCGACGAGGAGGAGGGCGGTGGGTGTGCCGTCGGACATGGCGAGGGCGTTCGCCCGGCGCGGCCGGTCGGTTCCGGCCGGGCCGGCACCTCCGGGCGTCCCCGGGGCGGCGGTCCGGCGACGCCCGGAGGGCACGACGGCGGCCGGAGAGACTTTCCGGCCGGTTCGCGCGTCTAGGGGGGGCTCACTTCCCGTCCCCCCATGCGCCCTCTCCTCGCCGCGCTGGCGGCGCTCGTCGCCGTGCCCGCCCTCGCTCAGTCGCCCGTCGTCTCCGAGCCCGAGAGCCGGGAGGCCGTCTCGCTCACGGTCTACAACGGCGGGTTCGCCGTCGTCCGCGAGGTCCGCCCGATCACGGTCCCGCAGGGCGTCACGGCGCTCCGGTTCGAGGGCGTCCCCGCCCAAATCGACCCGACGAGCCTCTCGCTCGTGTCCCTCACCGACCCCGGCTCGCTCTCGGTCCTGGAGCAGAACTACCAGTACAACCTGGTCAGCACTCAGAACGTGCTCGACGCCGCCGTCGGCCAGCGCGTCCGCATCGTCCGCGACCTGGGCGCGACGACGGAGACTGTCGAGGGCGTCCTGATCAGCCAGCCCGGGCAGGGCCGGATCGTCCGGCTCGACGACGGCCGCGTGCTCGTCAACCCGGAGGGGACGATCGAGCTGCTCTCGCTCCCCGACGGCCTCCTGTCCCGCCCATCGCTGCTCTGGCGGCTCGCGGCCGAGCGCGGCGGCGAGCACCGCGTCGAGGCCCGCTACCTCACCGAGGGCGTCTCGTGGAAGGCCGACTACGTGGCCGTCGTGGACGAGGCGGAGACGGCCGTGGACCTGACCGGCTGGGTCACGCTGGAGAACAACTCGGGCGCGGCCTACCCCGAGGCCGGATTGCAACTGATCGCCGGCGACGTCCGCCGCGTCCAGCCGGAGCGGATGCAGTTCTTGTCCCAAAGCGCAGTAGCCATGGACGAGGTAGCGGTCCGCCGGGCCCCGCAGCAGGAGGCCTTTTTCGAGTACCACCTCTACACCTTCCCCACGCCGACGACCGTCGAGGAGAACGAGACGAAGCAGCTCGAGCTCCTCTCGGCCGCCGACGTCGGCGTGGGCCGCCAGCTGGTTGTGGACGCGAGTGGGAGCTACTTCCCGTTCTACCGCCGCCCGCGGCCCGGCGCCGGGGGCGCCACGAACGAGGTCTCGGCCGCCGTCGTCCTCGAGGTCGAGAACACGGAGGCCAACAACATGGGGATGCCGCTCCCGGCCGGGACCGTCCGCGTCTACAAGGCCGACCCGCGTGGGAACCTCCAGTTTCTCGGCGAGGACCGGATCGGGCACACGCCGCAGGGCGAGACCGTCCGCCTCTACGTCGGCGACGCCTTCGACGTGGTCGCCACGCGCCGCGTGGTCGCGGACCGGCGGATCGACGACGACACGCGCGAGCTCACGGTCGAGGTCGAGGTCCGCAACCGGAAGGAGGAGGCCGCCCAGGTCGACGTCGTCGAGCGCGTCTTCTACGGCGACTGGCGGATCACGGAGTCGAGCCACGACCACGAGCGGCTCGACGCCCGAACGGCCCTGTTCCCCGTCACGCTCGCCCCGGACGAGACCGTGACCGTCCGGTACACGGCGCGCTTGAGGGGATGAGGCAAGAGGAGAGGGGCAAGAGGGTTCTACGTCCAGACCACCCCGCCCGCCGGCACCCGATGACGATCCCCACCCTGCTCGCGCTCCTCGTGCTCGGAGCCTGCTCCGCCGACCAGCCTGAGCCGCCCCCTGCCCCTTCCCCCCTGCCCCCCGCCCCCGTCCAGACCGGCGCCCAGCGGCTCGTCGACGCCGACTTCGCCCCGCTGGCGGGGAGCGTCGCCAGCGGGGCGCCGCGCGTCGGGCTCGTCACGAACCACACGGCGCGCGTCGACACCTCGGACGGCGGGCCGGCCCACCTCATCGACCGGATGCAGGCGTCGTCGAACGTGGAGCTGGCCGCCCTCTTCGGGCCGGAGCACGGGCTCCGGGGCACGGCCGAGGCGGGGGCCGGCGTCGAGGGCGGCATCGACCAGGCCACGGGCGTCCCGGTCCACAGCCTCTACGGCCAGAACAAGAAGCCGACGGCGCGGCAGACGCGGGACCTCGACGCGCTCGTGTTCGACATGCAGGACGTCGGCGCCCGGTTCTACACCTACATCTCGACGATGGGCTACGCGATGCAGGCCGCCGCCGAGGCCGGCGTCCCATTTTTTGTGTTGGACCGGCCGAACCCGATTGGCGACCGCGTGGAGGGGTTCGTGTTGGAGAGTCGGCACGAGTCGTTCGTCGGCCTCTACCCGATCCCCGTCACGCACGGGCTCACGGTCGGCGAGCTGGCCCACGTGATCCAGGCCGAGGGCTGGCTGCCCGGCCTCGCCGACCTCGACCTCCGGATCGTCGAGATGGAGGGCTACCGGCGCGGGATGCCGTGGGAGGAGACCGGGTTGCCGTGGGTCCCGCCCTCGCCCAACGTCCCCGACGTCGAGACCGCCCGCGTCTACCCCGGCACGGCCCTGTTCGAGGGGACGACGGCGAGCGAGGGCCGCGGCACGCGCGTCCCGTTCACCCACGTCGGCGCCCCCTGGGCCGACGCCGACGCCCTCGCGGCCGACCTCAACGCGCGCGGGCTGGCGGGCGTCCGGTTCGAGCCCGCGACGTTCACGCCGGTCGACCTGCCCGGTCAGGCGACGAACCCAAAGTGGGAGGGCGAACAGGTGCGGGGCGTCCGCCTCGTCGTGACAGACGCGGCGGCGTTCCGGCCCGTCGCCACGGGCGTCCACGTGGTCGAGGCCGTGTACCGGCAGGCCCCGCGCGGCGCCCACCGCGACTTCTTCAAGGCCGACTGGCTCGCCAAGCTGACCGGGACGCACCGCCTCCGCCGGATGCTCGTCGACGGCGACCCGCCCGAGACCGTCGTCGCGGCGTGGGACGCGGAGGCCGATGCCTTCGCCGCGCGCGCCGAGCCCTTCCGGATCTACTAGCCGCTGGCGGTGCGCACCGCCAGTGGCTACCCCGTCACCGCTAGCCGGACGAGCCGGTACGCCCCCTCGACCGGCTCGAACCGGAGGACGAGAGTGGAGTCGCGCACGGCCTCGTCCTGGCGCACGATGCGCCCGCCGGCGTCGTACCCGACGACGACCGACGCCTCGCGCGCCGGGCCCACACGGCGGAAGTCGCGGGCCGTGAGCGCGAGGACGCCGTCGCGGAACGGGCCGTCCGCCAGCGCCCTCTCCCAGACACTCTCGAACCGGGCGCGCGGGAGGCCCCCCTCGCCCAGCAGGGCCAGCGTCTCGACCTCGGGGCGCCCTGTCTGGAGGGCCGTCTGGAAGCGGGGCCAGAACGCCCGGAAGTCCGGAGCAGCCGGCGCGCTGGCGGCGGAGTCGGCCGTGAGCGAGTCGGGGGCGAGCGAGTCGGCCGCGAGGCTGTCGCGGGCCGGGTCGGCGAAGAGGCCGGAATCGGCGTAGACCGTGTCGAAGGCGGCCGACGGGCGCGGGGCACGCGGGGCGAGGGCCTCGTCGGGCGGGGCCTCGGTGACCGTCACGCCCTGCGGCTCGGACCCGCACGCGGAGAGCGCCAGCACGCCGAGCGCGACCGCCAGCGCGACCGTGCGCATCGGCTAGGCGGCTCCGGGAGCCGGGTCGGCGGGCGCGTCGGGGCCGGCGTCGCGCGGGACGCCCCACAGCACGGCCGCGGCCACGCCGAGGTAGCCGCCGAGGAGGAGGAGCGGGGCCACGACGAGCGAGAGCGCGCTGTCGACCGGGTTGTCGCTCGTCGCGTTGTCGAACAGCATGACGGCGTAGCCGAGCACGATCAGCCCGACGGCCGCCAGCAGGAGCACGTAGTTCCGCCGGCTGAACGGCATCGTCACCGCGCGCCGCGTCGTCGTCCGGGCCGTGGGGCGGTCGGTTTTGCGGCGGGGCTTGCGTGGGGCGGGCATGGCGGGCAAGAGCGGAGGGCGAAGGTAACGAGCGCCCCGCCGGGTCCGTGCGCATGCGTCGGCCTCCCCTGAGTCTTCGGCCCGCGTCCCCGCCGCCGCCGGGCACCACGGTCCGGGCCGGACCGTTCACGCTCGCCGCCAGCCCGCCCCGCCCC
>CAZDFV010000214.1:0-5914 GCA_964504495.1 uncultured Rhodothermales bacterium
GTCGTCCGTCTCACGGCGACGCCGGACGGCGGGGCGCCCCGACGCGTGCACCGCGCGGTCGTCCGCGTCGGGCGGTAGCCCGCGGGCCTCGGCGAGCGTCCGCGGCCTCCGCCAGCGGGCGCGGGGGCGTCGGAGGGTGCTCCAGCGACGGGTCGGGGTTTCCCAATCGGACGGGCTCAGGGGGGCCTGCGCTGTCTCCTCTTGGAACGGGGGGGCGGGCGGGCTGTGGGAAGCGCCCCATCGCCTGCCTTCACCATGCGCCTTCTCGCTGCCCTCGCCCTCACCCTGCTCCTCGCCGCCTGCTCGGCGCCGGGCACCCAGCTCGACCCCGCCCCCGCCGCCACGACCGTCGGGTCCGAGACCGCCGTCGACCGCGTCGACGACGTCCGCATGACGGTCGAGTCGGGGACGTGGCCCGGCCAGGCCCGGGTCAAGACGGAGGTGACCCCGCTCCGCGTGACGGTCTCGAACGGGGGGGGCGTCCCGATCCGACTCCGGTACAACGAGTTCGCCCTCGTCGGCCCCGACGGCCGGCGCTACGTCGCGCTCCCGCCCTACGGCGTCGAGGGGGAGATCACCGACCCCACGCTCGTCGACGCCTACGACCCGGTCACGGCCCCGGGCTTCACGTACAGCGGGTTCAGCGTGGCCCCGTACTACGCCTCCGTGTACCCGACGCTCACGCCGTACGGCGGCTCGTTCTACTACGACCGGCCGTACTACGACCGCTACTACACGGTCTACCGCGACATCGAGCTGCCGACCGCGGAGATGGTCGGGCGGGCCCTCCCGGAGGGCGTGCTCGACCCGGGCGGGGAGGTCTCGGGCTTCCTCTACTTCGAGCGCGTCCCGCCGAGTGCCCCGCGCGTCCGGTTCCGGGCCGACCTCGCCAACGCCCGGACGGGGAACACGTTCGGCGGGATCTCAATCCCGTTCGTGGTCGAGGGCTGACGCCGCGCCGGGGGCGCCTCCGCCGCCGGATGCGGAGACGCCGGGGCCCTCTCCGGCCCCGAGGCCGACGACCCGGCGCCGTCCTCCCGGCCGTTGACCGACGTGGCGCGGACGAGGACCTGGCCCGGCCCGGGCTCGGGGTCGGCCACGTCGGTGCGGAGCCGGAGGTGGTCGGGGGGTCCGAACTGGTCGAGGACGACGGCGGGCAGGGGGGGAGGGGACGGGGCAACGGGCCCCGGCCGGCCGCGGCCGGGTCCTTCTAGAGTCTCCACCCGGAGCGCTGGCGGCGTGCGCCGCCGGTTAGCCGCCCGGCGCGCCGGTCAGGCGGTCGTAGAGCGCGTCGGCCGCCGCGCGGAGCGCGTCGAGGGGGCCGTCGTTCTCCACCACGTGGTCGGCCCGGCGGCGGGCCTCGGCGGGGTCGATCTGGTGGCGCATCCGGGCGAGGACGTCCTGGCGCGTGGCGCCGTCGCGCGCCACCACGCGGGCGACGCGGGTCTCGACCGGCGCGTCCACGACGGCGACCTCGTCGAGGACGGCGTCGCCGCCGGTCTCGAAGAGGATCGCCGCCTCGTAGACGAACAGGCGGGCGCCCTGGGCCCGGGCCCGCTCGACCTCCTCCAGGAGCGCCTCGCGCACGGCCGGGTGGACGATGGCGTTGAGCGCCGCGAGCGCCTCGGTGTCGCCGAACACGCGGCCGGCGAGGTGCGCCCGGTCGAGACTGCCGGCGGCGGTGTAGGTCTCCAGCCCGAACGTCTCGACAAGCTGGCGGCGGACGCCGGGGTGCTCGGCCATGATCCGCTTGGCCACGTCGTCGGCCCGGACGGCGACCACGCCCGGGCGCTCCGCCAGCCGGGCCACGAGCGCGGACTTGCCGCTCCCGATGCCGCCGGTCACGCCGAGTGTGGTCACAGAACAGGGGGGAGGGGCCGGCCGAACACCCCCGGGGCGGCGTGTGATCCGCACGCGGGCGGCGGGGCGGGCGTCCTCCCGAGAGTCCAGCCCCTCGCGGACGCGCCGCCAGCCGAGCGCCCGCCTACCCCCCGACCAGCCGCTCCCGCCCCTCGGCCGGCCCGGGGCCGAACGCCTCGCCGACGAGGACCTCGGCCTCGTCGTAGGCGTCGGCGGCGGCCGTCAGCTTGCCGAAGGCGTCCTCGAGCGAGCCGCCGCCGCCGAGCGCCGTGATCTCCTTGGGCGAGCCGGTCTGGAGGATCCGCCCGTCGCGGATCACGACGACGAGGTCGGCCACCTTCTCGACGGCGTCGAGGAGGTGCGAGGAGTAGAAGACGGTCCGGCCCCGGGCCGCCAGCGTGCGGAGGAGGGCCCGGGTCTGGAGCACGGCGTGGGCGTCGAGCCCGCCGAGCGGCTCGTCGAGGAGGAGGACGGGGGGGTCGTGGAGGAGGGCGGCCGAGAGCAGGACCTTCTGCTTCATCCCCTTCGAGAACCCGGTCATGGACCGGGCGCCGGCGTCCCCGAGCCCCCAGAACCGGAGGTGCGCCGCCGTCCGCTCGCGGATCGTCCGCTCGTCGAGCCGGTGCATCCGGCCGATGAAGGTGAGGTACTCGGCCGGCGTGAAGCTCTCGTACAGGTGGCCGTGCTCGGGGACGTACCCGAACCGCCGCTTGGCCCCGACGGGGTCGGCCACGACGTCGACCCCGGCCACCTCGACGCGGCCGGCGTCGGGGGGGAGGGCGCCGGTGAGGAGCCGGATCGTCGTCGTCTTCCCGGCCCCGTTCGGCCCGACGTAGCCGGCCACGCTCCCGGCCCCGACCCCGAACGAGACGCCGTGGAGCACGGGCACGCCGTCGAGGGCGACGCGGACGTCCTGGACCTGGATCATGGGCGCGGGCCGCTGGCGGCGGGCGCCGCCGGCCGGAGGGGGCTCAGCCGGGCGGCCACTGGAAGGGCCGCCCGCCGAGCAGGTGCACGTGGAGGTGGAACACGCTCTGCCCCGCGCCGGCCCCGTTGTTCACGACGAGGCGGTAGTCGCTCAGGCCCTCGGCCCCGGCCACGCGCCGGGCCACGGTGAAGAGGTGACCGACGAGCGCCTCGTCCGCCTCCCCGACGGCGTCGGCCCGGGGGATCGGCTTGCGGGGGACGACGAGGACGTGGGTCGGGGCCTGGGCATTGATGTCGCGGAAGGCGACGGCCCGGTCGTCTTGGTAGACGACGTCGGCGGGGACCTCGCCGTCGGCGATCTGCTGGAAGAGCGTTTTGTCGGAGTCGGCCACGGCGGTCGGTATCGGCGGCGGGGCCGGCAAGCTAAGCGGGGCCGCCCGTCCGGTCCGCCAGCGTGCCCCGCCAGCGCCCCGGGCGCGGGGCCGCGGGCCCCCCGGGGCGGGCCCCCTCAGGGTTTCCCTGTTCCCCGACGGTATCTTCGCCCGGCCTCCCCGGAGGCGTCCTCCCCCACCCGCGCGCCCGACATGGCCAAAGACCCCGGCAACGAGATCCAGGACCCCCGCACCGGCGCCGCCGACGTGGTCGGCGACGGGCACAGCGGGACCGCCGTGCTGGCGGCCGGCGACCAGTGGTTCGGGCACCCCCGAGGGCTCTCGACCCTGTTCTTCACCGAGATGTGGGAGCGGTTCTCCTATTACGGGATGCGGGCCATCCTCGTCCTGTTTATGACGACGGCCATCGTGGGGACGAACGCCGGGCTGGGCCTCCAGGTCGGCGTGGCGACGGCCGTCTACGGCCTGTACACCTTCTTCGTCTACGTCCTCTCGCTCCCGGGCGGGTGGGTGGCCGACAACATCTGGGGGCAGAAGAAGGCGGTCTTCGTCGGCGGCGTGATCATCATGCTCGGGCACGTCTCGCTGGCCGTCCCGACGGCCGTGACGTTCTACCTCGGCCTCGCCCTCGTCGTCGTCGGGACCGGGCTCCTCAAGCCGAACGTGAGCACGATGGTGGGCGACCTCTACCCCGAGGGCGGCGCCCGCCGCGACGCCGGGTTCTCCATCTTCTACATGGGGATCAACATCGGCGCGTTCGCCGGGACGGCCCTCGTGGGCTTGGTGGGCGAGAACTACAACTTCCACTGGGGCTTCTCGCTCGCGGCCGTCGGGATGTTCTTCGGGCTCGTGCAGTACCGGCTCGGGTGGCACCACCTCGGCACGGCCGGCGACCTCCGCACCGACGATCCCCCCGAGGTCACCGCGCGCAAGAGCCGCCGGTTCTACGCCGTCTCGGCCGCCGTCACCGGCGCGGCCCTCCTTCTCGCCTTCCTGATCTACACCGGCCTCCTCCCGCTGACGATCCAGGCGGTGGCCGGGGTGCTGGGGACGAGCGTGGCCCTGCTGGCCGTGGTTTACTTCGCCTCCTTGATGCAGGAGCGAGTGTGGCTCGGCGTCTACCTCGGCGTGGCCGTGCTGGCGTCGCTCGCGGCCGGCGTCTACCTCGACCGCGCGGACTTTGTCGAGCCGGCCCGCGAGGCGCTCGTCTCGGACGCCACCGACGACCAGGTGGCCCTCCTCAAGGCGGAGGCGGAGCAGGCCCTGGCCGCCGGGACGATTGCCGAGATGCCGACGGAGGAGGACCTCGTCGCGCGGATCCCCGAGGGGGCCGTCGCCGCGGCCGTCACGCCGGCGGCCGTCGATGAGCGGGCGACGCTGGACTTCCTGCTCCGGGCGTTCCAGATCGGCATCGGCCTCGTCGTCCTGCTCTTCCTCGCCGTCAACGCCGTCCGGTTCGCGCGGCTCGGCGACCGGGCCGAGCAGGACCACCAGCGGCTGTTCGTCATCTTCTGGCTGTTCCTCCTCGCGGCCCTGTTCTGGATGGGGTTCGAGCAGGCCGGGTCCTCGCTCAACCTGTTCGCGCGCGACCTCACCGACCGGAGCATCGGCGGGTGGGAGATGCCGGCGTCGTGGCTCCAGAACGTGAACCCGTTCTTCATCATCGTCCTCGCCCCCGTCTTCGGGTCGATGTGGGTCTGGCTCGCGAAGCGGAACGCGAACCCGAGCATCCCGCTGAAGTTCGCGTTCGGCCTGTTCGGGCTGTCGGTCGGCTTCTTCGTCATCGCGTGGGGCGCGGCGAACGCGGGGCCGGGCAACCTCGTGAGCCCGGCGTGGCTCATCGTGACGTACTTCTTCCACACAGCTGGGGAGCTCGCGCTCAGCCCCGTCGGCCTCTCGTCGATGACGAAGCTGGCGCCGAAGGGGCGCGTGGGCCAGATGATGGGCGTCTGGTTTATCGGGGCCGCCCTCGGCAACCTGTTCGCCGGGCTCACGGCGGGCCAGCTCGAGACGCTGGCGCCGGACGCGCTGTTCTGGAACGTCGCCCTCATCGTGGGCGGGGCCGGCGTCGTAGCCCTCCTCGCGAGCCCGCTCGTCAAGCGGCTCATGGGCGACGTCGAGTAGCTCCCGCCCCGTCCCGCTGGCGGCGGCCGCCAGTAGCCCCTCCATGCCCGATATCACCGCCGTCGAGGTCACCGTCCTCCCGCACGGGGAGGGCCTGGACCTCCCCGCCCACGCCACGGCTCACAGCGCCGGCCTCGACCTCCGGGCGGCCGTGCCCGAGGGCGAGCCGGTCGTCCTGGCGTCCGGGGACTTCGCCGCGATCCCGACCGGTCTCCAGATCGCCCTCCCCGAAGGGACCGAGGGCCAGGTCCGCCCGCGCTCGGGGCTCGCGGCCCGCCACGGCGTGACGGTCCTGAACAGCCCGGGCACGATCGACTGCGACTACCGGGGCGAGGTAAAGGTCCTCCTCGTCAACCACGGCCGCGAGCCGTTCGCCGTCGAGCGCGGCGAGCGGCTCGCTCAGCTCGTCGTCGCGCGGTACGTGCCGGTTCGGCTCGTGCCCACCGAGGCGCTGGCGGGGACGGCGCGCGGGGCCGGCGGGTTCGGCTCGACGGGGACGGCGTAGGGCGAACGTCACCGGCGGTCTCGGTCGAGGAGGGCGAGCCACCGGTCGCGGACGGCCTCCGGCGCGAACGCGGCCTCGTACCGGGCCCGGGCCGCCGCCGCCGCCG
>CAZDFV010000215.1:0-5912 GCA_964504495.1 uncultured Rhodothermales bacterium
CCCGGAGCAGAACGACACGTTCAACGACCACTACCTCGAGCTCGACTACGACCTCAGCCGCGTCCTCTTCATCGCCACGGCCAACTACCTCGACTCGATCCCGCCGCCGCTCCGCGACCGGATGGAGGTCATCGAGATCAACGGGTACACGCCGTCGGAGAAGCTGGCGATCGCCAAGCGCTACCTCGTCCCCCGCCAGTGCGAGCGGAACGGGCTGAAGGAGGACCAGTTCACGATCACCGACGACGCCCTTCTTTTGCTCGTCGAGGGGTACACGCGCGAGTCCGGCGTCCGCCAGCTCGAGCGGACGGTCGGGTCCGTTGTCCGGAGCGTGGCGAAGACCGTGGCCCTCGGCGAGGCCGAGCGCGGCGACGTCACCTCTAGGGACGTCCCGGACATCTTGGGCGCCCGGAAGCACTTCAACGACGCCGCCGAGCGGACCGAGGTGCCCGGCGTGGCGACGGGCCTGGCGTGGACGCCCGTCGGCGGCGACATCCTCTTTGTCGAGGCGAGCGTGAGCCGCGGGACGGGCCGCATGACGCTGACCGGCAAGCTGGGCGACGTGATGCGCGAGAGCGCCCAGGCCGCCTCGTCGTGGGTCCGGGCGCACGCCGAGGAGTTGGGCATCCCCGACGACGCCTTCCGCTACTGGGACCTCCACGTGCACGTGCCCGCAGGCGCCATCCCCAAGGACGGCCCGAGCGCGGGCGTGGCGATGACGGCGGCGCTCGCGTCGATCTACACGCGCCGGTGCGTCCGCCACGACGTGGCGATGACGGGCGAGATCACGCTCCGCGGGCTCGTGCTCCCGGTCGGCGGGATCAAGGAGAAGGTGCTGGCCGCGCGCCGGGCCGGGATCTCGTGCGTCGTGCTCCCCGAGAAGAACCGGAAGGACGTGGACGAGATCAAGGACGAGGCCGTCGAAGGTCTCGACGTGACCTACGTCAAGCGGATCGACGAGGCGCTCGACCGGCTCCTCTGCCCAGAGGCCCAGGAGGACCCGACGGCGCTCTTTACCGTCCCGGACCACGAAAAGCGGCTGGCCGGCGCCGTCGGCAACACGGCCCCCGTCGTCGTCTCCAACGCCGACGAGCCCGCACCGGGCCAGCCCGTGATGAACTAAGCCGGCTCGGGACCCCTCGCCGACACGGTAGCGGCGTTGCGTGCAGCGCCGCTACGTGCAACGCCGCGACAGACGGTGTACCCGGCTGGCGACGACCGCCAGCGGCCCCGCCTCAGGCGATGCGGAACAGGGCCGGACTGTCGCCCCGGCCACGGAGCGTGACCTCGCCCAGCGGCTCGGCCTCGAAGCGGTCCGGGGGGAGCCGGTCCACGACGGCGGCCGTCGCCAGCACGCGCGAGTCGAACGCCTTGTTGAGCCCCTCGACCCGGGCCGCCACATTCACCACGTCGCCGGTCACCTTGTACTCCTTGTGCTGGGGCGAGCCGACCGTGCCGGCGACGACCTCGCCGGCGTGGAGGCCGATCCCGACCGTCGTGGGCAGGAGCCGGGCGGCCTCGACCTCGGCCTCGACGCGCGCGGCGATGTCGAGCGACGCCTCGACGGCCCGGGCGCAGTCGTCGGGCGTCGAGAGCGGGGCGCCGAAAATCGCCATGAACCCGTCGCCGAGGAGCTGGTGGATGATCCCCCCGCGCGAGGTCACGGCGTCGGTGGTGATCGCGAAGAGCGCGTTGAGGTAGTCGACGACGGCCTCGGGCTCGGCCCGCTCCGAGAACGCCGTGAACCCCCGGACGTCGAGGAACATCACGCACGCCTGGACCCGCCGGCTCGGCGGGTCGGCCTCGTGCTTGAGGAGCTCCTCGACGACGGCCGGGTGCGTGTGCCGCCCGAACAGCCCGAGCACGCGGTCGCGGTCGGCCTCGACCTGGGCGGCCTCGACGACCTGGGCCGACTGCATCCCGAGGATCGTGAGGAGCCGGACGTCGTCGTCGGAGAACCCGCCGGTCCGCTTGTTGGTCAGCGAGAGGACGCCCAGAAACCGCCCGTGCGCCACGAGCGGGACGCACAGGACCGACCGGACGCCGGCGTCGAACGGGACGGGGCTGGTCGGCGCGTGGGCGTCGTTGAGGACGAGGGCCCGCCGGCGCGTTCCCATGAGGCCGAGGAGGGCCTGGTCGGGCCGGTAGGCCGCCCCGCTCCCAGTCACGGCCGTCCGCACGAGCGTGGCGGCGTCGCCCGCGTCGCGGCGGTCGACGAGCGTGACCACACCCTGCTCGGCGTCGACGACGCCGAGCGAGCGGCGGACGAGCGTGCGGATGACGGTGTCGAGGTCGCGGGCGCTCCCCATCGCGATCGCCAGGTCGTTGAGGAGGGCCAGCTCCTCGACGGCCCGGCGGAGCGTGCGGACCTCCTCGCGGAGGGGGTCGGGGTCGGTGTGCTCCATGTGTGCGGCGGGCGAAGGCGGTTACCCCTACATTCTACGGCGCTTCTCCCGCTCTCTCTGGTGGACCGGCTCACGTCCCCTCCCCCCGCCCCGCCGGGCGACGACCCGCTCCTTGGGCGGACGGTCAACCAGTACCGGGTCGAGGAGCGGCTGGGCGGCGGCGGGATGGGCGTCGTCTACCGGGCCCGCGACCTCCGGCTCGACCGGGACGTCGCCCTCAAGTTCCTCCCGGCCCACCTCCACGCGGATCCCGACGCCCGGGACCGGCTCGTCGGGGAGGCCAAGGCGGTCTCGGCCCTCGACCACCAGAACGTGGCGACGGTCTACGAGATCGGGGAGGCCGACGACGGCCGCCTGTTCCTGGCGATGGCGTGCTACCGGGGCGAGACACTGAAGAAGAAGGCTGCGCGGGGCCCGCTCCCGGTCGGGGAGGCCGTCGAGTACGTCCGCCAGGCGGCCTGCGGGCTCGGACGGGCGCACCGGGCCGGGATCGTCCACCGCGACGTGAAGCCGGCCAACCTCATCGTGACCGACGAGGGCGAGGTCAAGGTCCTCGACTTCGGGATCGCCACCTCGAGCAGCGAGGCGGGCGGGTCGTCGGGCTCGGCCCCGTACATGAGCCCCGAGCAGGCCCGGGGCGAGCCGACCGACGCCCGGACCGACGTGTGGGGGCTCGGGGTCACGCTCTACGAGCTGCTGGCGGGCGGGCGGCCGTTCGGGGGGGCGTTCACGACGGCCACCCTCTACGCCGTCCTCCACACCGAGCCCCGGCCGCTGGGCGACGTCCGCGACGACCTCCCGCCCGGGCTGGCGGACGTCGTGGCCCGGTGCCTCGCCAAGAGCCCGGCGGACCGGTTCCAGGACGTCGACGCGCTCCGCGAGGCGCTCCGGCCGTTTGGCCCGGAGGGCCGGCCGGCGGCCGGGGTCCCACTCGGGCGGCTCCGCGTCCGGCTCCGGCGGCTCCCGCCAGCGGGCCGCGCCGGGCTGGCGGTCGCGGCCGTGCTCGTCGTCGGAGCGCTCGCGTGGGCCGCGCTCCGGCCGTCCGGCCCGGACGCGCAGCACCTGGCCGTCCTCCCATTCCGCACGCCGGGGGGCGACGCCGAGACCGAGGTCCTCGCGGCCGGGCTCCTCGAGACGGTCACGAGCCGGCTCAGTCAGCTCGAGCAGTTCGACGGGTCGATGTGGGTGGTGCCGGCGAGCGAGGTCGGGTCGGGGATGAGCCCGTCCGACGCCCGCGACCAGCTCGGCGCGACGCTGGCCGTGGACGGGACGGTCCAGGTCGAGGACGGCCGCGTCCGCCTCCTGCTCAACCTGATCGACACCGAGACGCGGCGGGTGATCGCCTCGTCGCAGGTCGACGCCGACTCGGGCAGCGCGCTCGCGATCCAAGACCGGGCCGTCCTCCAGCTCGCCCAGCTCCTCCAGGTCCAGATCCTCCCGCGCGTCCGCGAGGCGCTCACCGCTGGGGGGACGGACGACGACGTGGCGAACGACCTCTACCTCCGGGGCCGGGGCGCCCTTCGCGAGGAGCAGTCCGTCGACGACGTCGAGCGAGCCGCGGGGCTCCTCCGCCAGGCCGTCGAGCGCGACCCGTCGTTCGCCCTCGCCCACGCGGCGCTCGGGGAGGCCCTGTGGCGAGCGTACGTCTACACGAGCGACCCGGCGCAGGCCGACGAGGCCGTCGCGCACAGCGAGCGGGCCCTGCGGCTCGAGCCGGAGTCGGCGCCCGTCCACGTCTCGCTCGCCGTCATCCACGCGGGGCGGGGGGACTACGGGCGTGCGCTCGACGCGCTCGACCAGGCGCTCGCCATCGACCCGGGCAGCGCCGAGGCCGTCCGGCGACGGGCGATCGTGCTCCGCGACCAGGGTCAGTTTGAGGAGGCCGAGGCGGCGTACCGGCGGACCATCGCCATGCGACCGGGCGACTGGCGGAGCTACAACAGCCTCGGCATCTTCTACTACCTCACCGGGCGGGTCGACGAGGCGGTCGCGGCGTACGGGCAAGCGCTCGACCTCGTCCCCTCGAACCTCAAGGTCCTGGGCAACCTCGGGGCAGCGTACTGGGAAGACGGGCGGGTCGACGAGGCGGTGGACGTCTTCGAGCGGATCCTCCGCCTCGACCGGGACAACGCGGCGGCCGGCTCGAACCTCGCGACGGCTTTGTTCTACCAGGGCAAATACGCCCGCGCGGCCGAGCTCTACGCCCGCGAGCAGGCCCGGCGGCCCGACTCGTACCAGGCGTGGCTGGACCTGGGCGCGGCGCAGTGGTGGGCGCCAGGCCAGCGCGACGACGCCCGGCGATCCTACCGGCGGGCCCTCGACTCCGCCCGCCGCCAGCTCGCCGTCGCCCGGTCGGAGGAGGTCATCGGGGCGCTGGCGGACGCCCACGCTAAGCTCGGCGCCCGCGACAGCGCGGCCTTCTACCTCGCCGAACTCGTCGGGCCGCTCGGCCCCGAGGAGGTGGACGCCGAGGGCGCCTTCGGCGTCGGCCAGCTCTACGAACTCCTCGACGACCGCGACGAGGCCGTCCGGTGGACCCGGAGCGCCCTCGACCGAGGGTACGGCGCCGTCACGCTCGAGCGCTCGCCCTGGCTCCGCTCGCTCCGCCGCGACCCGGCCCTCGCCCGTCCCCCCCCCTCTCCCTAGAAACACCGCCATGCCCGCCCCCCAGACCGTCTGCCTCACCTACGATTGCGCCAGCAACTCGTTCACCGTTCGAAGCCCTAGTAGCCCCACTCAGACGAATCCGTCCTCGTTCGAGATTAAGAAGAACGGGCGGCTCCACTTTAAAATCGCGAACGGCCTCTACGGTGCCGTCTACATCGGCGACAACGACGGCAGCCCGGGTACGCCCAGCGGAGGCGCTCGGGGGGTCACGGTCGATGCCACTGCCACCTGTGGGACCGGCAAAAACGGCCCTAACGTGCTCAAGATTCGGAACAAGAGGACGAGCGGCGACGGGTGCAGCCTCACGTTGTTCGGCGTGGATGAGGACGGCAATCCCGTCGTGTACGAGGGAGACTCCACGATCCAACCTGGGGGGCCCAAGATGGTGATTCAGGAGTAGCGCGAGAACGCCTGCCCGCTGACTCGCCCAACCCTCCCGCGCACCCTCCCATGCTGATGCCCCGCCCCCTCCAGTCTCTCCTCATGCTCGCCCTCGCCGTCGGCGCTGCGAACGCCCAGACCGCGCACCTGCTCACCGTCAGCGACGCGGGCGGGGTGTGCACCTACCGGATCGCCGGGCAGGCGGACCAGGCCGCCTTCTCGGTCGCGCCGGGCGACGTCGTCGTGCTCCGATCGGAGGGCGACGTCGTCGCCCGGGCCGTCGTCGGGGCGGACGGCCGCTCGGGGCTGATGGGGGCCGAGGGGCAGGAGACGTTCGCCGCCCGGGGCGGCCGGTCGGTCGCCATCGACGTCCGCCAGCCGCTCGGGCGGGGGTCGGCCCACGACTTCGCCGTCGAGTGCTGCGCGTCGGGCGCGAGCGCGCGGTCCTGCGAGCGGTGG
>CAZDFV010000216.1:0-5901 GCA_964504495.1 uncultured Rhodothermales bacterium
CCACGTCCCCCCCGCCCCGCAGATCCGCTTTGGGAGCACGGCGAGGTCGGCCGGGTGGACGAGGTCGCGGAACGGCCGGCCGAGCAGGTCGTCCACGCCGACGATGTCGGCGGCCCCCTCGCCCGCGTACGCCACGCGCTCCTCGGGGTCGAGGAGGAGGAGGACGTCGGGGATGGCCCGCGCGAGGAGCCGGAACGCGGGGCTCCGGCCGAGCCGGTCGGCGAGCGCGGGGTCGGGGCGGGCGGGGCGGGGGTCGTCCATCGTGCGGGGCGGGGGCCCTCCGGAGTATACGGGGCCGCCCCGTACGGCCGGCCGGCGGACCGGCGGCGCCCCCCGGCGGCGCCCTACAGGAACGGCGTCTGGCGGGCCGTCCGGGCCAGCTTCATCGCGTCGATGGCGATCACCAGCTCCTCGTTCGTCGGGACGACCCACGCTTGAACGGGGCTCTCGGCCGTCGAGATCCGGGCCTCCCGCCCGCTGGCGGCCTCGTTGGCCTCCCGGTCGAGCACGACCCCGAGCCCCTCCAGGCCGCCGAGGATCTGCGCGCGGACGGGCGCGGCGAACGTCCCGATCCCGGCCGTGAACGCGACGGCGTCGAGCCCGCCGAGCACGGCGAGGTAGCGGCCGAGGTACCCCTTGACCCGGTAGCAGAACACGTCGATGGCCTGCCGGCACCGGACGTCGCCGTCGGCCGCCTCGGCGAGGAGGTCGCGCATGTCGGCCGCGTACCCGCTCAGCCCCAACAGCCCCGAGTACCGGTTGAGGAGCGTGTGGACCTCGGCGAGCGAGGCCTCCTCCTTGTCCACCAGGTCGAACACGATCGACGGGTCGAGGTCGCCCGAGCGCGTGCCCATGACGAGGCCCTCGAGGGGTGTCATCCCCATCGACGTGTCCACGCTCTGGCCGTCGCGGATGGCGCACGCCGAGCACCCGTTGCCCAGGTGCACCGTGACCACCCGGCTCGACGTCTTCTCCAGCCCGGCCAGCTCGTAGAGCCGGCGCGAGACGTAGTAGTGGCTCGTCCCGTGGAACCCGTACCGGCGGATCTTGTGGCGCCGGTAGAGCCGGTTCGGGAGGGCGTAGAGGTAGGCCTCCGGCGGGATCGTCTGGTGGAACGCCGTGTCGAACACGGCCACCTGCGGGACGTCCGGGAACGCCTCCTGCGCCGCCCGGATGCCGCGCCGGTTGGCCGGGTTGTGGAGCGGGGCCAGGTCGTAGGCGTCGCGGATCGCGTCGAGCACCTCGCCGTCGATGAGCGCCGACTCGGCAAACCGCTCGCCCCCGTGGACGACCCGGTGCCCGACGGCCTCGACCTCGGGGAGCCGGTCGCCCTCGGGCCCGTCGGCCTCGCGCATCTTCCCGAGGAGGACGTCGAGGGCCGCCCCGTGGTCCGGGGCCTCGAGCGAGACCCGGTCGGGCTTCTCGCCGTCGAGCCCGAACGAGGCGAGCGACTTGAGCGACCCGATCCGCTCGACCACGCCCGACGCCAGCGTCCGGCGCGCCTCGGCGTCGATAAAGTCCAGCTTGAGCGACGACGAGCCGGCGTTGACGACGAGGACGTTCACGGGGGGAGGGGCAGGGGTACGGGGGAAGGGCCGTCCCCCGTGCCCGGTTCCCCGCCCGACTGGCGACGGCGCCAGCGGGGCGCTAGCTCCCGATCCGGGCGCGGACCTCGCACCGTCCCCCCCGTTCTGTCATCCTGAGGAGCGGAGCGACGGAGGATCTCGACGCCGGCTTCCCAGGACGTAGGCGCCGGCCCCTACGGCTGGGGCACCGCGTTGAGATCCTTCGCTCGCGCTCAGGATGACGAGGTGAGCTCAGCTCTAGCTCCCGATCCGGGCGCGGAGGCCGAGCGTGACCGTCCGCGGGAGGCCCGGGCGGAGGCCGGCCGGGCGCCGCGCGACGACGTACGCCTCGTCGAGCACGTTGTAGGCCCGGCCGACGAGCGCGAGCCCGCCCGGGAGCGGCGCCTCGGCCACGAGGTCGAGGACGACGTGCGACCCGATCAAGTCGGACTCCGGGATCGGGCCCTGGCCGGCCGCCGCGCGCATGTCGGAGACGGCGTTCGCCATCACGGCCGCCGACCAGCCCGCCCGCTCGACGCCGGCGCGGGCGTAGAGCCGGTGCCGCGCGAGGTACGGGAGCTCGTCGCCCTCCTCGACCGTCCCGAACCCGTCGAAGTCGCTCTCGAAGCTCGACCCGAACGTGCCGTCGGTGAAGGTGTAGGCGAGGCGGACCGGCGCGGCCCACCCGCTGGCGGTCGCGCCCGAGGGCGCCGCCAGCCCGAGGGCGTCGGCCGTGAGGCCCACTTCGAGGCCGCGGACGTCGGCGGCGCCCCCGTTGAACTGGTCCGTCGTCCCGCCCCCGCCGACGGCGGCGAGGTCGCTCCCGAGGAGGTTCTGGTAGGCCGTCCAGAAGGCGGCGGCCTGGACCTGGAGCGCGTCGCCGCCGTAGCGGACGCCGGCCTCGGTGTTCACGCTCTGCTCCGGGTCCGTCTCCGGCCGGCTGTCGGGCGGCGCGAACCCGCGGTGGACGCCCCCGAACACGCTCCAGGTCGGTGTCACCGCGTAGACGGCGCCGACGCCGGGGATGAGCGCCGTGACCGTGTTCTCGCGCGTCGCCAGGTCGGCGCCCGTCCGCTCCGGGTCGCTCGTGCCGAAGTCCTCGCGCATCAGCCGGACGGTCTCCAGGCGGACGCCCGGCGTGAGCGAGAGCCGGCCGAGCTCGACCTCGGCCTGCGCGAACGCCGCCAGCGCCTCGGCCGACTCGATCCGGTTCGAGTCGGTCCCGGGCGTGCCCTCGACGGCGAGCTCCGTCTGGCCGCCCCGGATCCCGAACTGGTCCACCCACTGGAAGCGGTCCATCTCGTCGGCGTGGAGGCGGAGGCCGAGCTCGACGAGCGCGCCCCGGTCGGCCTCCCCGAGCCGGAGCCCGGCCACGCTCTGGACGCCGCGGCTGAGGTACTCCCGGTTGTTGGCCTTCACGAAGAGCCGGCCGTCGGCGCCGCCCTCGCCCCGGACGACGGCGAGCTCGGCGGCGTACTCGTCGGGGCTGTCGAGGACCGAGGCGATCCCGACCGACGACCCACCCGCGGACGCCTTGTCCAGCTTGTACCAGTTCCGCGCGAACGCATTCCGGTAGAGGGTCGTCGTGAGGTCGAGCCGCGGGCTGAACACGGCGACGTGGCGGAGGCGGAGCGCCCGGTGGTTGGCGTCCATCTCGTCGCGCTGGCTGCCGGCGTAGCGGGCGTACGGCGTGGCCTCGAAGTCGGAGGCGGTGAGGCCGAGGTAGGTCTCGTCGGAGACCTCGTCGGTGAGGCCGGCCGTGAGCGTGAGCGACTGGTAGACGGCCGCGCCCGGCCCCGTCGCCAGCCGGAGGCGCCCGAACAGGTCGAGCTTGTCGAACCCGGTGTCGAACGGCTCGCCGCCGGGCCCGAGAAGGGCCGAGCCGCCCGGCCCTTGGATCGTCTTGAACCCGTCCACGTTGTCGCTGCGGACCTCGGCGACGAACCCGGCGCCGAGCCCGCCGAGCCAGTCGGCGCGGGCGGTCGCGCTGCCGAGGCGGGCGTGGAGCGTCCGCTGCCCGTCCGGCCCGAGGACGACCTCACCGCGGGCCTCGGTCCCGACCGGGATCTGCGCGGCGATCAGGTTGAGGGCCCCGCCCGTCGTGGCCGGGCCGTGCTTGACCTGGCTGGCGCCGGTCCGCACCTCGACCCCGTCCATCCGCCCGACCGAGGGGAAGTAGTAGGCGGCCGGGGCGGCGTAGGGCGCCGGGGCGATGAGGACGCCGTCCTCCATCAGCGTGATCTTGCTGGAGCGCTCGGCCCCGCTCCCGCGGAGCCCGATGTTCGGGCGGAGGCCGTACCCGTCCTCCTCCTGGACCGTCACGCCGGGCACCTCGCGGAGCACGCGGTGGACGTCCGACGTCCCGAGCCGCTGGATCGCGCGGGCGCCGACGTAGTGGCCCGAGCCGGGGAGGTCGAGCGCGCCCCGCCCCGTCAGCGTCTCGCGGGCCGTGACGACGATCTCGCCCACGTCGGCCGCCGTCTGGAGCAGGACGAACCGGACCTCAGTCTGCTCGCCGGCCTCGACCGCGACCCGCTCGTACCCGCTGAGGTACCCGACGGCGCTCGCCGCCAGCCGGTACGTCCCGGGCTCGAGGTCGCGGATCGTGAACCGGCCGTCGACGCCGGCGGCGGCCCCGCGGGCGGTGCCCTCGACGGCCACGTTCGCGCCGGGCACGGGGAGCCCGTCGGTCCCGGTCACGCGGCCCTCGACGGTGCCGGTCTGGGCGCTGGTGGCGACGGCCAGCAGGAGCGAGAGGAGGGGGAGGGCGAGGCGCATCGGGAGCGGGCGTTCGGTCTGGGCGGGGTCCAAGGTAGGCCCCTTCTCTGGACTCGATCTAGATAAGCCCGGCCCCTACCTCCTCTTCACGATCTCGTGACGGGAGGGGCCGGGCGGGGGCCCGCGCGGTCAGACCTCCGCCCGCGCTCTGGGACCGCCGGCGGCCGTCGCGCGTCGGACGGCGCCCTCCCCCCCCCCTGCTCATGGACCTCCACGACACCGTCGCCGTCGTCACCGGCGCCAGCCGGGGCATCGGCCTCGCCACCGCCCGCCTCCTCGTCGACGCCGGCGCCCGCGTCCACGGCCTCGCCCGGAGCGAGGGCGACCTCCAAAAAGCGGCCGGGGTCCTGGGCGACCGCTTCACGCCGGCCGTCTGCGACGTGACCGACGCCGAGGCCGTCCGAGAGACCATCGACGGCGTGGCCGAGGCCGAGGGCCGGCTCGACGTGCTCGTCAACAACGCCGGGCTCGGCCGGTTCGACGAGGTCGACGCCCTCTCGCTCGACGACTGGCACCTCATGCTCGACACGAACCTCTCGGGCGTGTTCTACTGCACGCGCGCGGCCGTCCCGCACATGAAGCGCCAGGGCGAGGCGCGCGCGAAGGACGAGGCGGCCGGGTTCATCGTCCACATCGCGTCCATCGCCGGGCTGGTCGGGAACCCCCGGCTGAGTGGGTACAACGCGACGAAGCACGCCCTCCGCGGGTTCTCGGACGCCACGATGAAGGAGCTCCGCCCGCACGGGGTCAAGGTGAGCTGCCTCTACCCCGGCTCCGTCGACACGCACTTCGGCGCGGGCGCCGGGACGAACCCGAACCCCGACGCCATGAGCCCGGAGTCGATCGCCGCGACGGTCCTCCACGTGCTCCAAGCCCCGCACGGGACGCTGATCTCGGAGGTCGTCCTCCGCCCGATGGTCGGGCGGACGTAGGCGGGCCGGCTGGCGGCGCGCCTCGCCAGCGGCTCAGCCCGCCTGGAGCGGGCGGATCACGCGTTCGACGAGGGCCTCCTCGAGGTCGTCCTCCTCGTAGAGGTCGCCGTCGATCCACAGGTTGAGCGTGCTCCGCACGCCGGACCGGACGGCGGACCGCTTCCGGGCCAGGACCTCCGCCTTGCCCGTCTCGGCGTCGACGGCGGCCCGGACGGCGGCCCCGTCCAGCCCGACGGCCTCGGCGTGGGCCGCCAGTTGGTCGGGGCGGAGCTGGAGTTGGTGCGCGTAGAGCCGGTCGTGGAACGGCCAGAACCCGCCCTGCCGCGCGGCCTCCTCTGACGCGACCGCCGCGTGCAGCGCGTGCGGGTGCGGCCGGAGCGGGAAGTGCCGGTACACGAGCCGGACGCCCTCGGGGTGTTTCTCTCTCACCTCGGCCACGATGTCATGGACGTCCTTCGAGTACGGGCACTCAAAGTCGCCGTAGTGGACGAGCGTGACGGGGGCGGCGGTCGGGCCGGCGGCGTGGTCGTCCGGGCCGAGGGGGGGGTCAAGGGGCATCGGGGGGAGGAGACGGGGGGCCGCAAGGAACGCCCGGCTGGCGGCGCGGCTCCGCCAGCCCCGGGGCG
>CAZDFV010000217.1:0-5839 GCA_964504495.1 uncultured Rhodothermales bacterium
CCCGGCAGGGTGAACAACGTGGCCGCCCAGCAGGCCGCGGCCAGCAGCGCCATCAGCCCGCCCAGACCGCCGACCGCGGCGAGAACCGCCAGCCCGCAGGCCAGCGAGAGCCCGAGGGCGCCGAGCCACACGCCGAGCGCCCGGCCCGGCCCCCACCGCGCGCTGTAGGTCTCCACGCCCGGCCGCTCCTCGGCCGGCGCCTTGATCTTCCGGCCGACCTCGACCACGATCCCCCCGACCAGGCTCACCCCGACGAGCGGGGCGACCCCGGCGGGCACGGCGGCGTCGTGGGCGAGCACGTCGCACGAGACGGCGAACAGGTCGATCAGCGGGACGATCAGCCCGTGCGAGACGAGCGTGGCGGCCGGCCGCTCGCGGAGCCACGCCCGGGCGCCGAACTCGACCGTCATCAGCGCCCCGTACGCCCAGACGGCGGCGAGGACGAGGACGAGCCGCACGTCCAGCCACGCCGCCAGCGCGACCTGGACGGCGGCCACGGCGAGGCCCGCGGCGGCCAGCTCGCGCAGGGTGACGAGCCCGCGCGGAACGGGCCGCTCGGGCTGGTAGAGCCGGTCGCGCTCGGCGTCCTTCCACTCGTCGGCGACGCGGAGCTGGAAGAAGAACCCGAGGGCGACCGTCGCCGCCACGAGGACCACGGGCCAGCCCGGCCCGGCGTCGCCGCGGAGGGCGGCCGAGGCGCACGCCACGCCGCCGGCGAAGGCGAACACGAGCGGCCCGTGCGCGAACGGCGGGAACCGCTCCTGGAGGTACGTCCACCCGCGGCGGACCGGGGACTGCGTGGCGATCACGACGGCAAGCTATCGGACCGGCCGGGCCGCGGCGTGGTGCAGATGAACCAGAGGGGCCGGGCCGCGTACCCCTCGCCTGCTCCTCGCCCGCTGGCGACCGGCCCCGCCAGCCGCCCCCTCCCCCCTCTGCATGGACGACGCCTTCGAGATTGTCACCGGGCCCGGCCCGCTCGTCGCCGCCGCCGTCCACGACGGCCACGCCGTCCACCCCGAGACGCTCCGCCACGTCGCGCTCCCCGAGCCCGAGCGGCTCCGCGAGGAGGACCCGTTCACGGGCGGTCTCACGGCCGTGGCCCCGACCCGGATCGTCGGGCGGCGCTCGCGGTTCGAGATCGACCTCAACCGGCCGCGCGAGAAGGCCCTCTACCGAACGCCCGACGACGCCTGGGGGCTCGACGTGTGGGGCGGCGACGTCCCCGACGATGTCGTCGAGCGGTCGATGGGGGTCTATGACGCCTTCTACCGGGCCGTCGAGAAGCTTTTCGAGCTGAAGGTCCGGGAGTACGGGTCGGTCGTCGTCTACGACCTCCACAGCTACAACCACCGCCGCGAGGGGCCCGACGGACCGGCCGCCGACCCGGCCGAGAACCCGGAGGTCAACGTCGGGACGGGCTCGCTCGACCGGGCCCGGTGGGGCGGCCTCGTCGACCGCTTTATGGCCGACCTCCGCGCGGGCGCGGCCGAGGCCGGGATCGCCAGCCTGGACGTCCGCGAGAACGTCAAATTCCAGGGCGGCCACTTTTCGCGGTGGACGCACAGGACGTTCGGGAGCGCGGCCTGCGTCATCGCCGTCGAGTTCAAGAAGACGTTCATGGACGAGTGGACCGGCCGGCCCGACCGGGCCCACCTCGACCGGCTGGGGCGCGCCCTCGAGGCGACGGTTCCCGGCGCGCTAGCGGAGCGGGAGGCCGTGGACGCGGCCCGGGTGTGACGGCCGAGACGTCCAGCGAGGCCGCGCACGTCCGGCGCGAGGTCGCCGCGGGGCTCAAGGCTGGCCGGCCCGTCCGCCTGGACCTGGCCGGTGGCGGGCGTGTGTTCGTGGACCACGCCGTCCCCGTGCTCGCCGTCTACCGAGGTACGGCGCCGGACGACGCCGAGGCGGCCGAGGCGCTCGCCGCCGCCCACCGCCTCGTGACGGCCTTCCCCGCCTACGTCTGGACCGCCAGCGGGGCGGACGGCACGGTCGTCGCCCAGGGTGTCGCCGAGGCGCTGACGGACGCGGGCCGCCAGCCGGGCGGTTCGCTCCTCGTCGTCGAGGTGTGGGCTCCGCTCGACGCCGACCCGGACGCCAGCGAGGACCCGTTCAGCCGCTGCCCGGGGTTCACGATCTACACCGCCGGCGACGGCCCGCCCGGCCTCGTCGACGCGCTCTGCGACGCGCTCTCGGGCGTCGAGGTCGCCGGCCAGGGTGCCGACGTGTCGCACGTGGCGACCCCGGACGTCGCCCCGCCGGGCCTCTCGCCGCTCGACGTCCCGGCTGAGGTCGTCGGGCTGGCGGTCGACGCCGTGTTCTGGAACGCGCGCGAGGGCGAGCTCTACCCCCACCTCATCCGGCACCTCCGGGCGGCCGTGGAGTCGGCCGTCCGCGAGGCCGTGGCCGACGAGAGCGTGGCGGTCGACGCCGGCGACGTGCCGGCGCGGACGGCGCTCGAGCCCGCCGCCCTGGCCGTCGACCGCGGGCTCTCGGCCGTCGAGGAGCAGTACGGGTTCCTCCTCCAGGTCACGCCCGTCAACGCGGACGCGGCGTGGGAGGCGTTCCAGACCGGGGGGTGCGAGCACGCCCCGGAGCTCCTCTACCGGCCGCTCACGTTCGACGCCGACGCCGTCCGGCGCGACCTGTTCGCCCTCCCGATCGACCGGGTCGAGGACACCACCGTCGAGTTGATCCTCCGTGAGTGCCGCGACGAGATCGAGGCGCACGTCCGGATGATCCTCGACGTCGGGACGCCGCAGTTTCTGCCGGGCAGCCTCCGCGTCTACGGCGCGCCCGACGCCGCCCTCGTCGCGCTCGCCCGCGAGATCGTCGGCTGGCTCGACCGCCAGCCGGCCGCGCGGACGGGCGCGGAGGTGGTCGGGGCGACGGCGTTCGCTGCGGCGGCCCGCGCCGAGATCGAGCACTACGGCCGCCGGTCGGCGCACGTGCCGCAGGGCGTGGAGGTCCGCGACGACATCACCGGGAGCCTCATGGTCTCCGAGGGGCGGCTCCTCGTCGGGGCTCGGGCCCAGATCGCGGCGGCGCGGGTCCCGGCGCTCCTCGCCCACGAGGTCGGCACGCACGTGCTGACGTACGCGAACGGGTGCGCGCAGCCGCTCGAGCAGCTCCGCCACGGGCTGGCGGGTTACCAGGACTTGCAGGAGGGGCTGGCCGTCCTCGCCGAGTGGCTGGTCGGCGGGCTCACGCCGGGGCGGTTCCGCACGCTGGCGGCGCGCGTCCTCGGCGCCGACGCCCTCGCCGGGGGCGCCGACTTTGTGGAGACGTACCGGCTGGTCTCGGACGAGGCCGGCCTAAGCTCGCGGGGCGCCTTTACGGTCACCCTCCGCCTCCACCGCGGCGGCGGGCTGACGAAGGACATGGTCTACCTCCGCGGCCTCCGCGACCTGCTGGCGCACCTCGCGGGCGGGGGCCCGTTCTGGCCCCTGTTCGTCGGGAAGATCGCCCTCCGCCACCTCGGCGCCGTCGAGGACCTCCGCCAGCGGGGCGTCCTCCGCGACCCGCCCCTCCGCCCCCGCTACGCCGACGACGAGGCCGCCCTCCGGCGCCTCGACCGCGCGCGCAGCGGCCTCACCGTTCTGGACTTGTTGAGGGACGCGGGGTAAGGGATGCGCATGCGTCTCCTCATCCCTCCTTATCCCTCGATCCCTCTCCCTATCCCTCCCCCATGCGCATCGCCTTCCTCATCAACTCGTTCGAGACCGAGCGGGACGTCTACACCACCACGCGGCTCGGGCTCGCGGCCCACAAGGCCGGCCACGACGTCCGCTATCTCGCCGTCGACGACTTCGTGTTCGACGCCGACGAGTCGCTGAAGGTGCGCGTCCGGGCCCCGGGCGGCTCCTACACGACGGAGCGGACGTTCCTGGAGGGCGTCAAGGACGGGGACGAGGAGCTCCTCCCGGTCGAGGAGATCGACGCCCTCCTCCTCCGCAACGACCCGGCCGACGACGCGGGCGGGCGGCCCTGGGCGCAGTCCGCCGGGATCGTCTTCGGGCAGATGGCGGCCCGGCGTGGGTGCCTCGTCCTGAACGACCCCGAGGGGCTGGCGAAGGCCGTGAACAAGGTGTACTTCCAGCGCTTCCCCGAGTCCGTCCGGCCCAAGACGCTCGTGACGCGCAACGAGCGCGACGTCCGCCAGTTTATCGAGGACCACGGGGGCGACGCGGTCATCAAGCCGTTCCAGGGGTCGGGCGGCGAGGGCGTCTTCGTCGTCCGCGCGGGCGACCACGCCAACCTCAACCAGATCATCGACGCCGTGTGCGCGAGCGGCTACATGGTGGTCCAGGAGTTCTTGGAAGAGGCGGCCGGGGCCGACACCCGGATGTTTTTGCTGAACGGCGAGCCGGTCCAGAAGGACGGACACTACGCCGCGCTCCGGCGCGTGGGCTCGGGCGACGACATCCGGAGCAACATCTCGGCGGGCGGGAGCGCCGAGGAGGCGGCCGTCGGCGAGCGCGAGCTGGAGATCGCCGAGATGGTCCGCCCGCAGCTGGTCCAGGACGGGATGTTCATGGTCGGGCTCGACATCGCCGGCGGCGTGCTCCTCGAGGTCAACGTGTTCAGCCCCGGCGGGCTGGGCGGGATCAAGAAGCTGACCGGTGTGGACTTCGCCCCGGACGTGATCGAGGCCGTCGAGCGGAAGGTCGAGGCCCGGAAGCTCTACACCCAGCACTTCTCGAACGTCACGCTGGCGACGCTGTAGCGTGGGGCGTAGAGCGTGGGTCTGTTCTGCCACGGTCTACGCGGCGACGGGCTCCGCCAGCGGCTGGCTGAGTTCAGGCACGGGGGGCCTCCGTCGGCGTGCAGAAGTGGATTCTACCGCCCAAGCACGCTTTATTCGGCTGTAGACTTCGCGCCGCTGACGTGTCCGGTGTCGGGAGCCACCTTCATGAACAGGTCGTACTTCTCGTCAGACAATTTTCCTTTCTGCCTCCAACGATCGAAGTCTGACTTTGCGAATGAGGGTTCAGCAAACTGAATCTGACGGATGATCTCCTTGAACAACTCCTGACCGAAGGCGTCTGCTTTCGACAACTGCTCCAGAACATTGGGGTCAAGCTGTCCGTTGTGCTTGGACTTGTACAGTCTAAGCGCGAGCTGTAATGTTCCGCTAGAGTTGCTGGCGCGGTGGAAGTTCATCCAGTTGCTTCCCCTCACATAATCGCTCAGTTTAGACCGCTGCTTCCTTTCGTATGCTGCGTATCCGAGACCGGCAAGACCAACGAGGAGACCGGCGTAAGTAGCAACTGCGGTCCAGTCCATTTGAGAACCTCGTTCTGCCGAAAACTCTACGGCGTTAAAAAAACCAACCCTCAGGCCGCCACGGGCTCCGCCAGCCGGTCGAGGAGGGCGGCCCAGTCGCCGTCGAACACGACCACCTCGACGCCGCCGAGCGCGGCGCTGAGGTCGGCCGGCTCCATCTGGCCGGGCCGGTTGTCCAGGAACAGCCCCTCGAAGTTGACGCAGTCGGGCGGGAGCACGACGAGGTCGCCCAACGCGCCCCGCTGGCGGAGCGGGTCGAGCGCCGCCCGGAAGCTCTTGAAGTTGAGGAGCCCGCTGACCGTCACCGAGTCCCCGAACAGGAGGTTCTCGCAGGCCACGACGTCGACGTCGAGCCCCCCGACCCGCTCGAGCGCCGGGCGGACGTGCGCGTCGAGGAGCGGGGCCGTAAGCGTGCCACTGGCGAACGTCACGCGCCGCGGCGCGGGGAGCGCGCCGGGGAACTCTTCGGCCTGGAAGGCCAGCTCGTTCAAAAAGTCACGGCTCATCCCGACGCCGTTCTCCATGAGCGGGTAGCCGTCGTAGTCGTCCTCGT
>CAZDFV010000218.1:0-5790 GCA_964504495.1 uncultured Rhodothermales bacterium
GGCGGCGTTCGCCGGGGCGGCGGGGTAGGGCGCCTGGGCCGGCCGCCAGCGGGACGTGAAGCGTACGGGGAGCCCCGTACGGCCGCCGCGCGTCGGGGCGTCTACCGGCTCCCCCCTCACCCCACGCCATGAGCACGCCCGACACCGACACGCGCACCTCCGCCCTGGGCTACGACCTCACGCCCCTCCGCGGCCCGGCCCGCGAGCGCGCCGCCGACGCGGCCGGCCTCGACCCCGAGGAGCGGCGGATCCTCCTCGACCACGGGACCGAGCGGCCCGGCTGCGGGCTCCTCCTCCATACCAAAGAGGAGGGGACCTACGCCTGCAACTTGTGCGGCCTCCCCCTTTTCGAGTCGGGCTCGAAGTTCGAGTCCGGCACGGGCTGGCCGAGCTTTTTCCAGCCCGTCGACCCGGCCCACGTCCGCGAGATCGAGGACCGGAGCTTCGGGATGCGCCGCGTCGAGACCCGGTGCGCGCGGTGCGACGGGCACCTCGGGCACGTCTTCCCGGACGGCCCGCGCCCGACGGGACTCCGCTATTGCATGAACTCGGCCGCCCTCGAGTTCTTCCCGGCAGGCGAGGAGCCCGTCCAGCGGACGGCCGGGGACCCGGAGGGCGCTTAGGCTTCCTGCGGCTCGCCGTCCGCCAGATGGGCGGCGAGCCACTGGCGGAACGGCTCGGCCTCGGCCTGCTTCCCGGTCCACCGCGCCCGGTCGTACATCGTCAGCGCCATGAGGAGCGCGTGGTGCTGGCCGGCCCGGTCGCCCGCGAGCGCGAACTGGCGGTACCGGCGGTCGATGACGCCCACGCTCCGCCGGGCCGTCTCGAGGTCGCGGTAGCCGAGCTGGCCGGCGAAGTACTTCGAGTACACGTTCATCGGCGCCGACGTGGACGTGTAGAGGTCGAAGTAGCCCGGCCCCAGCTCGGCCTCCTGGAGCACGGCGCCGACGTAGCTCGGCCGCGACTGCGTGAGGAGGGCCAGCTCCTCGACCGACTCGACGCCCGAGAGGTAGAGGGCGACGATCTGCTCCTTCTTGCTGGCGGGCTCGGTGGGGGCCGGCGGTTCCATCGGGGGCAGCGGCGGGTCCAGCCCGTTCAACCACGCGACGCCAGAACGTTCCGCCAGCCCGCTCCCGCCTCCGATGCGCCTCGCCGACCTCGACACCGACGGCCTCCGCTTCCGCACCTCCGACGAGACGCTCGACGCGCTGCGTGCGGCCTGCGAGCAGAACCCCGACCTCGCGCGGTTCGAGGTCGTCGGCCACAGCGAGGAGGGCCGGCCGATTGCAGGCGTCACGCTCGGCTACGGCCCGCGCACGGCTACGCTCGTCGCCGGCGCCCACGCCGACGAGCCGGTCGGCCCAGAGACGCTCCGGCTCCTCGTCCTCGAAGGGCTCGCCGCGCGCGGCTGGGGCGCCGAGGGCGGCGGGCTGGCGGACCTGTGGGAGCGGTTCACACTCCGCATCGTCCCCCACGTCAACCCCGACGGCGAGGCCCGCAACCGGGCGTGGATCGAGCGGTGGGACGCCGACGACCCCGCTGCGACGCTCGCGGCCTACCTCCGAGGGCGTCGGCGCGAGGCGCCCGGCCGGGACGTCGAGTTCGGCTACCCCGTGATGCGGTCGGAGAACGCCGCCGCCAGCCGGTTTCTGTTCCCGTACGAACCGATCGCCCTGCACGCGAGCCTGCACGGGATGGGCTTTTCCGAGGGCGCGCTCCTCCTCGTCGAGAAGGACTGGATCGACAAGCCGAACACGGCGCCGCTCCGCGAGGGCTTTGCGCGCGCCGCCAGCGCGGCGGGTCTCCGCCTCCACGACCACGACCGGGGCGGCGACAAGGGCTTCCGCTACGGCGGCCCCGGCTTCTGGACGACGCCGGAGGGGCGGGCCATGCAGCGCCACTTTCTCGACGCCGGAGACCCGGAGACGGCGGCCAAATTTTTCCTGTCGTCGATGGAAACGGCCGTCCTCACCGGCCGCGACCGCGACACCGGCCGGACGCCCCTCTGCCTCGTCACCGAGCTGCCCCTGTTCGTCCTTGAGGCCGAGCCCGACGACCGCCAGCCCGGCGTGCCGCAGACGCTCATCGACTTCCGACACGCCCTGCCCGCGCTGGCGGAGGCGGCCGAGGCCGGCGATGACCTCGGCCCACGGATCGAGCCGTTCGGGCTCCGGTGCCTGGATCTGGAAACGGCCGTGCGCCTCCACCTCCGCACGCTCGACCTCGGGCTGGTGGCCGTCGCCAGCGGGGCGGACTAGCTCTCGCTACCCGAAGAACAAGAGACAGAGCCAGACGGCGAACAGCATGGCCGCGAAGTCGGCGGTGAGGCCGGCCGGGAGCGCGTGGCGCGTCTTGCTCACCCCGACCGCCCCGAAGTAGACGGCGATCACGTAGAACGTGGTCTCGGTCGAGCCGAACATGGTCGAGGCCATCCGGGTCACGAGCGCGTCGGTCCCGTACAGGTCGGCGAGGTCGGCCACGATCGCGACCGAGCCGGACCCGGTCAGCGGGCGGACGATCGCCATCGGCAGGACCTCGGCGGGCATCCCGATCAGGGCCAGGACCGGGCTCAGAAACTCCGAGAGCCACTCCATCGCCCCGGACGCCCGGAACATCCCGATCGAAAAGAGGATCGCGACGAGGTAGGGGATGATGCGGACGGCCACGCCGAACCCCTCCTTCGCCCCCTCGACGAACGACTCGTAGACGGGCACGCGCTTAAAGAGCCCGTAGAGCGGGATCCCCACGATCATCGTCGGCAAGACGAAGACCGAGAGCAGGGCCATCACTTCGCGGAACGTGTCCATCAGACCTGTTGCGTATTGCGCGTTACGTGTTCCTCATTGTGCCTCCGTCTGGTCACACCGTTTCGTGACGGGATGCGCAACACGAAACACGCAACACAGACGGAGCTCGTAGCTTCTTCTACTCCTCGGCGTCCGCCAGCCGCAACGGGTCGGTCTCGCGGAACCGCCGGAGCCGGCCCAGAACCTTCGCCGCGATGATGGCGACGACGAGCGACCCGGCCGTCGTGAACAGGATCGGGAAGTAGACCGTGTTCGTCTCGATCCCGATGATGGCAATGAGCGTGAGTGGGGGGATGAGCTGGACGCTGGCGGTGTTGAGCGCCAGCAGCATGACCATCGAGTCGGTCGCCGTCTCGGGCTCGGGGTTGAGCTTCTGGAGCTCCTCCATCGCCTTGATCCCGAACGGCGTCGCCGCGTTGCCCAGCCCGAACACGTTCGCCGCGAGGTTCAGAGCGATCATCCCCATCGCCGGGTGGTCCTTCGGGATGTCGGGAAACAGCGGGCCGAGCACGGGCCGGACGAGGCGGACGGCCGCGCGGACGATCCCTGCGTCCTCCGCGATCTTCAGGAGCCCGAGAAAGAGGACGAGGATGCCGATCAGGCCGAGGGCGATCTCGACGGCCGTCTCGGCAAAGTCGAGGGCGGCCTGCGTGATGTTGCCCAGGTTCACGAACCGGACGGGCGCGAACGTGACGGCCCCCTCAGCGCCCGCCCCGGTCGGGAGGATCTGGAGGTCGGAGAGCGTCCCCTGGAGGACGTTGTCGTTCGGGTTCGTCGCGTCGCGGATGACGTCGAGCGGGGCCGGGAGCGCGGCGTCGGCGTCGACCTGGAGTTCGAGGCCGTCCTGGGTCCGGCGGAGCGTGGCCGGGTACGCGGCCTCGGGCGCCCCCTCGACGCCGTAGAAGGCCCGGAACTGCGCGGCGTCGATCTGGAGCTCGACCGGCTGGCGGGCCGCGTCGGGCCGGTAGCCCTCGGGGAACGCGAGCACGACCGGGAGGGGCCGCTCGTTCCGGTACGTGTCCGCCGCGAGGTCGCCGACGTCGGCGGCGAGGGCGAAGACGAGGCTCACGATGATGAGCCCCGCCCAGATGTAGTTGAGCACGGGCAGGGGGGAGGGGCGCCGCAAGCTCGCCGCTCCGCCCCGGGCGTGCAACCGCGCCCGCGCCGGGCGCCCCGCCTAGTCGCAGAGGTCGTCCGCGACGACCCGGCCCGCCAGCGTGCCGGGCCCGGCGTCGAGCACCTCGACGCACGCCCCGGCCACGACGGCGTAGCGGTCGGCCTCGGCGGCGCCCCCGAACGGGAGGCCCGCGGCAACAGCGACCGCCCCGAGCGTGTCGAGGACGAGGGCGAGGACGACGAGGCGGCGGCGCATGGGGCGGTCGGCGGTACAAGAACGGCCCATGACAGCCCCGTGCCGGTCTCCGTCTGGGCGGACCAGACCGCCGGCACGCGTCGTGTCCGTTCCGGCTGGCGCCGGTGACCACCGGGCGGCGTCTCCGTCGCGGACCCGCGCGGGGGCCTCGGCGTTGGCGACTCGGATCCGCCGGCCCGCCCCCCCCATGCGCTCTCTCCTCCTCGTCCTCGCCGTTCTCGTCGCCGCCGGGTGCGCCGGGGCCCCGGCCGACCGCCCCGCCGACGCGCCCGCCAGCGGGGCGGAGGCCCTTGCGTGGGAGCAGCCCGCCTGGGCCGAGGGCGCCGTGCTCTACGAGCTGTTCGTCCCCGACTTTACCGACGAGGGCACGTTCCGCGCGGCCATCCCGCGCCTCCCCGAACTGAGGGCGCTCGGCGTGGACGTGGTCTGGCTCATGCCCATCCACCCGATCGGGGAGGAGGGGCGGAAGGGCGTCCTCGGCTCGCCCTACGCCATCCGCGACTACTACGCCGTCAACCCCGAGTACGGGACGGCCGACGACTTCCGGGCGTTCGTCGAGGCCGCCCACGACGAGGGGCTGTACGTCCTCCTCGACTTCGTCGCCAACCACACGGCCCCCGACCACCCGTGGACCGTCGAGCACCCCGACTGGTACACGCGCGGGCCCGACGGCGGCCTCGTCACGCCCCTCAGCCCGGAGGGCGAGCCGACCGACTGGACCGACGTGGCCGACCTCGACTATTCGAACCCCGCGCTCCGGGCCGAGATGACGAACGTGCTCCGCTTTTGGGTGGAGGAGTTCGACGTCGACGGGTACCGGTGCGACGTGGCCGGGTGGGTGCCCTACGCGTTCTGGGCCGAGGCCATCCCCGCCGTGCGCGAGGTCAAGCCGGTCTTGATGCTGGCGGAGCACGCGGACCCGGCCATCCACCGCGTCGGGTTCGACCTCACCTACGCCTGGCCTGAGTACGCCGCGCTCAAGGCGGTCTGGGACGGCGCCCCGGCCTCGGACCTCGTCAATCTCGTGCAGGAGGTGGAGGCGGCGCTCCCGCCCGGCGCCGGCCGCCTCCGCTTTACGACGAACCACGACGAGACGGCGTGGGACGCGCCCCCGCCGGCCCTCTTCGGCGGCCAGGAGGGCGCCCAGGCCGCGTTCGTCCTGACGGCCTCGCTGCCGGGCGCCCCGCTCGTCTACAACGGGCAGGAGATCGGCGTCGAGGCGCCCGTCCCCTTCTTCGAGGCGACGCCCTACGACTGGACTGAGCGGCCGGAGGTCCGCGCGTTCTACCGCCGCGTGCTCGGCGCCTACCGCGACTCGCCGGCCCTCCAGACGGGCACGCTCGCGTTCCTCTCCCCGGCCTCTGACGACGTCGTGATCGTCGAGCGGGAGGCCGAGGGCGAGCGCGTCGTCGCCGTCGTCAACGTGCGCGACCGCGCCGTCGAGGTGCCGGCCCCGACCCTCGCGGGCGCCTGGACCGACTTGCTCTCGGACGAGGCCGTGACCGTGGACGGGACGCTGGCGCTCGGGCCCTACGAGCACCACCTCCTCCGCGCGCGCTAGGCCCCGTCACGTAAGTGAGCTAGCTTCACGGCCCACTCCGCTACACCGCC
>CAZDFV010000219.1:0-5776 GCA_964504495.1 uncultured Rhodothermales bacterium
CGCCACCAGCGGGCGCGGTCCCTGGCCGGCCGGCGCGGAGGACGAGGCCGCTGGCGTCGCGGGCCACGGAGAGGAGCGCCTCGTCGCCGTCGCGGCCCGTGAGCCGGCTGTAGACGGGGGGCGGGGCCGCGCCCCCGTAGCGTTCGAGCGCGAGCGCGCCCCCGCGGAGGAGGCCCCACCCGAACCCCCCGCTCCACCCCGACGGCGCGACGAGCGTGCCGGGGATCGTGAGGAGCACGCTCCCCCGCCCGCCCACGCGGACAGTGGCCGGGGCCAGGAGCGGGAGGGCCGACGACCCCGCCGGGACCTGGTGGACGAGCACGCGGTCCGCCCCGCGCCCCACGGCGTAGACGCGCCCGGCGGAGGCGCTGCCGTACCCGAGGGCGGCGCGGAACAGCGAGTCGGCCCGGACGAACGAGGCGACGGCCGAGTCCGCCCGGGCCGCCTGCCACGACGAGTCGGCGTGGAGGGCCGGGGCGGCGAGGTAGGCGTGGAGCCGCTCGACGGCGAGGGCGTCCCACGGGGCCCACGGCCCGGGCTCGACGCCGGCGGCGAGGAACGGGTCGCCCTGTGCCACGCCCGGCTCTCCGAAGGCCCGGTCGGCCCCCCGAGCGTAGGCGTCGAGCACGCGCCGGTCCTCGGCCGGGAGCGCCTCGTACGTCTGCCGCGCCAGGTCGGCGAAGCCGAGCGCGCGGGCGTGGACGTCGAGCACGCTCAGGCTATCGCCGAGCCACTCCGCCAGCGCCCCGCGCGCGGCCTGGCGCCACAGCGCCATCGGCCAGCCGTAGTCGGCCGCGTGCGCGTAGCCCAGCCCGGCCGCCGCCGCCGCCTCGGTCTCGGCCTCGACCGTGACACCCCCGTCGGCCCACGCCACGGCCACGGGCGCGTCCAGGCCGGCGACTGTGATCTCGCCCTCCCGCGCCGGCTCCGTCCCGTAGGCCAGGACGCCGACGGCCGCCGCGAACCCGGCGAGCACGAGCAGGACGACGCCGAGAGCGAGGAGGATGCGGACCACAGGCGGGGGGGCGGGCGGTGGAAGCTAGCGAGGGGCAGGGGGGCGGGCACCCCGGACGAGCCCGGAGCGTTCCCGGACCATGAGCCGAGCCTTCGTCAAAGAGGACGCCCCCGACGTCCCCCTCGTCATCCCACCGCGGGCGCCGCTCCCGGCCGGCGTCCCCAACTACGTCACGCCGGCCGGGCTGGCGGCGCTCCGGGCCGAGCGGTCGGCGCTCGAGGCCGGGCGGTCCCGCCTCGACGCCGGCGACCGCGACGACGCCTCCCGCCAGCGCGAGCGGGCGGTCGTCGCCGGCCGCCTCCGCGACCTTGTCGAGCGGATCACGACGGCTCGCCTCGTGGACCCCTCGACCGTCGAGCAGGACCGGGTCCGGTTCGGGGCCGCCGTCACCGTCCGCGCGGCCGACGGCGTCGAGCGCACGCTCCAGATCGTCGGCGTGGACGAGGCCGCGGTCCGCGACGACGCCGTCGCCTTCACCTCCCCCATCGCTCGCGCGCTGACGGGGAAGAGAGCGGGCGAGACGGCCGCCCTCACGACGCCGCGCGGGGAGGAGGCGCTGGCGGTCGTCGCCGTCCGGTACGAGGTCTAGACCTGTCACGTCAGTCGGCGAGCGGGGGCTGCGGGCGGGCCCGGCAAGACGCCCGGCGAGCGCGGAGCCCGAGCCCCTCGCGGGGAGCAGGGCCGCTACGTCCTCAGCGCTCCACGCCGGTTGTCTGACGAGCAAACCGAGTCATCCCCGCCCGTACGGGAACGACGACTCGTGTTTGTGTAGCCGGCGCCGAACGCTGCCGCTCCGTCCAGACGGAGCGGCAGGGGTGGGTGACCGGACAGACCGCCAGCAGCAGCTCGTCGCAGCGCTAGCTCGGGTTGAGCTGCGTCCCCGGCGTCTCGTCGCCCCGCTGGGCGAGGACGTCGTCGGCGAGGTCGGCGCTCGGGTCCTTGGCGCCGGCCCGGCCGTCCGGGAGCGCCTCGTCCGACACGTCCGGCGCGGCGCTGGCGGCGCGGAGGGCCGGGTCGCCCGGCGTCGGGCCCGTTTCCGTCGAGACGCCTGCGATCTCGTCCGGTCGGGCGCCGCCTTCGAGCGCGATACCGGCCGCTTTGACGTAGCCGCCGAGCCGGCGGAGCGGGTCGCGGAGGTGGGCCTCGTCGATGGTGTCGGCCGCCTCGGCGGTGTGCGCCCCGAGCGCCTTCATCGTACGCGCGATGTCGGCCGCCGTCGCCGGCCCCTCGGCGTCCCCATCGGTCAGCTGCCGGGAGAGGCGGACGAGCCCGTCGCGGACGCCGTGGAGGTCGGGCCGGTCGGCCTCGTCGATCTTCTCGGCCCAGCCGAGGCACACGTCGGCCGCCGCGTCGCGCGAGAGCGTGGACGTGAGGCCGTCCTTGAACGCCTCGAGCGTGCTGAAGATGGAGATGCCGGCGTCGGTCGGTCGGTCAGACATGAGAGGGGAAAAGGAGAAGGGAGAGAGGAGAAGAGGACAGGGAGAGGGGAGGCCCCTTGCCTCATCTCCCGTGCCCCCTCCCTGCCCGTCAAGCGCCGAGCGAGGCGGCGGCGCGGGAGAGGTTCGTCGCGATGCGCTCCAACGTCGGGCGGAGGCGCTCGTCGGTCGCCTGGGCCGCGGCGGCCTGCGTGGACTCCGCCAGCCCAGCGAGGGCGTCGCCGATGGCCCGGCCGTCGAGTTGGTCGGCGGACAAGAGGTCGTGGAGCTCGCTCAGGCCGCCGGCCACGCCGCTCAGGTCGAGGCCGTCGGCGGCGTCGAGGCAAGCCGTCCGCCAGTGGTCCACGAGCCCGAGCGCCGTCGAGGGCGTCATGCCCGAGACGCCGGCGCTGAGCGCGGCCTCGGTCTGGTCGAGCGTGTCGCGGTGGGTGTCCGGTGTCGAGCCGCGCATCAGGAGGTGGGGGCGTTGCCGGCCGGGCCGGGCGTGAGGGCGGCGCCGGCGTGGCGGAGGAGGGACCCGAGCCGCTTCAAGTTCTTCTGGAGGTCCTCGGTCGTGTCCCCGGTCGTGGCCGGGGCCGTGTCGTCGGCCGCCGCCTCGGTCTGCTCGCCCAACCGGACGAGCAGGCTCCCGACGGTCAGCCCGTCGACGTCGCCGACGAGGGCCTGGTGGAGCTCGCCGAGCCCGTCGGCGATCGGGCGGAGGTCGTCGCGCTCGGTCACTTCGATCTTCCGCTTCCAGTCGTCGATCCGGTTGACGGCCTTCGAGAGCGGGAACTGGGCGAGCCCGCCTTCGAGGTCGTCGACGAGGGCGGCGGCCTCGGCCGCCTGGGTTTCGTTGGGGATGGGGTCCATGACGGGGGGCGGGCAGGACCGCCAGCGGACCGCTGGCGGGGGGGGAGGGGGGGCGGCCTACGCTTCGGAGGGCTCAGGAGGGGAGGGGACGACGCCGCTCGGGACGCCGTCGCCGACGGAGGGGGGGAACGCGGCGTCGGGCTCGGGGATGCCGCCGATGAACTCGTCGCGGGCGGCCTGGGCCACCTTCGTCGTCACGTACCCGTCGCTCGCCGCCCCAATGAACCCGCCGACGAGCGGGATGCCGCGGAGGAGCCGCCGCCGGACCTGCCCGGTCACCACCTTCTTCGCGCTCCACTTCGCCGCGCGGGCGGCGTTCGAGACGACGAAGTTCAGCCCGCGCTCGGCCAGCTTGATCCCGAACCGATCCAGCGTCTCCTGCTCGGCGTCACGCGCCGGGTCGGCCGGGCCGGACCCGATGAGGCACCCGATCACGCGCTCCCGGATGCCGCCCTGGCGCGGGTCGTGACCCGCCAGCGCGGCCACCGAGGCGGCCATGTGGAGCTGGACGGCGGCCACGCCGGCGAGGTTGGCCGGGAGCACGACGGGGAGCACGAGCCACCCGCCGAGCCCGCTGAGGAACCCGGCCGAGGCCGAGATCGCCACGTGGCGGCGGACGAGCCGGTCGGCCTGGTCCTCCAGGCTCCCGCCGCCTTTCTTGACCTCGGCGGCGAGGCTCATGGGCGTGCCGAGCCCGGGGAGCCCGTCGAGGACGGTGGGGTAGAGCCGGTCGAGGACGAACTGGCGGACGGTCGCGGTCATGGCGGTAGAGGCTAGGCGGGGGAGAGCTCGCGCTCGAGCGTCCGCTCGATCTCGCGTCGGAGCGAGCGGCGGAACGGGCGGGCGGCGAGCCCGAGCGAGGCCGTCACGCGGACGGTGTCGGGGCCGGCGTCAAGCCGCCCGCGGACGCCCCGGCCCTCGACGTGGACGGTGTCGCCGGCCCACCGGGCGCGGACGCCGAACTCGCGGCGGAGCCGGTCGGCCACGTCCGCGGCCGCGCGGCGGGCGCCGTCGAGGCCGAGCGAGTGCGGGCGGGTCAGGTCGATGTCGGCCACGGGGCAGAAGCGGCGGTGGGTGGGCGTACGCAGGCGGGGGGGCGCGGTTCGGCCGCCCGGCCGGGGAGATCCCCGAGATCAGATCCCCGAGATCGGAGGGGCGGCGGCGGCCTGAGCGAGTAGGCCGCGCCGTCGCTCGCGGTCGAGGCGCCCCCCCGGTCCCGCTGGCGGCCGCCGCCAGCGGTCATCTTCTCCCCCCCGGCCTCCGCCCCCGTGATCGACTCGTTCCTCGGCCGTGCGCCCCGCCTCGGCGCCGACGTCTACGTCTCCGACACCGCCGCCGTCGTCGGCGACGTCGCGCTGGGCGACGGGGCGAGCGTGTGGTTCGGGGCCTCGCTCCGCGGCGACGTCCACTGGATCCGGGTCGGGGCCGGGTCGAACGTCCAGGACAACGCGACCGTCCACGTCTCGCGCGGGGCGCACCCGTGCCGGATCGGGCGCGGCGTGACCGTCGGCCACAACGCCGTCGTCCACGGGTGCACGGTCGGGGACGACGCGCTCGTCGGGATGGGCGCGGTCGTGCTCGACGGGGCCGTCGTCGGGGCGGGGAGCCTTGTCGGGGCCGGGGCGCTCGTGACCGGGGGCACGGTCGTGCCGCCGCGCTCGCTCGTCCTTGGGTCGCCGGGCCGGGTCGTGCGCCCGCTCACCGACGCGGAGGTCGAGCGGAACCGGGCGAACGCGGCGCACTACGTCCGCATGGCCCGGATGTACCTCGGCCTGGACGTGCCGGACGTCAACCCGTTCTACGACGACGGCCGGGGGTGACCGGGGTAGGGCTATCGCAACCTCCGACTGAGACCCCAGGACCCGTCATCCTGAACCGATAGGTCGGCGCAGCCAGCGCCGGCGAAGGATCTCAGTTCGGGTCCTCCAGCCCTTTGGTGCCGGCTCCTACGGCTCGGGACGACGGCGTCGAGATCCTCCGCTCCGCTCAGGATGACAAGGGGGGAGGATGCGATAGCTCTGGTGACTGGGGTGCCTCCGGCCCGGCGCTAGCTTCGCCGGCCCGATGCCCGGCCTCCGTCTCTCCCTCGCCCTCCTCGCCCTGCTGGCGGTGTCCGCCAGCGCCCAGGAGGCCGACACGACGCGGGCGCTGGGCGAGGTCGTCGTGGGCGCGTCCTCTGCGGAGCGGGCGGGCGTCGAGCGCGTGCCGGTCGCCGGGGCCCTCGCCCGCGACCCGGCCGTCCTCGCGGACGTGGCCCGGCTCGCGCCGTCGGCCGTGGCCCCGACCAACTCGCGCGGCGAGACGCTCCTCTATCTCCGCGGCGTAGGCGAGCGGCAGACGGCCGTGCTCCTCGACGGCGCCCCGCTCACGGTCCCGTGGGACCGCCGGCTGAGCCTGGCCCTCGTCCCCGCCGGCGTCGTCGGGGGCGTGGACGTGGTGCGCGGGCCGGCCTCGCTCGCGTGGGGACCGAGTG
>CAZDFV010000220.1:0-5749 GCA_964504495.1 uncultured Rhodothermales bacterium
GGGTGGCCTGGGTCGTCCCCGTCGCGCTCGCCGTCGCGCTCGCCGCCAGCGCGGCGGCCCAGACGGTCCGCGCGGAGCACGTCGCCCTGACCATCGACCCGGCGACGGGGGCGCTCGACATCGCGGTCTTCGACGCCGACGGCCGGCGCGCCGGTGGGGGCACGGGGCCGGGGTTCGCCGTCGACGGCGAGGTCCAGGCCGGCTTCCGGCAGACGGGCGCCAGTCCGCTCGTGCTCGAGAACGGGACGGTCCGCCTCACGCTCGAGCCCGTGGCCGACCGGGCCGTCGCGGCGACCTGGGAGACGCTCGACGGCCGCGTCCGCGACCTCGACCTCCGGCTCCTCAGCACCGACTCGACAGAGTACTACGGGACCGGCGAGCGGTTTAACGCGCTCAACCAGCGCGGCTACATCCTGCCCATGAGCGCCGACGACCGGATCGGCAACAAGGGCGTCGGGTCGCACAAGCCGGTCCCGTTCGTCATGAGCTCGAACGGGTTCGGCGTCTGGCTCGACACGTTCACGCCGAGCGTGTTCGACCTCAGCGGGTCGGAGCGGTTCGGAACGTCGCTCCGCGTGCCCGAGCGCCGGCTCCGGGCCGTGTTCCTCGGCGGCCCCTCGCTGGCCGAGACGCTCCAGGCGTTCACCGGGCTCACCGGGCGCCCGCCGGTCCCGCCGCCGTGGGCGTTCGGGCTGTGGAAGAGCCGCGACGTCCACCACAACCGGGACTCGGTCCTCGTCGACGTCGAGAACCACCGCGACCTCGACGTGCCGGCCTCCGTGCTCGTCATCGACAGCCCGTGGGCCGTCGGCTACAACGACTTCCAGGTCAACGACGTCCAGTTCGAGGATCCCGAGTCGATGTTCGAGCGCGTCGACGCGCTCGGGTTCGCGCTCTGCCTCTGGCTCACGCCCTACGTCAACGTCGAGAACGTGCAGGACGCGCCGGGCCTCCAGCCGACGACCTCGACGTTCCGCCAGGCGAGCGCGGCCGACTACCTCGCCGGCGACGGGATGGGCGGGGTGGCGCTGACGGAGTGGTGGAAGGGGACCGGCGGGCTCGTCGACTTCACGAATCCGGCCGCCGTCGACTGGTGGCACGGCCAGCTCGACCGGGCGCGGTGGACGGGCGTCCGCGCCTTCAAGGTCGACGGCGGCGAGGGCCACTACGTCCCCGACGACGCCGTCTTCGCCGACGGCACGCCGGCCGACGCCATGCGCAACCGCTACGCCGCCCTCTACGACAGCACCATGCAGGCGTACGTCGACGAGCGGCTGGGCGGCGACGGCGTGCTCCTCACGCGGCCCGGCTACACCGGGACCCAGCGGTACCCGTTCGACTGGGCCGGCGACAACCGGGCCAACTTCTCCGTCGAGGACGGCCTGCCGTCAGTGCTCGTGGCCGGCCAGAACGCGGCGTTCTCGGGCATCTCGCTGTGGGGCCACGACATCGCCGGCTACGTCGGGACGCCGACGCCCGAGCTGTTCGCCCGGTGGGCCCAAGTCGGCGCGTTCAGCCCGCTCATGCAGGTCCACATGACCTCGAACCTGGGGCCGTGGGACTTCGGGCCGGAGGTGCTCGACATCTTCCGCCGCTACGCCCGGCTCAGGACGACGCTGTTCCCCTACCTCTACGACGCCGTCCACGAGGCGTCGCGGACGGGGATGCCCATCGTCCGGCCGCTCGCGCTCGTGTTCGAAGGCGACGACCGGGCCGCCCGCGAGCGGAACCAGTACCTGTTCGGGCCGGACCTCCTGGTCGCCCCCGTCGTCACGCGCGGGACGCAGCGCGTGGTCTACTTCCCCGAGGGCGCGTGGGTCGACTGGTGGACGGGCGAGACGGTGGTCGGGCCGGAGGAGCGCGTGGTCGACGCCCCGCTCGGCGTGCTCCCGCTCTACGCCCGCGCCGGGGCCGTCCTCCCCGCCCTCCCCGACGACGTCGACACGCTCGTCGAGCACCACGACGGGCTGGCCGACGGCGTCCAGGGCCTCGACGACCGCCGCGTCCTCTTGGTGATGCCGGGCGCGGGCGGCGAGACCGACACCTACGACGGGCTGGCGGCGACCCTCCGCCAGTCGAGCGGCCGGACCACGCTCACGGTCTCCGCCGAGGACGAGCGGCCCGTCGAGGTCCGCCTCCGGTTCCGCGACGTCGACGTCGACGCGGGCGGCGCGGCGGTCCGGTACGACGCCGAGCGGGACCAGACCGTCGTCGACCTCCCCGCCCTCTCCCGGCCCGTCACCCTCTCGTGGACCGAGCGATGACGCCGCTGACGACGACGCCCCCCGCCAGCTGGCGCGCTGCCCTGGCCGCCGTGGCGCTCCTGGCCGCCGCGGTCCCGGCGGCCGGGCAAGCCCCGGGGCGCCCGAACGTCGTCCTCATCATGGCCGACGACATGGGGTACTCGGACCTGGGCGCGACCGGCGGCGAGATCGAGACGCCGCACCTGGACGCGCTCGCGGCCGAGGGCCTGCTGTTCGAGCGGTTCTACAACATGGGCCGGTGCTTCCCGTCGCGGGCCTCGCTCCTGACCGGCCTCGCGCCGCACCAGGCCGGCGTCGGGGGCGGGGTAAAGTGGCCGGGCGATCCCGTCGTGCCCGGCCCGTACCAGGGGTTCCTAAACGACCAGAGCGTGACGCTCGCCGAAGCCCTCGCGCCGGCCGGCTACCGCTCGTACCTCTCGGGGAAGTGGCACGTGGGCCTGGAGCCCGGGCTGTGGCCGCTCGACCGCGGGTTCGACGCCTACTTCGGGCTCATCTCGGGGGCCAGCAGCTACTGGGAGGTCATCACCAACCAGAGCCATCCGCGCAGGATGGTCTACCAGGGGCGGACGTGGACCCCGCCCCCTACGGGCTTCTACATGACCGACGCGATCGCCGACACGGCCGTCGCCTTCGTCGAGCGGCACGCGGCCCGGCACGCCGACGACCCGTTCCTCCTCTACGTCGCCTTTACCGCCCCGCACTGGCCGCTCCACGCGCCCGAGGCGACCGTCGACAAGTACGCCGGCCGCTACGACGCGGGCTGGGACGCCGTCCGCCAAGCCCGGCTGGACCGGCTGGCCGCCCTCGGGCTGCTGCCGCCGGACGCGCCGGTCCCCGGCCGCCCCGCGAGCGTCCCGGCCTGGACCGACGTGCCCGCCTCTGAGCGCGCGGACTGGACCCGCCGCATGGAGGTCTACGCCGCCATGATGGACGAGATGGACCAGGGCATCGGGCGCCTCCTCGACGCGCTCGACCGGACCGGGCAGCGCGAGGACACCGTCGTCCTCTTCCTCTCCGACAACGGCGCCTCGGCCGAGAGCGTCGTCGAGCGCGGGCTCAACGACCCGTCGGTCCCGGTCGGCCAGCCCGGCTCGTACCTCGCCTACCGCGAGCCGTGGGCGTGGGTCTCGGGCACGCCGTTCCGCGGCTACAAGGCGACGGCGTACGAGGGCGGGATCGCCACCCCGCTCATCGTGAGCTGGCCGGCCGGGCTGGCGGCGCCGGGCCGCCGGACGGGCTCGCTCGGGTCCGTCGTCGACCTGCTCCCGACGGTCCTCGACCTCGCGGGTGCCGACTATCCCGAGACCTACGGGGTCCACGCCATCACGCCGGCCGCCGGCGTCAGCCTCGCCCCGGCCTTTGCCGATCCGGGCTGGGAGCGGGGCGGCCCGCTCTTTTTCGAGACGTTCGGCGCCCGGGCCGTCCGCGACGGCCGGTGGAAGGCGGTATACGACACGGCCGACGAGCGGTGGCGCCTGTTCGACCTCGCCGCCGACCCGTTCGAGACCGCGGACGTCCTCCCCGCCCACGGCCCGCGCGCCGTAGCCCTCGTCGACCGCTGGTACCGCTGGGCCGACGGCGTCGGCGTGGCCCCCGACTTCCGCGAGGGCCAGCCCGTCCCGACGACCGCCAGCCGCTGACTGACAACCCTACGACCATGCGCACCCTCCCCGCCCTCCCCGCCCTCCTCCTCGCCGCCGCCCCGGCCGCGCAGCCCGTCGACACGACGACGGTCGTCGTCGGCACCGAGGTCACGAACACCATCGACCGCCGCCTGTTCGGCCAGTTCATGGAGCGGCCGAACTGGACCCTCGAGACCGGCCCCGAGGCCGCCTACGACGAGGCGACGGGGACCCTCGCCGCCGGCGTCATCGACGCCATGCGCACGATGGACATCCCCGTCATCCGGTGGCCCGGCGGGACCGGCATCGACCACATGAACTGGACGGACATGATCGACAACGCGCCGGACCGCGAGGAGCCTGGGCGCCCCATCTCGAGGGGCTGGGGCGACCCCGTGTCCAACGACTTCGGGATGGACGAGGCGCTCGACCTCACCGAGAGCCTCGGGGCCGAGACCATCCTGGTCGTCAACCTGCTCGACGCCCTCGCCGAGCGGAAGACGGTCGAGGAGGCCGCGCTGCATGCGGCGGGGCTCGTGGCCTACGCGAACGCCGAGGTCGGGGCCGACCTCCCGGAGGGGATGCCGGACTACCCCGCGATCCGCGAGCAGAACGGGCGGGCCGAGCCGTGGGACGTCCGCTACGTCCAGATCGGGAACGAGACGTGGCTCTACCGAGACGAGGACGGCCAGATCATGCTGCCGCAGACCGGGTCCGTCGACCCCGAGGTCAAGGCCCGGTACTTCGCCTCGCTCCGGGCCTACATCGACGCCATCCGAGCCGTCGACCCCGACATCGAGGTCATCGTCGACGGCCACACCGGCGACACGAACGACGAGCTCCAGGACCGCTACGGCGACGAGATCGACTACGTCGCCGTCCACACGTACTACCCGTGGCGGATCAGCAGCGTCTCCGTCGACGGGACGCCGGTCGACGACGCGCGGGCGTTCATGATGGACCCGGCCAACCGCGAGGCCATCTGGCAGGCCATGGTCGCCCCGCGTCGGCTCGCCGACGACGGCACGGCCGCCACCGACGCCTGGATCTTCGACCGGGCCCGGGCGACGGGCTACCCGGTTGCCGTGACCGAGTGGAATTACAACACGTGGATCGACGTCAGCGGCAACGGCGTCGGCGACAGCGGCGGCGTCTACGACCCGATGGGGGCGCGGGGGCTCGGGGCCATGACGATGCTCCACGAGCTCATGCGCTGGGACGGCGACATCGCGCTCGCCACGCAGTCGATGCTCGTCGGCGAGCGCTGGCTGATCGCGGCCATCCGGTACGTCCCGACGGCCGACATCACGTTCCGGAACGTGAGCGGGATCGGAATGGGGCTCTACTCGCGGCTCCACGGGACCGAGCGCGTCGCGCTCACCCACGACGGGCTGGCGACGTACGACCAGCCACTCGGCCTGAGCGCGATCCAGCCCAAGGACGACGTGGCGTTCCTCGACCCGGTCGTGACGCGGTCGGCCGACTCGGTCTACGTCCACCTCATCAACCGCCGCTACGCCAGCACGGACACCTCGCTCGTCCGGCTCGACCTCTCGGCCTACCCCGAGGTCGCGGCGACGGCCACGCACCACACGATGCACGTGCTGACCGGGTTCGGCGTCCCGCAGGGCGACAACCCGTACGAGGGCGCGTGGGTGACGACGGACGAGGTCCCGGTCGGGGCCGGGAACGTCGTCGAGTTCCGGGTCCCGCCGCACTCGGTCTCCGTCGTCGCCATCGCGCGGAGCGGGGGGACGGCGGCCGAGCGGGGCCCCGAGGGGTTCCGCGTCGGGCCGCCGCGGCCGAACCCGGCCCGCGACGCGGTCGCCTTCGAGGTCGACCTCGCCGCGCCGGCCGCCGTCG
>CAZDFV010000221.1:0-5737 GCA_964504495.1 uncultured Rhodothermales bacterium
CGGGAGCCCGCGGCGTCGGCAGCGGGGGCGGGCGGGGCGGGCCCCTCCTGGGGCCGGACGCCGCTCCGCGACGGAGCAAACCTACGACCGCCCCGCGCGGCTCCCCCGCGAAGAGCCCGCGAGGGGCGTCTCCACCCTGAATCCTTCGAACCGACCCGGCCCCGGTCGCCCCCCGGGGGCCCCGCGGCGAACCCCGCGCGCCCAGGCGGGTACGGTGATCTCCTCCGATCCCCTACACCGCGCGGCCGCCCGACCGGCCCCCTGCCCTTCCCCTCCGATGGCTCAGCCCACCGCCGCCCCGACCGACCGCCCGGACGCCGACAACGGGGCCCCCAAACCGTCCCGCGGGCTCGAAGGCGTCACCGCCCTCGACACCGAGCTCTCGTTCATCGACGGCCAGAAGGGCCAGCTCCTCTACCGCGGCTACGAGATCGACGACCTCGCCCGGAACGCCTCGTTCGAGGAAACGGCCTACCTCCTCTGGAAGGGCGACCTCCCGACCCAGACCGAGCTCGACGAGCTGAACGGCCAGCTCCGCGAGGCCCGGCCGGTCCACCCCGACCTCCTCGACCACCTCCGGCACCACACGCCCCGCGACACGAACCCGATGGCCGCCATGCGGACGGCCCTCTCCATGCTCGCCGCCTACGACGACGAGTCCGAGGCGATGGAGCCGGAAGCGAACTACCGGAAGGCCGTCCGGATCACGGCCAAGCTCCCGACGCTCGTCGCCGCGTTCGACCGGGTGCGGAAGGGGCAGGACCCCGTCGCCCCGAGGCAGGACGGCTCGACGGCGTCCGACTTTCTCTACATGCTCAACGGCGAGGAGCCGGGCCCGGCCGCCGAGACGATCATGGACGCCGCCCTCGTCCTCCACGCCGAGCACGGCCTGAACGCCTCGACGTTCGCCGCTCGCGTGATCGGGTCCACGCTGAGCGACCTGTACTCGGCCGTGACGGGCGCGATGGGCGCCCTGAAGGGCCCGCTCCACGGCGGGGCCAACATCGAGGTCATGAAGACGCTCCTCGCCCTCGACGAGTCGGGCGAGACGGCCCAGGACTTTGTCGACCGGAAGCTGGCGGCGAAGGAGAAGATCATGGGCATGGGCCACCGGGTCTACAAGACGCTCGACCCGCGCGCGACGATCTTGCGCGAGATGCTCTCCGACCTCTCCGACGAGAAGGGCGAGACGAAGTGGCTCGAGATGAGCGACACGATCCGCTCGACGGTCAAGGAGACGAAGGGGCTCGACGCCAACGTCGACTTCTACTCGGCGAGCGTGTACTACCTGCTCGGGATCGAGACCGACCTCTACACGCCGATCTTCGCGATCTCCCGGATGACCGGGTGGACGGCCCACCTCCTCGAGCAGTGGGACGACAACCGCCTGATCCGCCCGCGGGCCGAGTACGTCGGCCCGCGCGGGAAGACGGTCACGCCGGTCGGCGAGCGCTAGCACTCTGTTCAGAAAGACGTCGTCCTGAGCGGAGCGGGGGATCTCAACGCCGTCCTCTCAGACCGTAGGCGCCGGCGCCTACGGCTGGGCCATCGGGTCGAGATCCCTCGCTGGCGCTCAGGATGACAGGGCGCGGTACTCGCCGCCCCGCTGGCGGCCGCCGCCCGCGGGGCTCAGCCCCGGCGGAGGTCGAGGAGCTCGGAGACGGCGAACCGGGCGCTGTGGGCGGCCCACCGGGCCCGCCCGAGCAGGCGCTCCGGGGCCGGGGGCCGGCCCCCGGCGAGCCGCTCGACGGCGAAGATGCTCCCGGCCTCCCGGTCCGACACGACCCGCCAGCGGTCCGGCCGGGCGAGGAGGAACCGGCGGACGGCCCGGGCCTTCTGGTCCGCCCCGTGGAAGCCCGGGTAGTCGTGGACGGCCACGACCCCGCCCTCGACCACGTGCGGCGTCCACAGCCGGAGGTCGGTGAGGAGCCCGCGCGCGCTGTGGTCGGCGTCGACCCACAAGAGCTCGACGGGCTCCGACCAGCCCCGCGCGACCGCCGACGACCGGGCCTGCACCCGGACGACCCAGTCGGCCAGGCCCACCGCGTCGACGTGCTCGGCCACGCGCGGGTGCTCCGTGAGGTCGACGGTGTGGACGGGCCGGCCGTCGGGCCGGGACCGCTGCCCGTACGCGAGGGCGATCGTCGACTTCCCCGCGTGCGTGCCTAGCTCGACGACGGCCCCGCGCCCGCCGAGCCGGCGCGAGAGGTCGTAGAGGAACCGCGGCTGAGGCGGCGCGCACATCCGCTCCGGGATGCGCTCGTCGATGTAGGCGAGAACCTCGTCGAGCGAGTCCACGGGGCACGGGGGGGCAGGGCCCCGAATCTACCGCCCGGCCCGCTGCCTGCCCCCACGCAGGCGGGGGGCGGCCGGCGGGGCCCTACTCGGCCGGAGCCCCCTGCGTCAGAACGACGATCTCGCCCGGCGCCGCGTCGGGGGCGGCGTCCAGGCGGCCCGACGGCTCGACGGTCACGACGAGCGCGCGGAGCCCGGGCGCCCGCCGCGCGAGGTGCTCGGGGATGCCTAGCCCGCCCGCGCTGTGGAAGCTCCCGTTGAGGTGGACGACGAGGGCCCCACCGGAGGCCGCCCGCACGACGCCGTCGGCCATCGCGAGGTCGCGGAGGTTCTGGGCCGCCAGCATCCCGTCGGCGTCGTGCCCGCCCATCCCCGACATGGCCTCGGCAAACGCGGCCGCGTAGGCCGGCGAGGGGTCGGCGAAGGCGTTCTCCGGGGGGTAGCCAGCGAGCGACGCGGCGGGAAACTGCCCGAGCGCTTCAAGGCTCCCCTCTCGGGCGACGGATCGGACGTGCCGAGCCGGCGCGTTCGTCCCCACGACGCGGAGCCCGTGCTCGCGGGCGTACTCGACGAGCGGACGGTAATCGGCGTAGTTCGCCCACGGCCGAGCGGCCGCCAGAAAGTCGCGCTCGGAGATCAGAGCACGGGCGTACTCGTCCAGGACCGGCTGCACGTCGAACTCGAACATCTCGAGCCCGAGCGCGACCCCGCGCCCGGCCCGCCGGTGGACGGCCTCGAGCAGCCACCGCTGGAGGGCGTGGGCCGTCGCGTCGTCGTGCCGCTCGCCGACGAAGACGACGTCCGCGGCGAGCGCGGCGTCCACGACGGCGCCGAGGTCGCGGCGCTCGCCGTCGACCCAGACGGCGGTGCGGGCGGCGAGCGAGTCCGGCACGGCGGTCGGCTGGGCGCTGGCGGAGGCCGCCGCCAGCACGGCGAGGGCGGCCGCCCGGATCACGAGTCGCCGCCGCTCTTCTTCTTCCGGCGGCGGCGCTTCCGCTTGGGCTTGTCGGCCGATGCGCCGTTCGCGGCCCCGTCGTCCGACGTGCCGTTCTCCGAAGCGTCGTCGCGGGCGTCGGCGTGGGGCGCGTCCTCACGGTCGTCCCCGCGCTCGTCGTCCTCACGGTCCGAGCGGCCCCGGTCGTCGCGGTCGCGGCGGCCCTTGCCCTCGCGGCGCTCGCGGGCCTCGCGCTGCTGGACGTCGTACTCGCTCTCCGAGCGGTCCATGGCCGGGCCGACGGGGCTGTCGTGGAGCGACGCCTGGTACGCCTCGTCGAGGAGCATCGCCAGCACCTCGGGCTCGCCCTCCTCGACGAGCTGGCGGGCGACCGGCACGAACCGGGCCTGCCGCTCGCGCTCGAGCCCTGAGCGGTCGCGCATCCGGTCCTCCAGGAGGTTCGTCAGCCGCTGCCCGACCCGGCTGCCCAGCTCCTCGGGCGTCGGGAGGTCGCGCTCTTCGAGCGGGATGTCGTACTTCCGCGCGATCTGGCGGAGCGTGGGCATGTCGGTCGCCGTCGTGATGGCGATCGAGATCCCCGCCTTGCCCGCCCGGGCCGTCCGCCCGGAGCGGTGGACGTAGTACTCGCGGTCCTGCGGGATGTCGTAGTGGAACACGTGGCTCAGGTCCTCCACGTCGATCCCGCGCGCGGCCACGTCGGTCGCGACGAGGAGTCGGAGCTCGCCGTCGCGGAGCCGCTTCATGGTCTTCTCGCGGGCCTTCTGCGTGAGGTCCGACGAGATGCCGGAGGCGTCGTAGCCGAAGTTGTTGAGGAACGTGGCGAGGTACTCGACGTCGCGGCGCGTGTTGGCGAAGATGATCGCGCTCGTCGGGTTCTCCCACTCGATAAGGGTCGCCAGCGTCCGGTCCTTGTCCATCGGCGCGACCTGGTAGGCCCGGTGCGTCATGAGCTCGACGTGGACCTGCCCGCCCGACGTGGCGATAAAGACGGGGTCGGTGAGGAACGCCTGCCCGATCCGCTGGACCTGGTACGGCATCGTCGCCGAGAACATGTACCCGTCGCGCTCGCGCGGGAGGTACCGGCGGACCTTGATCATGTCCGGGTAGAACCCCATCGAGAGCATCTCGTCGGCCTCGTCGAGGACGATCGTGCGGAGCTGGTCCAGCTTGAGCGTCCCGCGCGAGAGGTGGTCGAGCACGCGGCCGGGCGTCCCGACCACGACGTGGGCGCCGGCGTTGAACGCGTCGATCTGCGGCCCGTAGGCCGTCCCGCCGTAGACGGGGATGGCCCGGAGCCGGTCGGCCTCGTCGAGCCCGGCGTTCATCCGCTGGAACTCGTCGTGGATCTGCCGCGCCAGCTCGCGCGTCGGGCACAGGACGAGGGCCTGGCAGCTCTTCTCGTCCGGGTCGAGCTTTTCGAGGAGCGGGAGGAGGAACGCGCCCGTCTTGCCGCTCCCGGTCCGGCTCTGCACGATGAGGTCGCGGCCGTCGAGGATGTAGGGGACGGCCTTGGCCTGGACCGGCATGAGGCTGGGCCAGCCGAGGGCCTCGATGCCGGCCTGGAGCTTCTCGGGGAGGGTCTGGACCGTCGCCTCGTCGGCGTCGGGGTCGGCCTCCTCGAACGGGGTCTGGAGTGGGCGGGAGGCCTTGGCCTCGTTCTGGGCCTGCTGCGTAAAGTCGAAGACGGCTTCGTAAGCCATGCGTACCGGGGGGGGGATGGGGGGCCGCCCGGGACGTGTCTCCTCCCCGACCGGCAGATGCGGGCGCGTCGCCTGGGACGCGCCGACGCGGGCGCTCCGCGTCGCTGTAGGGTACGCCTGAGCAGCGGCGGCTGTCCGGGCCTCCGCCGTCTTCCGACCGAGTTCGCAGCCAGACCGGCCCGCGACCGGTACGGGCCCGCCCCACTGGCGGGCGCCCCGCCAGCCGCTGGCAAGAGGGTACTTTCACAATCAACCGCTCTTCTTCCCTGCCCGTCCTTCACGCGGAGGCGGGGCTGGTAAGTTCTTCGTCGGACGCAGAAACACGTGTCGTCATTCCCGCGCAGGCGGGAATCCAGAGCTCGTGTGGCACCGTGCTCGGCCTCCCTGGATTCCCGCCTGCGCGGGAATGACTCGTCTTGTTTGTTCGATAGTTTGAGGCAACGCAGAAAACTTACCAGCCCTGCCGCCTCCGCGGGGACGACTCGGGAGGAGGTCCAGAGGCACGGTCGTGTGAAAGCCTCCCCCTACCAGCCACCAGCCGGGGAGACGAACCGGCGAGCCGTCTACAGCCCGACGCGGAGGCGGAGCCCGAGCGCCCGCTCGCCCGTCGGCGCCGCCAGCGCGGCCGGCCCGACGAAGACGGTCACGACGCCGGCCGCGCCGGCCACGAGCTGGGGCGTGCAGGCCACGTCGCACGGGCCGTCGCTCCCGGGGACGAGACCGCTCGCCCAGACGAGCGCGCTTGCGGCGGCGACGGCGACGCCGAACCCGAGGGTGGCCCGCCCCA
>CAZDFV010000222.1:0-5696 GCA_964504495.1 uncultured Rhodothermales bacterium
GGGGCCGAGCTCGCCCCGGGCCGGGTGTGGGTGGCGCCGTCCGACCGGCACCTCCGGTTCGAGGACGGCGTCGCGCGCGTCGCGTACGGGCCGCGCATGAACCGGGCCCGCCCAGCGATCGACGTGGCCCTCCGGTCGGCGGCGGCTATGCGCGGGGCCCGGGCCGTGGGCGTCCTCCTCAGCGGGTTCCTCGACGACGGGACGGCCGGGCTCGACTCGCTCCAGCGGGCCGGCGGCGCCATCCTCGTCCAAGACCCCGACGATGCGGCCCGCCCCGACGTGCCGCGGAACGCGCTGGCGACGTCGTCCGCACGCTCCCCGCGGAGCCCGGCACGCCTCCTGCGACGTGACGACCGAGGCCCGGCACGCTCCTCGCCGCCCGCCGCGAGACGCACGGGGACTCGGGGATCGCCCTCGACTAGCCCCCGCTGGCGGTGGTCGCCGCCAGCTAGACGAACGCGCTGAGGCCCGTGATGGCGCGGCCCGTGATGAGCACGTTCATCTCGCGCGAGCCCTCGTAGCTGTAGACGGCCTCGGCGTCGGCGAAGAGGCGGGCGACGTGGTGCTCCAGCAAGATGCCGTTGCCGCCGAGGAGGCCGCGGCCGATGCTCGCCGTCTCGCGCATCTTGTCCACGCACCACACCTTGGCGAGCGAGGCCCGCTCGTGGAGCCGGTCGTGCTCCTCGTAAAGCTGGCCCAGGCCCAGGACCGACGCCTGGATGCCGACGATGTTGCCGAGCATCCGCACGAGCCCCTCCTGGACGAGCTGGAACCCGGCAATGGGCCTCCCGAACTGGCGGCGGCGCGTGCAGTAGTCGAGCGTGTGCTCATAAATCCCCATCGCCATCCCACACGCCTCCCACGAGACGCCGGCCCGGGCCGTCGCCAGCTGGCCGGCCACGTCCTTGAACGTGCGGACGCCCGGGAGCCGACTGGCCTCCGACACCTCGACGTTCTCGAGCCGGATGTCGACGTTCTGGACCGACCGCTTGGCGATCTTCCCCTCCAGCTTCTCGACGACGAAGCCGGGCGTCCCCTTCTCGACGAGGAACCCCTTGACGTCCCCGCTAGAGGTGTCACGCGCCCAGATGACGGTCACGTCGGCGAAGGTGGCGTTGCCGGACCACTTTTTGGCCCCGTTGAGCGTCCACGTGTCGCCCTCGCGCGAGGCCGTCGTCTCCAGGCCGAGGGCGGCGTCGGACCCGTGCTCGGGCTCGGTGAGGGCCCAGGAGCCGATCTTCTCGAACCGCTCTAGGGGTCCGATCCACGTCTCCTTCTGCGCGTCGCTCCCGAACCGCCAGATGGAGTACAGGCAGAGCCCCCAGTGCACGCCGAGGAACGTGCCGACGGACGGGTCCACGCGGGGGATCTCGAGGGAGATGAGCCCGGTGAGGAAGCCGTCGGTGCAGTAGCGCTCGCCGGGGCTCGGGCCCAGCGCCTCGCCCAGCGCGTCGCGGAGGCCCGGCACGAGCTCGAACGGCATCTCCCCCCGCTCCCAGTAGTCGTTGATGACGGGCTGGACGTCCTCGACCATGAACCGGCGGATCGCGCGGCGTGCGCGCTGCTGCTCGTCGCTCAATTGGCGCTCGAAGAGGCCGTAGAAGTCGGCGTCCGGCGCGGGCGGCGTGTACGGCTTCGCGGCGCGGGGCGCTCGGCCGGAGGCGCCGTCGCCCGAGCGGCCGGGGCCGATCAGCTTGTCGAGGTCCTCGGCCGACATGGCGTCGAGGCGGTCGAGGAGGGCGGCGACGTCGGTCTTCTTCGCCAGCCGGGCGAGCTTCGCGGGGTCCATGACGGGAGGGGGAGGGTCCGGGCCTACGTCGGCTCGCCGCGCGGGGCTCCGCCAAGGCGCCCCGCTGGCGGACGGTCCGCGGCGGCACCGGACCGAGCGCGGCGGCGTTGACGCCCCCCCTCCCCCACCCCGCCATGCCGCTCCACCTCGACCGCCAGCACGTCGCCGACGCCCTCCCCTCCGACCGCGACGCCCTCGACAGCCGCGTACTGGAGGCCCACCGCCGCGTCCTCGACGGCGAGACGGCCAGCCCCGACATGCTCGGCTGGCGGACCATGCTCCTCGACCCCGACGACGCTCTCCTCGAGAGCGTTGCCGAGACGGCCGCCGAGGTCCGCGACCGGGCCGACGTGCTCCTCTGCATCGGGATCGGGGGGTCGTACCTCGGGGCCGAGGCCGTGATGCGGGCGCTCCGCCCGCCGTTCGACGAGGGCGGGCCGGAGGTGCTGTTCGCCGGGCACCACCTCTCGCCGCGCTACCACGCCCGCCTGTTCGAGTACCTCGACGGCAAGAGCGTCTACGTCAACGTGATCTCGAAGTCGGGGACGACGCTCGAGCCGGCGCTCGCCTTCCGCCTTGCCCGGCGCTTTTTGGAGGAGCGGTTCGACGACGCCGACCGCCGGATCGTCGCCACGACCGACGCCGCGCGCGGGGCGCTCCACGCCTTCGCCGTCGAGCAGGGCTACCGCCGCTACGTGGTCCCCGACGGCGTGGGCGGGCGGTTCTCCGTCCTCACGCCCGTCGGCCTCCTCCCGATCGCCGCCGCCGGCGTCGACATCCGCCAGCTGTTCTACGGGGCCGTCGCCGGCGCGCGCGAGGCGAGCACGGCGGACGCCGGTCACCCGGCGCTCCAGTACGCCGGCGACCGCTACGCCTTCCACGAGGCCGGGTACAAAACCGAGGTGCTCGCCGTCATGGACGCCGCGCTAGGGGGGCTCGGCGCGTGGTGGCAGCAGCTCTTTGGCGAGAGCGAGGGGAAAGAGGGGAAGGGGCTGTTCCCCGTCGTCCTCCAGTACACGACCGACCTCCACTCGGTCGGGCAGTACGTGCAGCAGGGGCAGCGGACGCTCGTCGAGACGTTCCTCCGCATCGCCGACGCCGACGCCGGGCCCCGCGTCGAGGACGAGCCCGGCGACCCGGACGGGCTGAACTACCTCGCCGGCAAGCCCTACGGGTACGTCAACGAGCAGGCGTACCGGGGCACGGCCGAGGCCCACGCCGAGGGCGGCGTCCCCAACTGGACGCTCACGCTCCCGCGCCTCGACGCGGAGTCGGTCGGCCGCCTCATCCACTTCTACGAGCACGCCGTCGCCGTCAGCGCGACGCTATTGGGCGTGGACCCGTTTACCCAGCCGGGCGTGGAGACCTACAAGCAGAAGATGTTCTCCCTCCTCGGCCGGCCCGACTGAGGCGCCCGCCCGGCTGGCGGCGCGACTCGCCAGCCGGGCGGCGAGCGGGGAGCGACCGGCCCGTACGCGCGAGAAACGGCCGTCCACACCGTGGACAAGGGTGTGGATAACCGGGCCCCTCTGGGGGAGCCGTGTGGACGTTTCTCCCGATGGGGTCGGACGCCCCCTCGTCAACCCCCGTCCGCCCACGCGGTGTCCGACCAGTTCTCCACATGCAGTGCGGAGAGTGTCGATCCGGGTTAGGCTCGGGGTCCTTGTGTGGACGAGTGTGGAGATGTGGAGGCGACCGGGCGAACCGGGCGTCACGCTCCCCTCAGCGACGGGGAGTCGACCCTGTCGTGTGGAGGGCGTTGTGGACAGCCGACCGGGTTCTCCACGCGCGCCCACGACGCCTCGCGGTCGCCGGGTTGTCCACGCCGTCCACAGCTCTACTACTCCTTCTGCATTACTTAAATTTCTAAAGAGAGTAAAAGAGGGGCGTGGAGAAGTCGGCGGAGGCTGAGGAGCCCCGCACCTCCGGTATACCAGGGTGTATCACGAGCGTGACAGCGTGGCACGGCTTCACGCGGGGACCTCCCCGTACTTTCCCGTCCCCGCCCGCCCCCATCGCCGATGACCCGCCGCATCCTCGTCGTTCTCGACCCCGACGGCGACACGCCGGTCGCCACCGACACGGCGGTCCAGATCGCCCGCGACCACGACGCCGAGGTCACGGGGCTGGCGTTCATCGACAAAGAGTCGATCGCGGCCGACACGATGGGCGGGGGGATCGGATCGATGCACTACGCCGAGAAGCTCCGCGAGCGCCTGACCGACGAGACGCGGGAGCAGGCCGAGGCGCTCCTCCGCGCGTTCGCCGAGCGGGTCGACCGCGCCGGCGTCCGGCACACGAACGACCGCGTGGGGGAGGGCGGGGTCGTCCGCAGCCTCATGGACGAGATGCGGACGCACGACCTCCTCGTGGCCGGCCGCGAGAGCCACTTCTACTACGCCAACCCGACGCAGAGGACGAAGGTGCTCGCGAAGGTGCTCGAGCAGGCCGCCGCCGCCATGCTCATCGTCGGCGACCGGGCCCCGGAGGTGCGGCGGGTGGCCGTGGCCTACGACGGGAGCGGGCCGGCCGCGCGGACGCTCCAGAAGTTCGCCCACCTCCGCCCGTTCGGGACCGGCGTCGCCGTCGAGGTCGTCCACTTCCGCGGCGAGGGCGAGGCCAACCGGCTGGCGAGCGAGAGCGTCCTCCGCGACGCGCAGACCTACCTCGCCGCCCACGGGTTCGAGGACACCGCCGTGTCCAGCGTCGAGGGCCCCTCCCCCGCCGACCGGATCGTCGGCCTGGCCGACGGCGAACGGGCCGACCTAGTTGTGAGCGGCGCCTACGGCAAGACCGGCTTCCGCAAGCTGGTGTTTGGGACGGCCGCGACGCGGCTCTTGGAGGAGGCCCGGTCCCCCCTCTTCCTGTACCACTAGCCCGCCGGCACCGCCAGCGGCTGGCGGCCCGCTCAGCGCCAGCGGACGGCCCGGACGCCCTCGCCGTCGGACCGGAGCCAGACGGCGCCCTCGGCCGACGTGAGGCGCACGTCCGCGCCCGCCCGGCGCCAGCGCGCGAGGGGCGCGGCGTCCGGGAGCCCGTAGCGGTTCCGCCGGGCCACGGAGACGACGGCGAAGCGGGTCCGGCCGGCGGCCTCGACGAGGGCGCCGGTCGAGGACGTCTCGGACCCGTGGTGGCCCACCTTCACCACGTCGGCCCGAAGGAGGTCGGGGTAGCGAGCGACGAGGGCCGTCTCGCCGGCCTCCTCGGCGTCGCCCGTGAGGAGCCAGCGCGTCCGCCCGTGCTCGGCGAGCAGGACGACGGAGGCGTCGTTGCCGTCGGCCCCGGCGAGGGCAGGGGGCGGTCCGAGCACGCGGAGCCGGACGGCCGGGTCCAGGTCGAGCGTGTCGCCCGCCGCGACGGGCTCGAACGGGACGCCGAGCGAGTCGGCCGCCGCGACGAGCGCCCGCCAGAGGTCGGTCTCGCCCGGCCGCCCGTTGTGGAGGACCCGGCCGACGGGGACGGACCGGAGCACGGTCGCCGCTCCGCCGATGTGGTCCGCGTCGGCGTGCGTGAGGACGATCGCGTCGAGCCGGTCGACCCCGAACCGGTCGAGGTGTGGGAGGACGGTCCGCTCGCCCTCGTCGACGTACGGCGAGCGGAGGCCGGCGTCGACGAGGACGTGGCCGCCGTCTGGGAGGGCGAGGAGCGTCGCGTCCCCCTGCCCCACGTCGAGGAATACGACGTCGAGCGCCGGCCGGCCGTCCCCACGAGCGACGCCCGCCCACACCCCCACCGCCAGCACAGCGGCGGCGGCGATCCCGAGCCGCCGCCGGGCGACGGAGCGCCGCCAGAGCGCGAGCGCGACGAGGCCGAGGGCGAGGGCGCCGAGGACGAACGGGTCGCGGACGAAGGCGTCGAAGGCGACCCACCCGAGGCCCCCCGCGCCGGCCTGGCTCGTCCACAGGAG
>CAZDFV010000223.1:0-5688 GCA_964504495.1 uncultured Rhodothermales bacterium
CGGGTCCTCGTCGAAGGCGTCGAAGCGGGGCGTGGCGATGGGGCTCGGGAGCGCCTCGAACGGGTCGTCGAGGGCCGCCGCCAGCGGGCGGCGGGCGGCGTCGCGCGCCCGGACCGGCACGGGCTCGGCCGGGTCGCCCGTGGCCGTGACGATCGCCTCCAGGTGCTCGATCCGGCGCTGGAGCTGGGCGAGGTCCTGGGGTTTGCCGGCCGGGAGCGCGCGGGCGTCGAGCGTCTCGTCGAGAAGGGCGCGGAGCCGGGCCTCCGACGCCTCGGCCCCCATGAGGTCGGCCGTCCGGCGCTCGACCCATCCCCCGCCGAGCTGCCGCCCGAACACGCCGAACCCGTGGCTGGCGAGCCCGACGCCCCACCCGAGGAGCGGCCACACGACCCACAGGTACCCCGGCGACGTGAGCAGGTTGATCGCCAGGAGCACCGACATCACCACGGCGAACTTGGCGAGGTGGGCGTAGAAGGCCCGCTCTTTCCGGGCCTGCTTGCGGGCCTCCTGTTCGGTGAGGGCGACGTCGGTGGGCATGGCTCCGGGGTACGTAGGTCCCGGAACCTACGGCGCCTCGGCCTCCGCCGTGGGGTCTGGGACGGTCGCCACGTAGTCTGGGCCGACGGCCACGCGGAGCGCGCCGGGGACGACCTCGAACGTGACCGGGTCGTTCGTCCGGAGCTCGCCGTCGACGTTGAACCACATGCCGGGCGAGGCCTCGACGGAGACCTCGCGGACCCGGTTGAACACGACGAAGTCGTCCGCGAGGTAGTCGCCGGCGACGACGCGGGCGGCCAGCCGGGCCACGTCGAGCCCGGTTCCGGCCCGGATCACGACCACGTCGAGCAGCCCGTCCTCCAGGCTCGCCCGTGGGGCGACGGGCGTGCCCCCCCCGGCCGTCCGCCCGTTCGCCACGACCACGTTGAACGCGGCGACGTGCTCGGGCGGGCCGCCGTCCCAGGCCACGCGCGTGCGGTGGCCGGTGAGGTCGGGGAGCGCCTTGGCCGCGCCGAGGAGGTAGGCCAGCGGCCCCCACTTCCCCTTCAGGTCCGAGGTCAGCACCTCGTCGACGGCCCCGCTGAACCCGCCGGCGCACACGTTGACGGCGTAGCGCGTGAGCCCCTCGCACCCCGGGTGCGTCACGCGGATTACGTCGATCGTCCGCGTCTCGGCCTGGCGGACGGTCTCGAAGGCGACGAGGGGCGGGCGCCCGAGCGGGAGCCCGAGCGTCCGCGCGAGGTCGTTCCCTGTGCCGAGCGGGAGGACGCCGAGCGCAGGCCGCGTCGCGGCCGAGTCCGCCCCCTCCATCAGCCCGTTCGCGACGAGGTGGACGGTCCCGTCGCCGCCGGCGGCGATCACGCGCCGCTCGCCGTCGCGGGCGGCCTGGGCGGCGGCCTCGATCGTGTCGTCCGGGTCCTCGCAGTCCACGAGGTCCACGTCGGGGGCAGCGCGGAGGGCGTCGAGGTCGGTGTCGGGGGCGCTCCCGGCGTTCGAGTTGAAGAAGACGCGCATGGGGCGGGCGAGGTGTGGCGCTGGCGGGGCGGTCCGCCAGTGGGCGTCGGTGAACGCGGGGCCGCCCGTGCGGTGCCCGGCTGACGGGCCGGTGGCACCGCCGCCCCAGACCTTCGGCCCATGACCGGACGCTACTTTCTCTGCTCGTACTGGCCGCTCGCCAAGACGCTCGGTGGGCGCCGCGCCGTGGCCGCCTACGGCCTCCCGCCCTACGCGAACGGGATGAGCCGGCGCGAGCCCGACTTCGAGCACCCGTGCCCGGCGCTCACGTCGTCCAGCCGGGGCCGGGGGTTCGTCCCGCGCCTCCGGCCCGGCGACGCCGTCGTGTTCGTAACGACCAAGGGGAAGTGGGGGCCGCCGCCGGCCGGCGCCCTCGGCCCGCTCGCGCCCCACTGGCGGCTCGTCGGCGTGCTGGAGGTCGAGCGCCGGTTCGAGGCGCACGCCGAGGCCGCCGCCTGGTACGCTGGCCGGGGGCTCCGCCCGCCCGGCAACCTCGTCGTGGACGGGAACCCGCCGTTGCCCGTCCCCCTCACGCTCCACAACGGCCGGCCGCACGACGGAGACTGGGACGCCGTCTGCGCCGAGCGGGCCGAGGCGTGCGGCACCGTCCTCGCGTGCCGGCCGCGCGTGCTCGACCTTCACGCCCCGCCGCCCGTCTTCCAGGACGACCTCGTCGCCCTGTTCGGGACGGTTCCCAACACGCGGACGCCACCGGAGATCTCGGAGGCCCAGTTCGACCGGCTCCTCGCCCTCGCCGACGCGCGGCGGGCCCCGGCGCCTGAGGACACCGCCCCGGTCCGCCGCGCGGCCTAGCCGCTCGCGGCGACCGCCCGCTCGTCCTAGACCGGAGCGGTACTCGACGTCGCGGCCGGCGAGGAGAGCGCGGTGGACTCGACGTTCCCCCGTGGGGTTGTAGTATCGGGGTAAGCCATGTCTATTCTAGAACATGCGGCCTCTCCCCTCTCTATCGAGACCTCTGTCTCTACTGGCCTTGCTCGTTGCCCTGGTGACGCCGAGCGCGGCGCAGACGGGCACCGAGGACCCCCGCGTCGGGGCGTACACGGTCGACGCGGAGCGGGCCGCAGCCTGGGACCTCCTCCGGAGCCCGATTGCGTTCGAGCCGGGGACGGCCTCGCTCACGTCGCTCTCGCAAGAGCTTGCCGCCGACCAGGCCCTCACGCTCGCAGAGAACCCGTCACTCGTCGCGACGGTCGGCGTGGCGGTCGGTTCGCCGGCCGAGGCCAGTGCGCAGGGAAGCCTGTTCCGGGCCCGTGTTGCCACTCTCTCCTCCCTGTTTGCGTCCTTCGGGACGAGCCCGCAGCAGGTCCGGTTCGTGCCGATCTCAGAGCCCCTCGCGCCGACGCCCTTCGAAGGCGAAGAAGAGGACCAAGCCGCTATGATCGCCGCGGAGGGCCCACTTCAGGCCGGGGTCGTGCAGGTCCCCTACGCCGTCCGGACGTGGCCGCGGGCTGCGGTCTACGTTCTACCTGGGGGGGGGCGTACACGGGACGCCGTCCTGTGCGATCCCCCCGAGACCGCTCGCAGGGGGTTCGCCGGGGAAGACGGGGTGTTCGAGGGCTTCTTCAGCAGGAGGGCCGTCACGCTCCTAAGTCGGCACGGCTCTCAGATCGCTGTGGCAGAGCACGCGATCGGGACGCCCCCCGTCGACGAGCCGGTCGACCTCCCCCCTGCTGACATCTGCGACTAAACGATGGACGCAGACAAAGTCTATCTCGCAGCTACGATGGTGGTGCCGGGGCTCGGATTCCTGGCCCTGACGCTCGCCCTGCCCGGCGCCGTCCTGTCGGGTCTGGCAGCCGCCACGCTGGCGGTGGTCGTCACGGCCGTCGCCGGGTGGACCCTCACACATCGTGGGACCATCGAGGGCTGGGGGCGACGGACCGCCGGCCGGTGGATCGCCTGGACGACCGTCCTAGGAGTCGTCCTGCTCATCGCGCACACCCTCAGCTACCTCACGGTCGTCGCGTCGTACACGTGGCCGCCTGGGAGCGAGGAGCGCACGCGCGTTCTCGTCCCGGCCACCCTCGACGCCGGGAGCCTCGCGTTCCCCTACGTCGACTGCACTCGCTCCTTCGAGGCCCTGTGCGATCGGAGCGCGGGCGACGCACGGGCGGCCTCAAGCGCCCAGAGCGTGGCCGACCAGATGTCAGCCACAGGCCCAGACGCGTTCCTCATCTCACGCGGCGCGGCGTGGAACGCGTGGGCCGCGCTGCTCGTCGCCGCGCACGCCTTGACGGGCGCCGTGCTCGTGTTCTTGTTCGGGGTCCTCCGAGTCCGTCGGGTCGACCTCGCCGACTTCTTCAGGCGGGACGGGACGGCGCAGCCGACCGCTGACCAGGCGGGACCGTCCTGAGCCGGCGCTACGCCTCCGCCAGCTTGTCCTCGACCGGCTCGCCGCTGTCGGAGCCCTCGGCCGGGGCCGCGTGGTACTCCGTCTCCGTCCGCGTGTCCTCGATCACGTCCTGCTCGGCCAGCCACCGCTCGGCGTCGATGGCTGCCATGCAGCCCGTCCCGGCGGCCGTCACGGCCTGGCGGTAGACGTGGTCCTGCGCGTCGCCGGAGACGAACACGCCGGGCACGTCGGTGTTCGTCGAGTCGGGGTGGGTGAGGACGTACCCGTTCTCGTCCAGGTCCAGCCAGCCGCGGAACAGGTCCGTGTTCGGCTTGTGGCCGATGGCGACGAAGAAGCCGGTCACGGGCAGCTCGCGCGTCTCGCCCGTCTCGGTGTCCTGGAGGACGAGGCCGGTCACGGCGTCGTCGCCGAGCACGTCGACTACGACCGTGTTCCAGTGGACCTGGACGTTCGGGCTTTTGAGCACGCGGTCCTGCATGATCTGCGACGCGCGGAACGCGTCGCGCCGGTGGATCACGTGGACGGTCGAGGCGAACCGGGTGAGGAAGAGGGCCTCCTCCATCGCCGTGTCGCCGCCGCCGACGACGGCGATCTCCTCGCCGCGGAAGAAGGCGCCGTCGCACGTCGCGCACGCGCTGACGCCACGGCCCAGCAGCCGCTTCTCGTTCTCGAGCCCGAGGTACTTGGCGCTGGCGCCCGTCGAGACGACCACGGCGTCAGCGAGGACCGGCGTCCGCTCGTCGACGACGAGCCGGTGCGGGCCGGCCCCGTCGGGGCCGCGCGAGAGGTCGACGTGCGTGACGGTCCCCCAGCGGAGCTCGGCGCCGAACCGCGCGGCCTGCGTCTCGAGGTCCTGCATCATCTCCGGCCCCATCACGCCGTCGGGGTAGCCGGGGAAGTTCTCGACGTCGGTCGTGGTCGTGAGCTGGCCGCCGGGCTCGGGCCCCTGGAGCACGAGCGGCGCCAGCCCGGCGCGGGCGGCGTAGAGGGCGGCCGTGAGCCCGGCCGGGCCCGTCCCGATGACCGCGACGGCGCGGCGCTCGGCGGCCTCCCAGTCGAGGCCGTCGGGGAGCGGGGCGGGCGTGGACGGCGGAGTAGTCATGGGCGCGGACGGCAGAAGACGGCGGGGGCCGCGCCGGCGTCGTGCCGGGCGGCGCCCCCGCGGAAGATAGACGGGCGGCGGCGGCCGCTAGGCGGTCTGGCCGGCGAGGGCGTCCAGCTTCTCGGCGAGGAGCCGCTTCGGGACGACCCCCTGCACCTGGTCGACGGGGCGGCCGTCCTTGAAGAACAGGAGCGACGGGATCGAGCGGATCCCGTACTTCATCGCCGCCTGCGGGTTGTTGTCCACGTCGAGCTTGACCACCTTCGCGCGGCCCTCGTACTCGGCCGCCAGCTCCTCGATGGTCGGGGCGATGGCGCGGCAGGGGCCGCACCACGTGGCCCAGAAGTCGACGAGGACGGGCTGGTCGGTGTTGAGGACCTCGGAGTCGAAGGTCGCGTCGGTGACGGCGTTGGCCATGAGTAGGGTGTGTGGGGCGGGGTCGGTAGGTACGGCGCGGGCCGCGGCGTGATCCGGGCCGGCCGTAGACGTATCGGGGGCCGCCCCCCTTACCTCGAACGGAACCCGGCGGCGGTCGCTCGGCACGTCGGGAGCCTCCCGTAAAGCGCTTAGGGTGAGGCCGGCCCGGCCGATACGGGACGTGCCGTGACGTGCCCCGTGCCCACCCCGCTCCGCCGCGCCCTCGCCGCGCTCGCCCTCGTCGGGGCGGGCGCCGCGCCGCTGGCGGCGGCCCAGGGCTCCG
>CAZDFV010000224.1:0-5654 GCA_964504495.1 uncultured Rhodothermales bacterium
GGGCCGTCGGCCGGGGCGGCCGCTCCCCCTCGGGAGTCGCTCGAAGAAGTCCGGTTCGGTCTGGAGACCGCGAGCCCGTGAGCGGCCAGCCCCCCCCCGACCGTGGAGAGGCGGCGCCGACGGTCTCCGTCGTCGTCCCGACGTACAACCGGGCCGGTCTGCTCCCGCGGGCGCTCGACAGCGCGCTGGCTCAGACGTTCGGGGACCTCGAGGTCCTCGTCGTCGACGACGGCTCGACGGACGCGACGGCCGCGCTCGTCAACGGCTACGCAGCCCGGGACGGTCGGGTCCGCTACCTCCGCCAGCCCGAGAACGCCGGCGTAAGCGCGGCCCGGAACCGGGGGCTCCGCGAGGCCCGCGGCGCGCTCGTCGCGTTCCTCGACTCCGACGACGAGTGGCTCCCGTACAAGCTGGCGCGCCAGGTGGACCTCTTCCGCCGGAGCCCCGAGGCCGTCGGGCTCGTCTACGGCGGCGTCGAGAACGTCGGGCCCGGGGGCGAGCGGACCGTCCACACCCCCCGGCACGGGGGGGACCTCTACCGGGCCCTCCTCGAGCGGAACGTGATCCACGGGACGTCGGGCGTCGTCCTCCGCCGGTCGGCCGCCGCCCGGGCCGGGCCCTTCGACGAGGGGATCCCGGCCATCGAGGACTGGGAGTACTGGATCCGCGTGGCCCGGCACGCCGAGGCCGCCTACGTCCCGGAGCCGCTGATCCGGTACTACGAGCCCGACGACATCGAGCGGAAGACGCTCAACACCCGGGACAACCTGGACGCCCGGGCCTGGCTCTACCGGACCCACGGGGCCGCGATGCGCCGGGCGGGGACGGCCTCCGCGTTCCTTCTCGAGAGCGCCCGCCGCCACCGGGCGGCCGGGGAGGGGGCGGCGGCCCTCGCCCTCGCCCTCCGGTCCATCGCCCGGGCCCCCCGCTCGTACCCCGCCTACCCCTTCCTCCTGGAGACGGCCCTCCCGCCTCGCCTCTTCGGCCGACTCCGCCGGGTCCGCCGGCGGGACCGGTCCCCGCTATGAGTCCGACCCCCATGCGAGTTGCCCAGTACTGCCAGACGTTCTCCCTCCTCAGCGAGACGGCGATCTACACGTGGGTCACCGAGCTGGAGCGGCAGGGCGTGGACTGCCACGTCGTGACGCACCGACGGGTCAACGAGGAGAGGCGGCCGTTCGAGGCGGTCCACCTCGTTTCCCAACCGCGGGACACGGACCCCGACCGGCTGTGGTGGCGGGCGATGGAGGCGTTGGGGAGGACGACGGCGCCCACGTCGTGGTACACGACGGTCCGGAGGCGGCTCGCGCGCACGGTCCGCCAGGTCCGCCCCGACGTGCTCCACGCCCACTTCGGCAACGACGCCTGGGTCGCGGCGCCGGTGGCCCGCGCGGAGGGCGTCCCCCTCGTGGTCACGTTCCACGGGTACGACATCTCGGAGCTCGTCAAGGACGAGGAGTGGCGGCGGCGCTACCGGGAGGAGCTGTGGCCGGCCGTCTCGTTCGCGACGGTCCTCTCGGAGGAGATGCGGGAGGCCGCGGAGCGGCTGGGGTGCCCGCCCGAGAAGGTCCGCGTCGTCCACGTCGGCCGGCGCGTCGACGAGGTCCCGGTCCGCGAGGCCGAGCCGGGCGGGCCGTTCACCGTCGTCAGCGTGGGCCGGCTGACCGCGAAAAAGGGGCACGCCGACGCGATCGCGGCCGTCGGCCGGCTCGCCTCCGAGGGTCGGCCCGTCCGGCTCCGGATCTTCGGCGACGGCGAGCTCCGCGGGGAGCTCGAGCGCCAGGCCGAGGCCGCCGGACTCGGCGGGGTCGTCCGGCTGGAGGGGGCCCGGCCCAACGGGGACGTGCTCCGGGCCCTCCAGGAGGCCCACGCGTTCGTCCTGTGCAGCAAGACGGCCCCGAACGGCGACCGAGAAGGGACCCCCAACGTGCTCGTCGAGGCCCAGGCCGCCGGGCTCCCTTGCGTCTCGACCCGCCACGCCGGGATTCCGGAGATGGTCCCCGACGAGGCCCAGTGGCTCCTCGCCGAGGAGGGCGACGCCGTCGGGATCGCCGAGCGGCTCGGCACGCTCATGGACCTCGCTCCAGAGGAGCGGGCGGCGCTTGGGGCACGCGGCCGGGCCAAGATGATGCGGGACTACGACCTCGAGACGGAGTGCCGGAAGTTCCGGGCCTTGTACGACGCCGCAGTGCGGCCGGCCGCCGCACCCCTCGTCGACTAGGCCCGACGGACGGGGCGCCCGAGGCAGCCCCCACACCGATCCCACAACGCGACCCGACGTGACCGACCCGTCCACCCTCCCGGAGAGGATCCTCGGCCGCATCAGCGCGCGGGCCGTCCGGGCCGGCGTGGCCCCGGGGGTGTTCGGGTACCGGTCGCTAGACCGGCTCGACCCCAGAGAGGCGGGGGAAGCGAGCCCGGCCCGAAAGGAGGTGCTCCTCGCGGACGGCGAGGCCCGCTACGCCCTCCCCGCGAACGTTGCCGACCCGTCCGAGCTGCCCGACGACAGGGGGTGGTGGGGGTTCTCGTTCCGGGACGTCCCCCGGCTGTCGCTCGGGGAGGTCGGCCTCGTCCGGGTGGAGGGCGGGACGGTGCTGAGCGCGGGGGACACGGAGGACGTCGGGTACTACCCCGTGGCGGTCACGCCGGGGCGGGAGTACGTGGGCCTCCCGGAGATGTACTACAAGCCGGCGCTCCACGCGCCGCTGCTGAGGGGGCCGGCCGACGTCGTCCTCGACGAGGCCGTGTGGGTCGCCGAGCGGGCGTACTACAACCACTCCCACTGGCTCCGGTCGCACCTGACGAAGTTCGCGCTGCTCCAACAGGAGGGCCTCCTCGAGCGCGTCGTCCTGCCGGAGGCGTGGAGGGGCGTCATGAGGCCGTCCCTGGAGCGGCTTGGCGTCGACGCCGGGCGCATCCAGACGGTCCCCCTCAACGCGCGGGTCGACGTCGGGGCGCTCACCCTCGTCCAGACGAGCTGGCGGCGGCCGGAGCTGGTCGGGGCCGTCCGCGCCGCGTTCGACCGGGGGCGGACGGGCGGACAGCGCGGGCGGCGGATCTACATCAGCCGGGCGCGCGTGCCGACGTCGAAGCGCCGGCTCCTCAATGAGGACGACGTGTGGCTGATGTTCCGGGCCGCGGGGTTCGAGGCCGTGTGCATGGAGGACCACACCTTCGACGAGCAGGTGGCCCTCATGCAGTCGGCCGAGGCCGTCGGCGGGCTCCACGGCGCGGGCCTCACGAACATCACGTTCTGCACGCCCGGGACCGAGGTCGTCGAGATCGCCGACCTCAGCTTCCCCAACCCCAACTTCTACGCGCTCGCCTCGGCCCTCGGCCACCGCTACTGGCTGGTGGGGGGGACGGGGCACGGCGGGGGGCACCCGCTGTACCGCGACGCCGTGGCCGACCTGGACTCGCTGCGGGCCGTCCTGTCCGCCTTAGGGTGAGGCTTCGCCGGCACACGAGCGCTCCGCCCCCGGCGGCAGCGGCGTGGCAACCGGCGGTACCGGGCCGCCGGGCACGCCCGCGCCCCCGGCGCGTACGTGGGCCCTCGCCCGCCCCGGCCGGCGCGCCCTGACCGTAGAACAGCCGACCCGCCCGTGCCCCCCCTCGTCTCCGTCTGCGTGGCCGCGTACAACGCCGAGCGGTGGCTGGCCGAGACGTTGAGTTCGGTCGAGGCGCAGACGTACCCGTCCGTCGAGGCCGTCGTGGTCGACGACGGGTCGGCCGACGGGACGCTCGCGGTGGCCCGTCGGTTCGAGGGGCCGGGGGTCCGGGTGCTCACGCAGCCGAACGGCGGGGCGTGCGCGGCGCGGAACCGGGCGGTCGCCGCGGCCCGGGGCGCCTACGTCCAGTTCCTCGACGCCGACGACGTGCTCGGCCCGACGGCCATCGAAGCCCTCGTCGGCGCGCTCCGCCAGCGGCCCGGAGCGATCGCCGCGTGCCCGTGGTACCGGCTGGATCGTGAGGGGGCGGAGTGGGTCCGCCGCCCCCCGTCGTGCGAGCCCCGGCGGCCGGGGCAGGACGCCTTGGCCGCGTGGCTCATCGGGTGGTACCACCCTCCGTGCTCGGTCCTCTGGTCTCGCGAGGCGTTCGCAGCGGCCGGTCCCTGGGAGGAGTCGCTCGCGTTGAACCAAGACGGCCACCTGATGATGCAGGCGTTCGCGCGCGGCGTCCCCCTCGTCCTCACCGATCACGGTGAGGCGTTCTACCGCCGGCTGGAGACGGCCGGCGCCGCGTCGGTCAGCGGGCGGCGGCTCTCGGACGAGGGGCTCCGGGCGAGGCTCTGGGTCCTCGACCAGCTCGCCGCCACGCTCCGCGACCGGGGTCGGCTGGACGCCTACCGGCGCCCGCTCGACGAAGCGCTGGAGCGGGTCGGCCGCGAGGCCGGTGACCGTCACCCGGGGGTCGTCGACGAGGCGGTCGCGCTCGCCCGGCGGTGGACGCGCTACCCCTGGCTCCGGACCGAGCGCCGGGTCCGGCGGCGCGCGCGGTCGGCGCTCCAGGCCGCCGGCCTCCGCCTCGGGGCCGACGGGCTCGCCAGGGGCCGGGCCGGCGGGGGCTGAGCGGCAGGCGATGGCGTCGTGAGGATCCGACGAGGGCGGTGACGGGACGGCCGCTCGGGACGCCGGGGCGCCCCGACGGCGTGAGTTTGTTGGAAGAACAACGGGCGGCGCCCGCTCACTACCGGGCGCCGCCGTAGTCTGCCGCGGGTCCCGTTCTCCCGTCCGTGCTCATCCCGTTGGTACCCGTTATTGCATCGATGAACAATCTCCGGTGCACCTTTCCACATCCGGCGAGACGAGCGTCCAGGATGGCGAACAGGACGACCGGGCCTGGGTCCGAGGATTGCGGGGCCGGCCGGCAACTCGCGCCGGCGCGCACGCACCCCTCATGACCGCGCCCCGCCGGATCGTGATGCACACGACCTCGCCGTACGGGACGGTCGGGGGGATGGAGACCGTGTTCGGGCACCTGGCCCGGTCGCTCCGCGCGGCCGGGCACGAGGTGACGACGCTCCACGACGGCCCGCGCGTGGAGCCGGTGGGGGAGGGGGCCTGGGCCGTCCCGCTCGAGGTGCTCCGGACGTGGCGGCGGCTCCCCCGCCCGGGCTCGGTGTGGCGGACGGCCCGGTCGTACGCGGCGCTCCGGCGGCTGCTCCGGCGGCTCCGCCCGGACGTCGTGCACGTCCACTTCGTCGGGGGCGAGGCGGCGTACTTCCTCGCGCTCCGGCGGGCACTCGGGTTCCGCGTCGTCCTAACCGGCCACGGGAGCGACCTCCGCAGGCACTACCACGCCGTCAGCCGGTTCGTCCAGCCCCGCGTCCTCCGCGCGGCCGACGTCGTGACCGTCGTGTCCGACCCGCTGGCGGACCGGGTCCGCGAGCTGTCGGGGCGCGAGGCCGTCGTGATCCCGAACGGGGTCGACCTCGGCGTCTGGGGCGCCCTCCCGCGGGCGCCGGAGCGCGGCCGCGTCGTCGTCGTCGGCCGGCTGGTGCCGGTAAAGGGGCACGACGTGCTCCTCGACGCGCTCCCGGCCGTCCGCGCGCGGGTCTCGGAGGTCCGGCTGGTCGTCGTCGGGGAGGGGGGGGAGGGGCCCGCGCTCCGCCAGCGGGCCGAGCGGCTCGGCGTCGCCGACGCCGTCGAGTGGGC
>CAZDFV010000225.1:0-5603 GCA_964504495.1 uncultured Rhodothermales bacterium
GCCGGGGCGACGGCCTCGAACGGGTCGTCGCCCAGACCCGCCGGCGCGGGGGGACGCGGGGCCACGGGCGCCCGCGCCGTCGGGACGGCGGCCCGGCGGGTTAGGCGCTGTAGGTACGTCGCCACGTGGAGCGGGTGCGGGCGGCGGGGAGCTCGGCCTCGGCGAGCCCGACGAAGTCGCGGCGGCGCGGGCGCGGCAGGCCGAGGATGTCGCCCAGCCCCCACCCGTAGGTCGAGGCCAAGCGGTGGACCTCGGCCCCGCGCAGGCGCCACTCGCCGCGCAGGCTCTCCAGCAGGTAGCGCTGCACGTCGAACGGGACGGTTTGGGCGGCGCCGCACTCGGGGCACACCGCCGCCAATTCCAGGTCGAGGATCGGCGCGAGCGTCTCCAGCGCCTCCTCGATGGCCTCCGCGTCTTCGTCGCTCGCGTCCGGGGCGATCCGGGCGAGGAGCGCCTGCCGGGCCGCGTCGGGCGGGAGCGCCGCGACGGCGATCTCGTCGGCCCCGACCGGCAGGCGGAAGCGGACGCCGGACGCCGTCTGGAACGCGCCGTCCTCGACCGGCTGGCGGTCCTGATCGTCGGCGTCCGCGTGCGCCAGGAGCGCGCCGAGCGAGAACGACAGGTCGAACGTCTGCCCGCACGCCGCGCAGGCCGGCGTCCCGGCCACGCGGTCCCCGTAGGTCTCGGCGTAGACGGCCGCCAGCAGGCGGTCCCGGTCCGACGCCGTCAACGCCGCCGCCGACCCCGGTGGGCACCCGGTCCCCGGCACGTCGGCGAGGAGCCGGTCGAGCAGGGTGACGGCCGCGCGCGTGTCGGACTCCGTAATGGCCTCCTCGTCGTGCCCGCAGAGCGGCCGCAGCGCCGCCCAGGCCGGGCGCACGTGGCGGAGCGGGACGACGCGGACGGACATTGACGGGAGGGATGCGGGATGAATGAGAGCGACTGGAGAGGGAGGGATGGTGAATGAACCGAGAGCTCCCGAACGGATAGGAGTTAAACAGTTGGTTGTCCTCCTCCCTTGAGGGAGGTGTCGGCGGCCACGCGGAGGGTGTCCGCCCCCCCGCTGGCGGCGCTCGTCGGCGCAGACCGCTGGTGCAGGATCAAGGAGTCTTGTGCTTTACGCCTTCCGTCGGGCGGGGTGGTCCGGGCGGAGTCCCCCTCCTGGACAGGAGGGGACAGGGGTGGTAGACGGGCGGGCGGGGTGGTGCGAGCCCGTCCCGCAGCAGACCGATTGCGGCTGCACTAGCGGGCCCAGGACACGGGCCGCTTCGCGGGAGTCCCCTCGGGGGGGCGGGCCTGACCCACTGTGTACGTCCTAACGGACCCCAGCCCTCCCCGCTCACGACTCGGCCGGCTCGGGCACGGCGAGGTCGCGCTCCCAGCCCTCGTTCTGGAGCACCATCATCTCGATCGCGACGGCGTTCGCGTTCGCGTCCAGCTCGGGGAGCGCCTGGTACTCCGAGACCCAGCACCGGTACACCTGGTACGCCTTCACGACGGTCCCCTGGAGGTTGAGGAGCTCGATGATGAGGTCCTTGCGGAAGTTCTTCAGCGAGATCGCCGCGTCACCGTCGGTCGTGTAGATGAGGTTGGCCCACTCCTCGAACTTCAGGCTGTGCGTCACGCCCCGTTCGAGCGTGATCGGCTCGAACTTCCACGTGCTCGGCGAGACCCGCTGCGTGCTCGGGTCGCCGCCCTCGCGGTGCGTGACGGGCTCGGTCGAGCGCTTGAGCGCGCTGACCTTGCTCACGCCCGCCACGTACTCGCCGTCCCACTTGACCCTGAACTTGAAGTTCTTGTACGGGTCGAACCGATGCGTGTTGACGTTGAACTGTGCCATGATCGTGCGTCAGGGTCTCGGGAGTGGAGGGGCCGTGCAGGCAGACGTCGCGCGCAGCGCTAGGTCTGGATCTGCCCCGCGATCTGCTGGATGGAGAGGACCACGAACTCGGCCGGCTTGAGCGGCGCGAACCCGACCCAGACGTTCACCACGCCCAGGTTGACGTCGTTCTGCGTCGTCGTCTCGCGGTCGCACTTGACGAAGTAGGCGTCGGCCGGCTTGGTCCCCTGGAAGGCGCCCTGGCGGAACAGGCCGTGCATGAAGGCGCCCACGTTGAGCCGGATCTGCGCCCACAGCGGCTCGTCGTTCGGCTCGAACACGACCCACTGGAGGCCGCGGTACAGGCTCTCCTCCATAAAGAGCGCCAGCCGGCGGACGGGGACGTACTTGTACTCGCTCCCGAAGTCGTCGTCGCCGTCGAGCGTCCGGGCACCCCAGCTCACGATCCCGTTCGGGAAGACGCGGAGGGCGTTGATCGCGCGCGGGTTGAGGACCCCGTTCTCGGCGTCGGAGAGCCGCCGTTCGAGCCCGACGACGCCCCGGAGCGTCGCCTCCGTCCCCGCTGGCGCCTTCCACACGCCGCGCGTCCCGTCGATCCGAGCCATGAGGCCGGCGACCGCGCCGCTCGGCCCGACGGCCACCTCAAGGCCGTTCTCGCGGATCAGGACGCGCGGGTAGTAGGCCGCGCTGTGGTCGTTCACGAGCCCGACGCGGAGGGCGTTCACGCCCGTCACCGGGTCCGTCGCCTCCTGGACCGTCGTCCACGTCGGCGCGTCGATGAGGAGGAACGCCCGCTGCTCGGCGCAGAACGTGCTAGCCGGGCTCCAGAGGCTGGCGCGCGTGGCGTCCGTGTGGTCGTGGTCGGTGGGGAGGACGAGAAGGTTGAACAGGTCCACCTCGCGCTCGACGGCGGTGTAGGCCGCGCGGTAGTCGACGAGCGTCGGGGCGAGCCCGTTGTTCCCGGCCACGCCGCCCGCTTGGAACGCGCCCTGCCCCGTCGTGCCGAGGCTGTAATACCGGACGTTCGTGTGGAAGCTCGGGCCGATGTCGACGCCGTCGGCCCCGCTCGTGGCGACGGTCCCCACGGCGTTGTCGCCGCCCGCCAGCGGGACGAGGGCGAGCCGCGAGCCCCACACCTCGGCGCCCCACCCGAACGCCGGGTCGAGCGCCCGAGCCGCGTCAATCGCAGCGGCGATGACCGACCACTTTTCCCGCACGCCGTCGTGGTTCGCGTTGTTCGTCGGCGTGTAGCCGTCGAGGAACATCCGCGCGTCGGCCGTCGCGTTCGTCTGGAGCGTCGTGCCCAGGCCGATCGCCACGCCGTCGATCGTGATCGTGTCGAACGCCGTCTGCTCGCGCTCGGCGACGTCGACGAGGTCGTCGAGGTCGAACACGACGCCATTCGCGGCCGGCCGGCGAGGGGCGTGGAGCGCCACCTCCAGCCCGCCCTGCGCCGCCCCCAGCATGAGCGGGACGGCGAGGTCGCCGGAGGCCGCCGGCTCGATCTGGACGTCGCCGGTCGCGGACTCCAGCCGGAGGAGGGCGGTCCCGTCACCTCCTGGCGCCGTCGGGCCGACCACGAACGAGGCCGTCACGGACGCGCCGGGCGGGAGCACGGCGTTGACGGCGTTCTCGATCTCGCCCGCGAGATTCGCCCGCACGTTCGCCGGCGTGTCGAGCGGGGCCGCCCCGAACGTGAGGCCCGAGAGGTCGGCCGTGACGAAGCCGGTCCCGTCCACGTTGATGCGGAACCGGTTCGTGCCGTCGACGGAGGCCGAGCCGATCCGGTCCTGCCAGGCGTCGCGGAACGCCGTGTCGTTGGCGTCGGTGACGGGCCGGCCGGATTGGGAAAACCCGGCGGCGGCGGCCTCCGCGAGGGCAGCATCCGCATCGAAGGCGTCGACGAGGGCCGAGTTCTGGGTGAGGTAGGCCGGGGCGAACCGGGCCGAGCCGGGGTCCATGCTCAGCGCCGAGTGCAGTTCGAGGTCCGTCTGGACCGTCTCGCCACGGGCGTTCACGTCCCACCGGAACAGCTCGAGGTTGAACGTGGCCTCGGGCCGGGCCCCACTGTAGGTCACGCGCGCCCGGATCGTGTCGCCCACGAGCCCAGCACTTTTGGCGACGAGCCGGAGCACGGCGTTGCCCGCCTCGTTTTCGAGCGCGACCTCGGCCGGCACGGCGCCGTCGGCGATGCGGACGACGTAGCAGCGCGTCCCCCCGTTCTGGAAGAAGAGGCGGACGGCGCGGGGGAGGTCGCTCCCCTCGATGGCGCCGGTGAACGCCCGCTCAAAGTCGGCGTAGCTGAGGCAGAGGACGGGCTCGAACATCGGCCCCATCTGGGCGCGCCCGACGAAGAGCGCCGTCGACGTGCCGACGCCGGCGATCGTGCGGACCCCGCTGGGGACCTCCTGGACGTAGACGCCGGGATAGCTGACCTGGACCATGACGGTGCCCCCTCGGGCGGGTTGACGAACTGGCGGTCTTGAGGGCTGGCCGAGACGCCCGCCGCCCCCCGCGCGGGCGCAGCCGCTCGCGGCCCTAGCAGGCGCGGACCCAGACGGCCGGGACCTGGACGCGCACGGCCTGCCGGATCGACGGGATGCGGATGAGGAGCCGGTAGCCCCCCCGGTGCGCCTCGACCTCGCCGACGAGCCCGCGGAGCGGTCCGTCCTCGATCTCGACCGGCGTGTCGCGCGGCGGCATTGGCGCCGGGACGGGTTCGACGCGGTCCTCGGTGGCTTCGAGCAGGCGGAGCCAGGCGATCTCTTCGGCCGAGACCTCGGCCGGCCGGCCGTCGAACGCGACGGCCCGGACCACCCCGGGCGTCTGGAGCGTCGCCAGCCGGTCGCGCTCGTCGACGCGGGCGAAGAGGTAGTTCGGAAACAGCGGCTCGACCACGCGCTTCCGGCGGTCGGACCACTGGCGGACCGTCGTTTGACAGGGGACGAACGCCTCGACGCCGTCGCCGAGCAGGCGGCGCTCGCAGCGGCGCTCGGCGCGCGGGGCGGTGTAGAACAGGCGCCAGCGGCGCGGCGCCCGGGCGGCGGTGGGCATGGCGAGACGAGGGGGGCGCCTCGGGGAGCGAGCGGGCCGTCGGAGCGCGGCTCCGCCACGTCACTCCCACAGAGGACGGGTCGGAGGAGAGGGCCGGACGGCCTGGGCGACGGGCAGTCGACCGCCGACTCGTGGAGGCTAAGAAACAATCTCTTACGTCCAACGCTGTGTGGCAGACCGCCCCCGGAAAGACAGCCCGCGCTCGGCTGGCTCGCCCCGCCTGCGGCGCCTCCCGGCCCCGCTGCGGGGCTGAGTCGGTTTGTGAAATCGACCGAGCGCAGCGACGGCCCCGCGCCTGGGCGACCGCCTCACACATCAGGGCTCGCGGAGCGAGGCGCGGAGGAGGGCGTCCGGCCCGACCGTCTCCCACGAGATCTCAGCGAACGCGAGGGCGTCGGCCATCCGGTCCGTCCCGAGGTCGGCCACCGCCGGCGTTCCGGTCCCAACGATCTTGGAGGCGACGAACCACCGGACCCGGTCGACGAGGCCGCCGGCGAGGAGCGCCGTCGCCAGCCCGGGCCCGGCCTCGACCAGGACCGACTGGACCGGGCGGACACCGGCGGGCAGCCCATCGCCCGCGCCGAGCCGGTCGAGGAGCGTGCCGAGGTCGAGGTGCCCGTCGCGCTCGGGCACGGGCAGCACGGCGCCGCCCCGCTGGCGGAGCGCGTCGGCATAGACGGGGGCGGCGCCGTCGGACACGACGGCGAGC
>CAZDFV010000226.1:0-5580 GCA_964504495.1 uncultured Rhodothermales bacterium
CTCGCGCTCACCGTCCCCGGCCGCTCTCGGCGCCGTCCGCCAGCGGGCCGACGGCGCCGTCGCCGGCCGGCTCGTGGGCCGACTGGCGGACCTGGGCGGCCCACGACGTGGCGTACCGCCCGCCCCGGGCCACCAGCTCGGCGTGCGTCCCCGACTCGACCACGCGGCCCCCGTCGACGACGTGGATCACGTCGGCCTGCATGGCCGTCGTGAACCGGTGGGTGATGATCAGGGCCGTCCGGCCGCGGGCCATCTCGCGGAACCGCTCGAGCCAGACGGCCTCGGCCCACGAGTCCATCGCGCTCGTCGGCTCGTCGAGGACGATGAGCGGGGCCTGGCGGAACACGGCCCGGGCGAGCGCGACCCGCTGCCACTCCCCGCCGCTCAGCTCGGTGCCCCCCTCGAACCACCGGCCGAGGAGCGTGTCGTACCCCCGCGGGAGCCGGGCGAACAGGTCCTCGGCGCCGGCCGACCGCACGGCGGCCTCCAGGCGGCCGGCCTCGTCCGCCGCGTCGACGTCGCCGATCCGGACGTTCTCCCGGGCCGTCATGTGGTAGTGCATGGCGAACTGGAAGAGCACGGCCACGTGGCGCCGGAGGTCCTCCTGCGCGAACCGCCGGAGGTCCACGCCGTCGACGGTCACGCGGCCGCGGTCGGGGTCGTAGAACCGGCAGAGGAGCTTGATGAACGTGCTCTTCCCCGCCCCGTTTTCCCCGACGACGGCGACCGTCTTCCCGGCCGGGATCGTCAGGTCGAACCCGTCGAGCGCGCGGTGCTCCGTGCCCGGGTACGAGAACACGACGTCCTCGAACCGGACCCCCTCGCGGATCTCGTCCGGGAACGGGACGGGGTCCTCCGGGTCTCGGACGACGGGCTCGATCTGGAGGAACTCGAACAGGTGCCGGATGAACAGCGAGTTCGTGTACACCGACCCCGCGCTCTGGAGGAGCGTCCCGGCCACGTTCTGGGCCTGCGTGAACGCCTGGTAGAACGCGGCGAGGTCGCCCAGCGTGGCCCGCCCGTGGAGGGCCTCCCACACGACCCACCCCATGACGGCGGCCGTGACGAGGAGCGAGAGCGCCGCCGCCACGACGCGCCCGACGGCCTGCCGGCGGATGAGGTCGAGCCGCTCCGAGCGGAGCTTGTGGCGGATCGTGAGGTACCGGTCGGCGAACCGCCGCCCGAGCCGGTTCATACGGACCTCGGCCGCCGCCGCGTCCTGCGTCAGCATGAGCCCGAAGTACTGGGCCAGCCGGCGCCGCGCGGTCGAGGCCTGCCACCAGGCGTGGTACTCCCGGTTGTGGCGGAGGACGATGACGAGGGCCGGGGCCGCGCTGGCGATGAGCGCGAGCGGGATCCACGCCCCGTAGGCGGCCAGGATGGCCCCGATCGAGAGGAGCGTCACGACCGTCCGCCCCATGGCCCCCACGTTCGTCACGAGCTGGAGCGTCCGGCTCGAGGCCTGGCTCGAGACCTGGTCGAGCAGGTCGTGGTAGTCGGGCGACTCGTAGAACGCGAAGTCGACCTCGGACGACTTGTCGTGGACGAGCGCCGAGACGTGGTCGCTCACGTACTCCGACTGGGCCACGCCGACCCACTCGGAGAGCCCCCCCAGGATGCGCTGGAGGAGGAATAGCCCCCCCATGAGCGCGGCCGGGAGCAACACCAGCCCGACCGCCTCGGCCGAGGCCCCCGACCCGACCGCCGCCGCCACGGCGTCGACGAGCCACTTCGTGAGCGCCACGAGCGCGGCCGGCACGGCGCCCTGCACCGCGAGGAGGAGCGCCCAGAGCGTGGCCCAGAGCGGGGCCGCCTCCCACACGATGCGGAGCGTGGCCCCCACGCGCCGGAGGCCGTCGGCCAGCCGCCCGGCCAGGCTCTCGGGGGGCGCCGTCACGACGTCGGGGCGCCGAACGCGTCCCCCTCGACGAGCTCCATGAGGGCCTCCAGGTCGCCGAGCGCCCGGCGGCGGCGGAGGCCCCGCGGGGGCACGGCCTGGACGAGCGCGGCGCACTGCCGGAGGTGGTCCGCCAGCAGCGCCGGCGCGTTCGTGTGGATGAGCGTGCGGGCCCGCGTGTGGGAGACGAGGGCCACGAGCGCCGTCCGCCCCGGGATCTCGACGACGCCGGCCCGGTCCCGGTACTCGGGCTCGAGGAAGTACAGGGCGTGGAGCGGGACCGGGCGGTCCGGGACGGCGCGGTCAGGGCGGGCCTTTTTCGGGCCGTTCCGCGAGATGTCGACGAGGCCCGCCCCGTCGGGGACGAGGTGGGCCGCCGAGTCCTCCCGGAGGCGGATCTGGGGGTACGACGGGACGACGAGGGGGGCCCCGGCGGTGTCGAAGGCGACGCCCATGACGTCGTCGGTGAGGAGCGTGTACCCCCGCTGGCAGAACGCCTCCGCCAGCGTCGACTTCCCCCACCCCGACTCGCCGACGAAGGCGACGGCCCGACCGTCCCGGGCGACCGCGCAGGCGTGGAGGACGAGGAGCCCGCGCTGGCGGAGGAGCCCGGCGAAGATCTCCCCGAGCAGGCGGGCCTCGATGACGTCCTCGCCCACCTCCCTCCGCACGTCGACGGTCACCCGCCGCCCGTCCTCCAAGAGGAACCGGGCCACGTCGTAGAAGAGCGCGCCGATCCGGCTCCCGTCCTCGGCCGACCCCAGCTCGTCCATCTCGAGCGGGCGCCGGCGGACGCGCACGTCCACCGGCGCGTCGGGGGCCGCCGGCCCCAGGCCGGGGAGGACGAGGTCGGAGTCGATGGTGAGTCCGTACGCGCGGTACACTGGCATGGCCGGAAGATAGGTCGACGGTCCCCGGTGGGGCCCCCGGTCCGGGGCGCCGGGTCCCCCGCGGTATCGGCCGCCCGGCCCCGTACTCTAGCCGTCCGCCGGGGCGGGCACGAGAACGGGCGGGCCGACCGCGTGGTCAGCCCGCCCGTTTAGGGCCGGCGGCCTGTGGAGGGGCCGCCTACCGGAAACGTGCCGCTAGAGGCAGTTCTGGTCGTCCGGGGTCACGCACGTGTCGAGCGAGCCGCCGAGGCCCTCCTGGGGCCCGTTCAGGCTGAAGAACGTGTCGTCCGTGTTGTTCTCCCGGCTGTCGGCCGTGGCGGAGGTGACGTCGCCGTACTCGACGAGCGACGGGGGGGTGTAGGTCTTCATGATGGTTGGGGGGTCTGAGAAAGTCGCACCGAGAGCGAGTGGAGTCAGCGCCCGGGCAGAGCGATCCCCAAGGTAAGCCGCCGCCCGTGCGCCGGGCCGTGCACTCTGGAACCGGCCGGGTACGCCAAGGCTACCGTCCCGCCTCAGGTTTTCCCGTAGCCCAAGGCGTCCAGCCACGCGACCACGGAGGCCCGAGCGGCGAGGAGCCCGGCCTGGCCGCCCGCGTGCCCCCCCTCCCGGTGCGCCGCCGCGAGCCGGTCACGCGCCTCGGCCAGCCCGCTGGCGTCTACAGTCGGCGCCCGGCCCGCGCGGTCGACGAGCCGGTCCAGCAGGGCCCGGTCGACCTCGAACAGGCCGCGGTCGAACGCGGGGCTCATCGACGTCTTCCCGACCCGGTCTCGGACCAGGGGCGGGAGGTCGTCGGCGAGGGCGCGGCGGAGCACGCTCCGGGTCCAGCCGTTCTGGAGGCTCTGGGCGGAGGGGAGGGCCAGGCAGAACTCGACGAGGCGGACGTCCAGGAACGGGTGGGCCAGCTCGACGCCGTGGGCCGCGGCGGCGTGCGTCGCCAGTGCGAGGCCCCGGGCCAACTTGGGGTTCTGGAGCCCCTCGAGCTGGTCGCCCCGGACCGTACGGGACCGCCCGCCCCCGGCGCGGCCCGTCCGGCGCAGCAGGGGCGCCGGGACGAGGAGCCGGCGCCACACGCGGCGGAGGACGGCCCGGGGCCGCGCGTTCCCGTGCCGCACGGCGCCCCGGAGCGAGCGGGCGAACGCCCACGGAGGCCCCGTCGCGGCCAGCGCGTCGAGCGCGGGGAGCCCGTACCCCGAGAAGAGGGAGCCGGGCGTCCCGGCAAAGTCGCGCTCGAACGAGTGGAGGCGGTCGACCCCCCGGTGCCGCTCGACGAGGAGGCGGGCCTCGCGGAAGAACGTCTCCCAATCCCCCTCCCGCGCCAGCTCGTGGAGCCGGTTCTGCCCGTGCTCGACGACGAGGTCCCCGTCGATCCCGTCGAGGAGCACGCGGACGCCGGCCTCGCCGGCGGCCTTGCACAGCGCCCAGACGAGGTGCTGCGTCCCGACCGCCGGGCCGTCGTCGACGGCGGCGTAGACGTCGGCGAGGTTCGAGAGGGGCCCGAGCCCGTCTGCAACAACGGTGTGCGGCCGGAACCCCCCCGTCGCGAGCACCGCCTCGGCGAACGGCCGCTCGTCGACCCGGGGCGTGGCCTCGAACGCGAGCGTGAACGTGTCCAGCGGGAGCGCCCCCCGTTCGGCGAGCACGTCGCGCGCCACGACGGCCACGGCCGACGAGTCGAGGCCGCCGCTGAGCTGGGCCCCCGCCACGGCGCCTCCCCGGAGCCGGCACCGAACGGCCTCGGCGAAGAGCTCGGCGAACCGCTCGGCGACGGCCTCGTCACGCTGGGGGACCGGGCCGGGCGACGGCCGGAGCGTGTAGTGCGGCCACTCCCGCACGCCGTCCGGCGAGACCTCGACCGCGTGCCCGGCGGGGAGCAGCCGGACGTGCCGGAAGATCGTCCGGTCCGGGCTGGGGCTCATCCCCGTCCGAGACAGCTCTCGCGCGAGGTCGTCGTCGATCTCGCGGGGGACCCCGGCGGCGAACAGGGCCCGGGGCTCCGTCGCGACCGCCAGCCGGGCCGGGTCGTGGGACACGTAGAGGGGGCGGACCCCGAACGGGCTGCACGCACAGAAGAGCGTCCGGCCGCGTGCGTCCCAGGCTGCGAAGGCGTAGTCGCCCAGGAGCCGAGCCGGGCAGTCGGCCCCCCACTCAGCGTACGCCGCGAGCAGGAGGTCCGCGTCCGAGACGGGCCGGCCGGTCCGGCGCAGGCCGAGGCCGTCGAGGACGCTACCGAGGCGGGTTAAGAGGTCGACCCGGTTGTCGAGTCGGACGTCAGCCGCGAGTGCGAAGGGGCCGGCCCGGACGGGGAGCCCCTCGGCCGGCGCCTCGGGGGTCGTGTGGAACGCGGCGCCGCCGAGCCCGACGGGCCCCTCGGCCCACCAGCCCCGGCGGTCGGCCGCGCCGGCCCGCGTCGCCTCGGCCATTCGCCGGACGCGGCCCTCCGGCACGGCCGAGCCGTCTCGGTGGACGACCCCGACGATCCCCGTCATCCCCCCTCGACGCGGGGCCGGTAGACGGGCCGGGCGGGCTCCGGCCGGGCGGGCGGAGCCGCCCGGTCCGCGAACGTGGTGAACCGGGCGTAGTGGCCGATCCGGTTGTTCCCGCCGAGGACGACCCGGCCGCCGTGCTCGAGCCAGGCGTGCGCGCTGAACGCCCCGGCCCCGTCGCGGACCGCCCCGATCTGGAGGTCGGTCTCCACGCCGTACTGGCGGAGCGCCCGCCGGCCGACGAGGGCCTGCGTCAGGCAGGGCCGGCGGGGGAGGACGCGCCGGGCGACGGCGTCGACGGCCCACACGG
>CAZDFV010000227.1:0-5578 GCA_964504495.1 uncultured Rhodothermales bacterium
GGACGCGACCGGGGCCGGCGACGCCTTCTGGGCCGGGTTCCTCGCCGCCTGGTTGGACGGGCAGGCCCCGCGCGACTGCGCCCGGGCCGGCGGCCGGCTGGCGGCGCTCAAGCTGACCACGGCCGGCCCCCTCCCCGACCGCGTCGACGCCGAGGCCGTGCTCGGCCTCCGCCAGCGGGCCTAGTCCCGTGACCGTCCCACCCCGTCACCCTGAGGAGCGGAGCGACGAAGGATCTCGACGCGGTCTCTCCGGTCGTAGGCGCCGGCCCCTACCGCTGACCCATCGAGTCGAGATCCTTCGCTGACGCTCAGGATGACAAGGTGAACCTACCGGAGCACTAGTTCGACTGCGCCTGGGAGAGCCGGAGGGCCTCGGGCGGCGGCGGGTCCCCGGCCACGCGGTAGCCGGCCACGCGGTCGCCCTCGACGAAGACGACGAGCGCGGCGGCCTGGGGGTCGTACGTCTCGAGCTGGCGGGCCTCCCAGCCGTCGAAGTCGTCGCTAGAGGTCCCGGGGATGGCGTGGATCTGCGTCGTGTACCACAGCCGCTCCGGCTCGAACGGGCGCGGCCGGAACCGCCGGGGCCCCGCGGCCCGCCACAGGACGACGGCCCCGGCCCCGTGCCGGCGGTACCCCTCGAAGGCGGCGGCCGAGAGCTCGGCCCAGTGTTCGACGAGGAACCGGCGGTGGTCGTCGGCCCGGCGCGACGGGCGGCCGGGCGCGGTGATCGTGACGAGCCCGCGGGGCGTCGCGAGCGTGGCGGTCTGGTCGGGGGGCACGGCGGCGGGGCGGGCGACGTCGGACCACGCGGAGCGGCGGGGGCTGTTCCTGCCGGGCCCGGTCTATCTTGGCCGCCCCCTTCCCCCCCCCCCTCTCATGGCCCGCTACGCCTCCTTCGACGACGTCCTCGCCTCCTACCCCGACCGGTTCAACGCCGAGAAGGCGCAGAACATGGACGACAAGGTCCACATGCACCTCACCGGCGACGACGCCCGCGACGTGACGCTCTACGTCCACCACGGCGAGCTCGACGTGGTCGAGGGGGAGGCCCCTGAGGACCCCACGCTCAAGCTGACGGCCAAGACCGAGGACTGGGTGGCGATCGAGAACGGGGAGCTCAACCCGATGATGGCGATGATGCAGGGGAAGGTGAAGATGAAGGGGTCGGTCCCGTTCGCGACCAAGTTCATGGGCCTCTTCGGCTACGGCGGCTAGCCGCTGGCGCCGGGCGGGGCCGGGTCGGGCGTGGGTATCGTCCGGCCCGCCTGCCCCGACCGCGTTGCTCCTCCGCACCGTCCGCATGACGTTCCGGCCCGACCGGCTCGACGCCTTCCACGCCCTGTTCCGTGAGGCCCGGCCGAAGATCCGGGCGGCCCCGGGCTGCCGCCACCTCGAGCTCTGGGCCGACGCCCGGTTCCCCAACGTGCTCACCACGTTCAGCGCGTGGGACCGCGCCGAGGACCTCGACGCCTACCGCCAGTCCGACCTGTTCCGCGAGACGTGGGCCCGGACCGTCCCGCTCTTCGCCGCCGCCCCCGTCGCCCACAGCCAGACGCGCGTGGGCGAGCCCGCCTGACCCATGCTCCGTGACCAGACGCTGGCCGTGCTCGGCGCCGGCAACATCGGCCGGGCCCTCGTCGGCGGCCTCCTCCGCGGCGACGACCTCCCGGCCGCCCAGATCCGCGCGACGCGCCGGAACCCGGACGCCCTCGACGAACTCCGCGAGCGGCTCCCCGGCGTGGCCGTCTCGACCGACAACGCGGCGGCCGTCCGCGACGCGACGGTCGTGATCGTCTCGGTGAAGCCGCAGAACGCGGCGGCGCTCCTGGCCGAGGTCCGCCCGCACGTGGCGCCCGGCACGCTCGTCCTCTCGACGCTGGCCGGCGTGACGACGCGGGCGCTGGCGGAGGCGCTGGGCCAGGACCTTCCGGTCGTCCGGGCCATGCCCAACACGCCGGCGCTCGTGGACGAGGGGGCCACGGCGATCGCGCCCGGCGCCCACGCGGACGACGCGCACGTGGCGCTGGCGCGCGAGGTGTTCGCCGCCGTCGGCCAGGTCGAGGCCGTGCCCGAGCACCTCATGGACGCTGTGACCGGGCTCTCCGGCAGCGGCCCGGCTTACGTCTTCATGGTGATCGAGGCGCTCACGGACGCCGGCGTCAAGCAGGGCCTCCCGCGGTCGGTCGCGGGCAAGCTGGCGGCGCAGACCGTCCTCGGCGCCGCCCGGCTGGCGATCGAGACGGGCCGGCACCCGGCCATCCTCCGCGACGAGGTCACGACGCCCGGCGGGACGACGATCTCGGCCGTGGCCGAGCTCGAAAAGCACGGGCTGCGGACGATGCTCATCGACGCCGTGGCGATCGCCACCGAGCGGAGCCGCCAGCTCAGCGAGATCCGCGACGACGGGTAGTGGGCGGGGCCGCTGGCGGTACGCGCCGCCGGCGGCTAGCTCGCCCCGGCAACGGCAACGGCTCCGGCGAGGAGCCCGAGGACGAGAGGGGCGAGGTGCCTCACGGGAGCGCCGGCAAACGAACGATTGAGCGGAACGGGCGCTAAGGGGGGGAGCGTCCGCCTGCCTCAGTGCATCCCGTTTTCGCATCCTGGTCACCCCCCCGCCCCGCTGGCGGGGCCGGCCGCCAGCGGGATGGGCGGCGGTCCACCTCGTGGGTTCGCCCGGCATTCACGCCGCGCCCCCTCCCCCGGCCTATGACCCCGCACCTCTCCGTCCCCTTAGGTTGACCTTCCCGTCCTCCCTCTGGTTCGACATGCTCCGGCTCGCGGCCCTCGCCGTCTTCTCCCTGGTCGCCATCGGGGGCGCCTTCTCCGCCCGCCTAGGCGAGACGCCCGTCTTGCCCGCGACGCCCTACGACTACGACGGCATCGAGCTGCCGAGCCACCTCGACGTCGGCCCGGTCCTGCAGTGGGACACCACGCCCGCCGACAACCCAATCACTGACGCAGGCGCGACGCTGGGGCGCGTGCTGTTCTACGACGTGCGGCTGTCCCAGAATGAGACGGTGTCGTGCGCGTCGTGCCACCGCCAGGAGCACGGGTTTTCAGACCCCGAGCGCCTGAGCGCCGGGTTCCAGGGCGAGCCGACGGCGCGCAACTCGATGGCGCTGGCCTTCCCACGCTACGACCGCAACCGCCAGTTCTTCTGGGACGAGCGCGCCCAGACGCTGGAGGGGCTGGCCTTGGAGCCCATCCAGGACCTCGTCGAGATGGGCATGACGCTGGACGAGCTCACGGCCCGGCTCGAGGCCACGGCCTTCTACCCCGACCTGTTCGCCGACGCCTTCGGCACGCCCGAGGTCACGAGCGAGCGCGTCGCGCGGGCGCTGTCCCAGTTTATCCGCTCCATCGTAGCGTTCAACTCCCCCTACGACGCCGCGCGCCGGGCCCAGGGCGGCCCGCCCGGCCGGCCGCTGGCGGGGCTGACGGACCAGGAGAACCGGGGGCTCGAACTGTTCTTCGGGCCCGGACGCTGCGAGCAGTGCCACACCGGCGACCTGTTCATGGGGCAGCATCCCAGGAGCAACGGGCTCGACGCGACGGTCACCGACCCCGGCGCAGGCTTCGGGCGCTTCAAGACCGTGTCGCTGCGCAACGTCGCGCTCACGGCGCCCTACATGCACGACGGCCGGTTCGAGACGCTGGAGGAGGTGGTCGACCACTACTCGACCGGCGTCCAGGACAGCCCCGCTCTGGACCCCCGCCTGCGCGGTCGCGACGGACGGCCGGTCCGCCTGGACTTCAGCGCCGCCGAGCGGGCCGCCCTCGTGGCGTTCCTGAACACGCTCACCGACTCCACGCTCACGACCGACCCGAGGTGGTCGGACCCGTTCCGCCCCCTGCCGACGCCCGCACCGTCACGGCGCCCCGCTGGCGGAGCCGGCCGCCAGTAGGCCGCAACCTCACGGGCCCGCCCGGCATTCACGCCGGACCCCCTCCCCCGGCCCATGACCCCGCACCTCTTCGTCTTGTTCGGCGCGACCGGCGACCTCGCCGCCGTCAAGCTCTTCCCCGCCCTCTACCGGCTCGCCCAGCGCGAGGACGCGGCCGAGCCCATGACCGTCCTCGGCGTCGGCCGGTCCGACTGGGACGACGAGAAACTTCAGGACGCCGCCGTCGAGGCCGTCGTCGACGGCGGCGACATCGCCGAGGCCGACGCGCGGGCGTGGGCCGAGGGCGCCCTCCGCTTCGCCCGCGTCGAGGCATACGACGCGCTCGACCCGGTCTTCGAGCGCGCCCGCCAGATCGAGGACGAGCGCGGGCTCGGCGGCGACCGCGTCTACTACCTCGCCCTCCCGCCCTCCACGTTCCCCGACACGATCACGGCGTTGGGCGAGCACGAGGCCGAGCGCGGCACGCTGGGCGAGGACCTAGCCGATGACGCGCCGACCGTCCGGCTCGTCATCGAGAAGCCGTTCGGGACCGACCTCGACAGCGCCCGCGCGCTGAACCGGGTCGTCCACGAGCACTTCCCCGAGGACCAGGTCTACCGGATCGACCACTTTTTGGGGAAGGACACGGTCCAGAACCTCCTCGTCTTCCGGTTCGCGAACGCCCTCTTCGAGTCGGCGTGGAATCGGACGGAGGTCGAGCGCGTCGAGATCACCGTCGCCGAGACGAACGACGCCGAGGGCCGGGCCGGCTACTTCGAGGGCGTGGGCACGCTCCGCGACATGATCCAGAACCACCTCACGCAGATCTACGCGCTCGCGGCGATGGAGCCGCCGGCCCGGCTCGACGCCGAGGGCATCCGCCGGGAGAAGATCAAGGTCCTGCGCTCGACGCGGACGGCCCGGTCCGACGAGGTCGTCCTCGGCCAGTACGGGCCGGGCCCCGACGGCGAGGAGGCGTACGCCGACCACGACGGGGTCGAGGAGGGCTCGCGGACGGAGACGTTCGCGGCCGTCCGGCTCCACCTCGACACGTGGCGGTGGCAGGGCGTCCCGTTCGTGCTCCGCACGGGGAAGCGGATGCCGGCGCGCTTGACCGAGATCGCCGTCGTGTTCCGGCGCCCGCCGGTCCGCCTGTTCGCGTCCCAGAACGGGTGCGACCCGGCCCGGAACGTCCTCCGCATCCGGCTCCAGCCCGACGAGGGGTTCCGGCTCTCGTTCGACGTGAAGACGCCGGGCGAGGGGTTCGGCGTGAGCACGCAGGCCCTCGCGTTCTCGTACGAGGACGCCTTCGGCCGCTTCCCCGACGCCTACGAGGCCCTCCTCCGCGACATCGCCGAGGGCGACCCGACCCTGTTCGTCCACGCCGAGGAGGCCGAGGAGGCGTGGCGGATCTACCAGGCCGTCCTCGACAACGACGAGATCGCCGTCGAGACGTACCCCTCTCAGACCTGGGGACCGGAGGCCGCCTCCGCGATGATCTCCGCCCCGCCCGCCGAGGAGGCCGAGCCCGAGAACTGCTAGTTGTTGGCTGCCGGCTGTTGCCGTTGGCTGTGAAGGTGCCCGGCTGGCGGGGCGCGGCGCCAGCCGGGCGGGGCGGAACTTTGCGTGGGCACCGGTTGAACCCCGAACCCCGAACCCCGAACCCCGAACCCCGAACCCCGAACCCCGAACCC
>CAZDFV010000228.1:0-2483 GCA_964504495.1 uncultured Rhodothermales bacterium
CGCTTTTCGCGGTCGTGAGCGGGGGGGCGGTCCGCGCCGCCGTCGCGCTCGCCGTCGCCGGGGCGCTGGCGGCGACCGCGCGGGCGCCGGAGGCCGGGGCAGCCTGGCGGATCGTGCTCGTCGCGCTCATGGTGGGGGGGAGCGGGCTCCTCGTCCTCGCCCTCCGCCGGTGGTCGCCCCCGGCCCGCCTCGTCTTGGGGGTCGCCGTGGGGCTCCGCCTCGTCGTCTTCCCCCTCGGCCCGTCGCTCTCCGACGACGGCTACCGGTACGTGTGGGACGGGGCGGTCCAGGCCGAGGGGGTCTCGCCGTACCGGTTCCGCCCGTCGGACGACGCGCTGGCGGGGCTCCAGGGACGCGCCGAGTACGAGCGGATGAACTCGCCCGACTACTTCTCGGTCTACCCGCCGCTCTCGCAGGCCGTGTTCGCGCTGGGCGGGCTCGTCCGCCCGGCGGGCTGGCGGGCGTCGTGGTGGGTCATTAAGGCTGTCGTTGCACTCGCCGAACTCGGGGGCGTCGTCTGCCTCGTCCGGCTTGTCGGCGCGCGCGGCGCGGCGCTCTACGCGTGGCACCCGCTGTCCGTCGTGGAGGTCGCGGGGCAGGGGCACACCGAGGGGCTCCTCGTCGGCGTCCTCGGCCTGTTCCTCCTCGCCGTCCGCCAGCGGCCGGCGACCGCCGGCGCCGCCCTCGCGAGCGCCGTGTGGGCGAAGCTGTTCCCGGTCGCCCTGGTGCCGCTCGTCCTCCGGCGCCCGTTGGCGGCCCTGGCGTTCGGAGCCGTCGCGGTCCTGCTGGCGGCGCCGTACGCGAGCGTCGAGGCGGTCGGCCACGTCCGCCAGTCGCTGGGGCTCTACCTCGGCACGTTCGACTTTTACGCGGCCCCGTACCTCGCCCTCAAGTCCGCGCTGTTCCCCGCCGTCGGGGAGGCGGCGGGCCGGATCGCTGCGGCCGGCCTGGCGGCGGCGTGGGCCGGAGTGGTCGCAGGGCTCGTCCTTGCCGACGACGGGACGGCCCGGAGCGCGCGCCGCACGGTCGTCGGGGTCGTCGCGGCGTACGCGCTGACGGCCTCGACGCTCCACCCCTGGCACCTCCTGCCCCTCCTGTTCGTCGCGCCCCTGCTGAGGGCCCGACGGCCGGCCGTGTGGCTGGCTTCTATGGGCCCCCTTACGTACCTCGGGTACGTCTGGCCGCCCGCCTACGGGGCGGCCGTCGCCGTGGGGTGGGGGGGCGGGGCCGCGCTCCTGCTGTGGGCCGTCCGCCACAGGGCTCTGAGGGCGCTGATGGCGTGGCGGGGGGCGCGCAAGTGGGCCCGCCTCCGGCGCCACCTCCCCGCCGTGCGTCCCGGCGGGCGGCTCCTGGACGTCGGCGCGGGCGAGGGGTGGGTCGGCCTCCGGGCGGCTGCGGACCGGGGGCTGGGGCTGACCGCCGTGGACGTCGCGCGGTACGGGCGGGGGGCGGTCCCCGTGCGGGTCTACGACGGCCGGCGGCTCCCCTTCGCGTCCGGGGCGGTCGACGCGGCGCTCGTCGTGTTCGTGCTCCACCACGCCCGCGACCCGGCGGCGGTCGTCCGCGAGGCCGTCCGGGTGACGGACGGCCCGGTCCTCGTCCTCGAGACCGTCTGGCGGGCGCCGGCCGGCAAACGCCGGTTGGAGTGGGCCGACCGGCTCGCCAACCGGGCCCGGTCCGGCGGGGGCATCGACGAGGCCCCCCTGGACATCCGCTCCGACGCCGACTGGCGGCGGCTCTTCGCGGACCTCGGGGTCACGGTCGAGCACGCCGAGACGTGGGGCCGGCTCCACCCCCAGGCGCTCTACCGGCTCCGCGGCCAGGGCGCGACCGCGTCGAGGAGCGAGCCGGCCGTCGCGGTCCGCGCGTCGAGCCAGAGCGCGTCCGGGTAGCGCCGGTACCACGTGAGCTGCCGCTTGGCGTAGCGCCGCGAGTTCCGCTTGATGAGCCGGACGGCCTCGTCCCAGTCGTGCCGGCCCTCCAGCACGCCGACGACCTCGCGGTAGCCGATGGTGGCGCGCAGGAGGGGCCGCACGCGGTCGCCCCGGGCGTACAGCCGGCGCACCTCGTCTTCCAGTCCGTCGGCGACCATCCGGTCCACCCGCCGGTCGATCCGCCGGTAGAGCTCCTCCCGGGGCCGGTCGAGCACGACGAGCACGTGCGGGGCGGGGGGGACGGCCCGCTCCCGCCACAGCTCGGAGGGCGGCCGGCCCGTGTGCCGGAGGAGGCCCACGAGCCGGGCCAGGCGGTGGGACTTGGTCGGGTCGAGCGTGGCCGCGGCGTCGGGGTCCGCCACGGCGAGCTCGGCGTAGAGGCGGTCGCGCCCCTCGGGACTGGCGGCCGCCTCCGCCAGCGGGGCCGCGACGGCGTCCGGGAGCGCCGGGAGGTCGGCGAGCCCCCGGACGATGGCCTCGACGTAGAGCGTCGAGCCGCCCACGACGACGGCCGGGACGCGGCGGGCCCGGAGGTCCGTCGAGTCCTGG
>CAZDFV010000228.1:2563-5542 GCA_964504495.1 uncultured Rhodothermales bacterium
GACGAGGTGGTGCGGGACGCGCGCGCGGTCGGCCGCGGAGGGCGCGGCCGTCCCCACGTCGAGGCCGCGGTACACCTGCCGGCTGTCGGCCGAGACGACCTCGGCCCCGACGGCCTCGGCCACGTCGAGCGCCAGCCGCGACTTCCCGACCGCGGTCGGGCCCGCGACGACGAGGACCGGGGCGGCGCCCTCCGGCACGGCCGGCCGCCCCGCTACACCTTCGGGAGCGACGGGTCGATCTCGTCGCTCCAGGCGTGGATCCCGCCCTTGAGGTTCTTCGCGTCCGAGAACCCCTCCGCGCGGAGGAGCTCGACGGCCTTCGCGGACCGCGCGCCCGACCGGCAGTGGACGACGACCTCGTCGTCGCGGTGGTCGGCGATCTCGTCGAGCCGGTCGGGGAGCTCGCCGAGGGGGATCAGCGCGCCGCCGAGGTTGGCCCCCTCGTACTCCTTCGGCTCGCGGACGTCGAGGAGGAACGGGGCGTCGTCGGCGTCGAGCCGCTCCTTGTAGTCGCGGACGGTGATCTCGGGGACGGGGGGGGGCATGGGCTGGATCTGGCTGATGGATGGCGTGTCGCCGCACGCCGGGCAGGCCGGGTCGCGCGGCACCTCGAGCGTCCGCGCCTCCATCGACAGGGCGTCGAGGAGGAGGAGCCGGCCGACGAGCGGGCGGCCCACGCCGAGGAGCACCTTGAGCGCCTCGGTCGCCTGAATCGTTCCCAGGAGCCCGGGGAGGACGCCCAGCACGCCGCCCTCGGCGCAGTTCGGGACCAGCCCCGGCGGCGGGGGCTCCGGGAACAGGCACCGGTAGCACGGCCCGCCCGGCGCGCCGAACACCGACGCCTGGCCCTCAAACTGCCCGACCGAGGCGTACACGTTGGGCGTCCCGGTCAGCACGGACGCGTCGTTCACGAGGTATCGGGTCGCGAACGTGTCGGTCCCGTCGAGGACGAGGTCGTAGGCGCCGACGAGCCGCTCGGCGTTCCCGGCGTCGAGCCGCCCGGCGTGGGGGACGACGTCGACGAGCGGGTTGAGGGCGCGGAGCCGCTCGGCGGCCACGTCCAGCTTGGGCCGGCCCACGTCGGGCGTCGCGTAGAGCGTCTGCCGGTGGAGGTTCGACTCCTCGACCGCGTCGAACTCGACGACCCCGAGCCGGCCGACCCCGGCCGCCGCGAGGTACGTCAGCGCCGGCGACCCGAGCCCGCCCGCCCCGACGACGAGGACCGACGCGGCCGCCAGCCGGGCCTGGCCCTCCGGGCCGACCTCGGGCAGGATCGACTGGCGACTGTACCGGGCAGGGACGTCGGCCACGGCGCTACGACAGGTGCCGGAGGACGACGCGCGCGGCGTTCCGGCCCGACGCCCCCATGATGCCGCCGCCGGGGTGCGTGCTGGCGCCGGTCAGGAACAGGCCGTCCACGGGGCCCTTGTACCCGCTCATCCCGAGCGCCGGGCGGAGGCTGAACATCTGGTCCAGGCTCATCTCGAGGTGCATGACGTTCCCGCGGAACAGCCCGAGCTCGCGCTCGAGCCAGAGGGGGTGCTGGAACAGCCGGCCGACGACGCTCGCCCGCGTGCCCGGCGCGAACGCCTCGAACGTGTCGAGGATCTGGTCGGCCACGGCCTCCCCGATGTCGTCCCACGACCGGCCGCCGGAGAGCTCGTAGGGGAAGTACTGGGCCCACAGCCAGAGGACCTCGCCGCCCGGCGGCGCCAGCGTGTCGTCGACGGCGGAGAAGCTCATCCCGACGATCGGCGGGTCCGCGGCCGGGTTCCCCTTGAGGTAGTCGGCGTAGGCGTCGTGGATCTGCTGGCGGTCGCGGCAGACGAGCTGGAGCCCTGTCCGCGAGGCCAGCCCCGGGGCGGCGGCGTACGTCACGGGCCGGTCGAGCGCGAGCCGCAGGACGGCCCCGAACCCGTTCCCGACGCGCATCTGGTCCGCCGAGGCCGGCCGGGCCGAGGCCGGGAGGAGCCGGTCGAGCGTCTCGAGGATGTGGGCCCCCGAGAGGACCGCCCGGGACGTGTACGCGTCGGGCCCGATCCGCACGCCGACGGCGGCGCCGTTCTCCAAGAGGATCTCGTCGACGGGCGCGTCGGTGACGACGTCGCCGCCGTGGGCCTCGACGTGCCGCCGGAGCGCCCGGGTGAGCCCGCCCGACCCCCCCCGGGGGCGGGACACCCCGCTCTCGTGGTAGAGCGGGTGCCACAGGAGGAACGGCGCGCTGAGCGGCTCCGTGGGCGGGGGCCCGCTCTGGGCCGCCATCCACACCAGCGGGGCCTTCACCTTCTCCTCGCGGAAGTACTCGTCCACGACCTCGCCGTAGGGCCGGAGGATCGTCCCGAGCGCCCGCTCCCAGTCCATCTGGGCCGACTCCCCGAACGCGAACGTCTTGCCCAGCTCGAACGGGCTCGGCGTCGAGAGGAACGCGTCGCGGACGGACCGCGAGAACGGGGCCCAGGCGTCGACGAACCGGCGGTACGCGTCGCCCTCACTCGGGAACTGGCGCTCGATCCCCTCGGCCGTCCGGTCCACGTCGCGGTAGATGAAGACCGAGTCGCCGTCCTCGTACGGCGCGAAAAAGAGCGGGTCGAGCTCGAGGTACTCGAGCCCGTAGTCGCCCAGCGCCAGCTCCTCGACGATGGGCGTGAGGCGGATGAGGATGTGGGCCGAGCCGCCCAGGTCGAACTGGTACCCCGGGACGTGCTCGACCGTCGAGACGGCGCCGCCGACGACGGACCGGCGCTCGAACACCCCGACCCGGTACCCGGCTTGCGCGACGTACGCGGCGGCGACGAGGCTGTTGTGCCCGGCGCCGACGACGATCAGGTCATAATCCGCCATCAGGTCAGCCTCGGGTCTGCGTAGGGGACGGCGGTCGCGCGGGCCGCCCGGTGTGCGCGCTGGGGGCCGTACATCCCAGCCGCCCCGGGGTTCTCGCGCCCGGCGGCGGCCCGGGCTGGCGGGCGCCGCGCGCTGCCG
>CAZDFV010000229.1:0-5501 GCA_964504495.1 uncultured Rhodothermales bacterium
CGTCGAGCCGCTCCCCCGCGCCGACCGCACGCCCGTCGCGCCCGGCGTCCCTCCCCGGATCCTCCCGCGGCGGCTCCCGGCCGGCGGCACGGTCGGGCTCGTGGCGCCGGCCGGCGTGATGCGGTCCTCTAGGCAGGTCGAGGGCGCCGTCGCGTCGTTCCGGGACCTCGGGTTCCGGACGAAGGTGGGCCGCCACGTCCTCGACCGCCGCGGGTTCCTGGCCGGCGCCGACGCCGACCGGGCCGCCGACCTGATGGACATGGTCCGCGACGACGAGGTCGACGCCGTCGTCGCGCTCCGGGGCGGGTGGGGGGCCGCCCGGACCCTCCCGCTCCTCGACTACAGCGTCTTCGCCGAGCACCCCAAGCCCATCGTCGGGTACTCCGACATCACCTCGCTCCTCCTCGCCGTCTACGCCCGGACCGGGCTCGTCACGTTCCACGGGCCCGTCGGCATCTCGACGTGGTCGGGGCTCACGGCCCGGAGCTTCGTGCGGACGCTCGTCGAGGGCCGCCCGCTGACCGTCGGGCCCGAGACCCGGGCCGCCCGCGACCGGACGGTGACGGTCACGCCGGGCGTGGCCGAGGGCCCGTTCGTCGGGGGGAACCTCTCGGTCGTCGCCGGGCTGGCCGGGACGGGCTACCTCCCCGACTTCAGCGGCCACGTCGTCTTTTTCGAGGAGGTCCGGGAGGACGCCTACCGCGTCGACCGGCTCCTCGTCCAGCTCGGGCTGGCCGGGGCGTTCGAGAGCCCGGCCGCCGTCGTGTTCGGGCAGTGCACGCGGTGCTCGTCCGACGCCGGGTGGACGGCCGAGCGGACGATCCGCGAGCACCTCGCGGGGTACGGGTTCCCGGCCGTGTTCGGGGCGCCGATCGGCCACGCCTCGCCCGTCCTCACGCTCCCCGTCGGGCTCCCCGCCGTCGTCGACGCTGGGGCGGGGACGGTCGCGTTCCAGGGCCCGGCCGTCGTCTAGGGCCGCGCGCGGACGGCGGAGCCCGGCCCGCTGGCGGGCGCGGCGCACGCGGCGAGGGCGAGGGGGGGCCGCCGAGGGCGGGCCGGGTCACCCGCCCTCCGGCTCGGGCACGGGCGCGACCTCGACGCGGACGTCGCCGATCCGGTTGTCCTCGACCGACTCGACGCGGAGCCGGAGCCGCTCGAACTCGACCTCGTCGCCGGCGGCGGGGATGTCGCCGGCCACGTGGAGGACGAGGCCCCCCAGCGTCTCGAAGTCGAACGCCGCCGTGTCGAGGTCGACGCCGACCTCGTCGGCCAGGTCGTCGAGGTCGATCCGGGCCTCGGCCCGCCACACGCCCGGCCCGACCGCGCGGACGAGCGTCTCGTCCTCGGGCCGGTCGAGCTCGTCGCGGATCTCGCCGACGACCTCCTCCAGCAAGTCCTCGAGCGTGACGAGCCCGGCCGTCCCGCCGTACTCGTCGACGACGATCGCCATGTGCGTGTTCGTCCGCTGGAAGTCGGCGAGCATGTCGTCGAGCGGCTTCGCGGGCGGGACGAACAGCGGGCGACGGGCGAGGGCGGCCCAGTCGGGCGCGGCGGCGTCGGGGGCGGCGCCGAGGTGGGGGAGGAGGTCCTTGGCGTAGACCACGCCGAGCACGCTGTCGAGGTGGTCCTGGAAGAGCGGGAACCGGCTGTGCCCGCTCTCGCGGATCATCGCGAGCGCCTCGCCGAGCGTGGCGTCGGCGCTCAGCGCCGTCACGTCGACGCGGCTGACCATGACCTCGCGGACGGCCGTCTGCCCGAACTCGACGATCGAGTGGATCAGGGCCCGCTCCTCCTCCTCCAGTGACCCCTGCGCCTCGCCCACGTCGGCCATCGTCTTGATGTCGTCGGACGAGAGCGCGTCGGCCTCGGCCCGGAACCGGGCCTGGACCCCGCTCGCGAGCGCCGCCAGGAGGTCGGCCACCGGCGCGACGACCCGGACGAGCGGGCCGACGAGGGCCGTCGAGCGCTGGGCGAACCGGACCGGCTGCCGGCTCGCGATCAGCTTCGGCGCGATCTCGCTGACCACGAGGAGCGCGAACGTCACACCCACCACGTTGACCGAGAGCGCGACGACCGTGCTCCACCCGTACGCCCCCGCCAGCGTGGCCGTGAACGTGGCCGAGAGGATCGCCGCGCCCACGTTGACGACCGTGTTCAGGAGGAGGACGGCGGCGAGCAGCCGCCGCGGCCGACCGAGCAGCCGGACGACGCGGGCCGAGGCCGGGGCCTCGTCGCCGGCGAGCGCCTCCCGCTCCCCGGCCGTGATCGAGAACAACGCCACCTCGGACCCCGAGAACAGGGCCGAGAGCAGGAGGAGGACGACGAACGCGCCGGCCTGGAGCGCCAGCCCCGTGGGACTGGGGAGGACGTCGGCGAGGGGGAGGGCCGCGAGGGCCAGACTAGAGGCGGGGCCCAAAGTGGGTGGACCGGGCGGGACAACGGGCCGACCGTGTGGGGCGGCCTGGTCGAACGAAGATAGGACCCGGCGGGTCCAGGCGCCGCGGGCGGGGCCCCCGCCCGCGTCAGGCCGCGAGCGCGTGGGCCGCCTGGACCCCGAAGATCCGGGGGTGGACGACGCGCCCGACCATGAGCTGCCCGTCGGCCGCCGTCGTCAGCTCGGCGCTGAGGAGCCCGTGCTCCGACATCTCGAGCACGACGGCGTGGCCCAGCCGCGACGTGTCGCCGTCCTCGGGCCGGAGCCACCGGGCCGCCAGCCGGTTGATCTCGACCCACGAGAGCTGGCCGAACGGCGCGCGCGAGGCGGCCGCGAGCACCTCGATCACGAAGTCGGCGGCGTAGGGGAGCGTCGCGGCGAGGGGCGGGGCCGGCGTCATGGCGCTTGTGCGGTGTGTGCCCGGAGGATCGGGCCGGGGGGTGACACCCCTGTGACGCGGGGGCGGGGAGCAGGGAGGATGAGCGTTCGGGGGTACGTGCGTGTGGCGTACGAGAGGCTTTGCCCGCCCCGCTGGCGACGGCCCTCACCGACACGCCGCCCGTTCATGTCCCCCCGTACTCCTTTCCCCCCCCTTACCGTCGCTCGGCCACGACGCGGAGCGGGCCCGCGAGCCGGAGCGTGACCGACCCGTGCGGCGCGGGCGTCGGCGCCACCGGCCGGAGCCGCCACCGCCGCGCAATCGCGGACAGGACCAGGACGCCCTCGGCCCACGCGAACTGCTCGCCGATGCACCCCCGGCGGCCCGCGCTGAAGGGGACGTAGGCGAACTTGTGCCGCTCCTGCGCGCGCCCGGCCTCGAACCGGTCGGGGTCGAACCGGCCCGGCGCCTCCCAGAACCGCCCGTCGCGGTGGATGTGGTACGGGGCGAACAGGACCGTGCTGCCCTGCTCGACCGGTACGCCGCCGAGCGCGGTGTCCCGCGCCGCCTCGCGTCCCACGACCCACGCCGGCGGCCGGAGCCGCATGGACTCGGCCAAGACCTGGCGGGTGTACGGGAGCCGGCCGAGGTCCTCGAACGCGGGCGGGCCGTCCAGGGCGTCGACCTCGGCCCAGAGGCGGGCCTCGACGTCGGGGTGCTCGGCGAGGAGCGCCCACGTCCAGGCGAGGGCCACGGCCGTCGTCTCGTGGCCGGCCAGGAGCAGCGTCATTGCCTCGTCGCGGACCTCCTCGTCGGTCATGCCGACGCCGGTCTCCTCGTCCTGCGCGTCGAGGAGCATCGCCAGCAGGTCGTCGCCGCCGCGGGGCCCGGCGCGGCGCTCGCCGATGAGCCCGTAGACGACGTCGTCGAGGACGGCCCGGGCCCGGCGGCTCCGGCGGTTGGCCGGGAGCGGGAGCGCCGTCAGGCGGTCGGCGAACGGGTACTGCGCCTGGTCGAACGCCCGGAGCGCGTCGCGGACGGCCCGGGCCACGCGGTCGGCGGACTGGAGGACGTCGGCGCCGAACAGCGTCCGCCCGGCGATGGTGAGGGCCAGGCGGTTCATGGCCGCCGCGGCGTCGAACGGGGCGCCGGGCGCCCAGCGGGCGGCCTCCGCCTCGGCCTCCTCGACGAACACGGCCCCGTACGCCCGGAGCCGGCGGTGACCGAACGCCGGGAGCACGAGCCGCCGCTGCCGCGTGTGGACGGGCGGCTCGCTCGTCAAGAGCCCCTCCCCGAGGACCTGCTTCGCCAGCCGGAGCCCGCGCGCCTTCGTCACGTCCGCGTTCCGGTCGACGAGGAGCTCGCGGACGAGGTCGGGGTGGCGGACGAGGTAGAGGGCGGGGAGCCGGCCGACCCGGGCCTCGACGAGGTCGCCACCCACGGCGTCGAGGCGCGCTACGGCCGCTCGCTGGTCGTGCAGGAGCGTGACGAGGAGGTCGCCGGGGTAGGCGCCCCGGTACGGGCGGAGGTCGGCGGAGGGCACGGACGCAAGCTAGGACGGGGCGCTGGCGACGGCCGCCAGCGGGGCGGGGGAGTCGAGTCTAGACCGTGTCTAGATTACGGCCTTCACCCTGCTCGACTCCCCCCATGCGCCGCATCCTCCTCCTCGCCCTCGTGCCCCTCGCCGCCTGCGAGTCCGGCGACGACGCCCAGCTCGAGGCCCCCGACGTCGTCGTCGAGACCGAGGATCTCGTCCAAGAGCCGGCCGAGAGCCGGCTCGACGTCCGGCCCGTCAACCTCAACACGGCCACGGCCGAGGAGCTGGCGACGATCCCTGGCGTGGGCGAGCGGATGGCCGGCGAGTTCGAAGAATACCGGCCGTACGTCAGCATCGCCGAGTTCCGCCGCGAGATCGGGAAGTACGTGGACGCCGAGACCGTCGCGGGCTACGAGCCCTACGTCTACGTCCCGGTCCTCCCGAACGTGAGCGACGCCGAGACGATCGCCCAGCTCCCGGGCGTCGGCCCGGCCGAGGCCCAGGCGCTCGTGGACGGGCGGCCCTACGACTCGGCCGACGCCTTCCTCGACCGCTACGCCGAGGTCGCCTCGAGCGCCGACCGGGACGCCGCGGCGGCCTACCTCGCCGAGTAAGCCGTGACCGTCGAGGCCCGCTACCGGCGGTTCCTGCTGGCGACGGCGCTCGTGATCTACGTCGGCGCCGCCGTCGAGCTGTGGCTCGTGGAGCACGTCGAGGGCGTGTACCAGTGGGTCCCGTTCGGGCTGGCAGCGATCGGGGCCGCGTCGGCGCTCGCGTTCCGGGCGTCCGCCAGCCGGCGGACGGGGGGGGTGTTGCGGGCGTCGTCGGCGGTCGTGGTCGCCGGGAGCGTGTGGGGCGTCGTCCTCCACGTCCGGGGCAACCTCGCGTTCGAGCGGGAGGTCCACCCCGACGCGCCGCTCTGGGGGGCGCTCCGGGAGGCGGCCGGGGGGGTGAGCCCGCTGCTCGCGCCGGGCACGCTCGCGCTCGCGGCCGTCCTTGCCGCCGCAGCCACGTACCGGCACCCGGCCCTCTCGGACAGGGCCCGCCAGCCCGCCTGACCGCTACTCGACGACGACCATCCGGGGGCCCCCGGCCCGCTGCGTCGCGGGGTCGCCGGGGGGGAACAGCTCGCCCTGGGCCGGGTCGCGCGG
>CAZDFV010000230.1:0-5471 GCA_964504495.1 uncultured Rhodothermales bacterium
CGATGAGCGCGCCGCCCGCGGCCACGGAGATCCCCCACTTCTGGCGGAGCTTCTTGAGCGGGGCGGCCAGGTGCTCGGCGCCCCAGTGGGCGGCCCAGACGGCGGCGAGGAGGACGAGGACCCAGAGGAGGTACGTCATGCGTCGTGGGGGCTGGCGTCGGGGGCGCGTCCGACGGCGAGGTAGGCGGCCCCGACCAGGCTCTCCTCGTACGAGACCCCGTCGGCGTGTGCCTCGATGGAGCGCCACGGCTGGACGTCCTCGTAGGCCCGCGTGACGCCGAAGGGGCGGTTGACGAGCTCGCCGAGGCGGACGGCCCACTCGGGCCAGCGCTCGGGGTGGCGGAGCCCGCCGACGACGACCCGGCCGCCGGGCGCGAGGGCCGCCACGGCGCGCGCGATGACGGCGTCGTGCTCGGGGACCATCTCGAGCCCGAACGTCGAGACAACGCCGTGGACGGGCTCGGGGAACGCGAGCTCGCGCACGTCGGCCTCGACCAGCTCGACGTTCCGCCAGCCGTGGCGCTCGACGCGCTGGCGGGCCTGCGCGAGCATCCCCGGCGAGAGGTCTACGGCGACGACGCGGCCGGTCGGTCCGACGGCCGCGACCAAGTACGGGAGGTTGACGCCCGTCCCGCAGGCGAGGTCTACGGCCGTGTCGCCGGGGCGGAGGTCGAGGGCCTCGACCGCCCGCCGGTGGAAGCGGCCGGAGCCGACGAGGTCGTAGGCCGTCGCGACGGCGTCGTAGACGGGCGCGAGCCGGTCGTAGAGGTCGCGGACGGCGTCGGGGCCGAGGACGGCCGGGTCGTTGGAAGCGCGCGCTCGGCGCCAGAGGAGCGCGCCGCCAGCGGCGGCGAGGGCGAGAGCGGTGGTGCGTTTCATGGTCGGAGGGGAGAGGGGGTCAGTGGTCGTGCTCGGTGAGCTCGCCGCGGCTCCGGAAGCTCTTGAGCGCGAACACGCCGTCCACCACGACGTGCTCGCCCGGCCCCAGGCCCGCCGTGACCTCGACGCGGTCGCCGGTCGCCTCGCCCAGCGTGACCGGGCGGCGGGCGTAGGTCCGGGCCTCGCCGTCCACCGGCACGTAGACGAACGCCTGGGCGCCCTCGCGCTCGACGGCCTCGGTCGGGACCGTGATCGCGACGCGGCCCGCTTGGGCGCCCCCGGATCCGGTCCGGGGCAGGCTCTCGCCGGCCTCGACGTCGAAGAGGACCGTCACGAACGTCTCGGGCCGGAGCTCGGCCGTCGCGTTCGTCACGCGGAGCCGGACGGTCGCCGTCCGCGTCTCGCCCGCGACCTCGGCGCCGACGAACTGGACGACGCCCCGGAACCGTCGCCCGCCGGGCGCCTCGATCACGGCTTGGTCGCCCTGGCCGATGGCGGCGGCGGCGGCGGGGTCGATGCTGGCGTCGGCGTAGACCTGTCCGGGTGCGACGACCTCGTAGAGCGGGGCGCTGGCCTGGACGAACGCGCCGAGCTCGGCCTGACGCTCAGAGACCACGCCCGAGATCGGCGACGAGACCGTCACGCGGCCCGTCACACCGCCCGGCCCCGACGGGGCGGACCCGCCGTGCGCGCGGATCTCGCCCGCGAGCGCGGCGGCCTGGGCCTCCGTCGCACTCGCGTCGGCGACGGCCTGCTCCAAGAGCGTGCCCGAGATGAGGTCCTCGGCCGCGAGCTGGCGTGAGCGGTCGAGCTGCTGGCGGGCCTGCGTGACGCGGGCCTGGGCCTGGAGGTACTCGCCCTGGAGCCGGGCCACCTCGGGGCTCTCGATGACGGCCACGGCCACGCCGCGCCGGACCGCCTGGCCCTCGGCGGCCAGGAGCCGGACGACCCGGCCGTCCACGAGCGCGCCGACCTGGGCCTGGCCCGTCTCGGTCGGGACGATCCGGGCGGGCACGCGGATCTCGGCCGCGAGCGGGCTGGCCTGGACGACGGCCGTCTCGACGTCGGCGGCGGCGGCCTGCGCCTCGGTGAGCGTGATCTCGTCGCCGTGGTCGTCGGCTTCGCCAGAGGCGTCGTCGGAGTGGGCGCCGGGGGCCTCGCCCGCGTGGTCGTCGGTGGGTGCGGCCTCGGTGTCGGAGCCGCAGCCCGCGAGCGGGGCGGCGAGCACGAGGCAGAAAAGGAGGAGTCGGTACATCGGATTCTTGGGTGGAAGCTCTGGGTCGCCAGAGGCCTCGGACGATCTAGAAGGAGGGGTCGAGGAGCGCGTCGATCTCGGTCCGCAAGCGGGCCGCGTCGAGGGCGACCTCGAGCGCGTCTGCGCGCGTCTGGAGCAGCGCCGTCTGGGCCTGGAGCACTTCGAGGTAGGTAGCGGCCCCCTCGCGGCGGAGGCGGATGGCGATGGCGTAGGCGCGCTCGGCCTGGGGCACGAGCCGCTCGTCGTAGAGACGGGCCTGGGCGGCGTCGGCGCGGAGCCGGGCCAGCCGCGTGCGGAGGTCGGTCGCGAGGCCGACCAGGAGCCGGTCGCGCTCGAACCGGGCCACCTCGACGGCCGCCTGTGCGGCCCGGTCGGGCGCGTCCGTCGCCATCCGCGCGAGCGGGACGGCCACGCCGACGCGGCCCGCGAGGAAGCCGACGGACGCGCCCTCGGTCTGGAGCGCGGCCTCGGCCCCGAACGATGGGAGCCGTTCGGTGGCAACCGCGCGAGCCTCCGCCTCCGCCACGCGGACGGCGGCCTCGGCGGCGGCCAGGCGGGGGTTGGCCCGGACGAGGAGCGAGTCGAGCGCGCCCGTAGCCGCGAGCGCGTCGAGGTCGGGGAGCCCCTCGTCGAACGTCCTCCCGAGCGGGTCCGCGAGGACCAGGCTGTCGCGCCGGGCGAGGTACGTGCCGAGCGCGTCACGGGCGCCCCGGGCCTGGCCTGCGGCCTCGGCACGAGCACGCTCGGCCTGGGCGAGCGCGACCTCGGCCTGGAGCGGCTCGAGTTGGCCCGTCGCCTCCAGCTCGAACCGGCGGTTCGAGGCGTACGCGAAGCCGCTCGCGACGGCCACGGCAGAGTCCGCCAGCACGAGTCGAGCGTCAGCGGCGACAGCCTCGACGTAGGCGAGCGCCGCCCGGAGGCGGACACCGCGCCGGAGCGCCCCGCGCTCGACCTCGGCCTGGCGCAGGAGCGCGTCGGCCGCGCCCCGCTGGGCGCGGTAGTAGGCGGGCAGCCGGAACGACTGCCCCACGCCGAGGCTCGTCTCGGTCCCCCCGAACGAGCCGTCGATAGTCGGCACGCGGTCCACGCCCAGGAAGAACTCGGTCGCGGGCAAGATCCCTGCGCTCTCGCGCCGGGCGGCCTCACGAGCGACGGCGGCCGTGCCGAGCGCGAGCTCGGGGGCGACGGCCTCGGCCTGGTCGAGCGCGCCCGCCAGCGTGAGCGGGGTGGCGGGTCCGTCCTGGGCACGGGCCGTGCCCGCACCGACGAGGAGCGCCAGGACGAGCCCGAGCGCCGGACCCACGCCAGCACGTCGGCCAGCGCCGTGACCATCTGCGTCGGGCGCCCAATCGGAATCGACCTCGGCGTTGAGTTGGCGGTCGAGGTCGGCGTCCACCTCGCCGCCACCCGGGAGCGTCGGCGGGGCCTGCCCCGATCCGACCCAGGCGTAGACGGTCGGGAGCACGAAGAGCGTGAGCACCGTGGACGTGACCAGCCCGCCGATGACGACGGCCGCGAGCGGCCGTTGGACCTCGGAGCCCGCGCCGCTGCCGAGCAGCATCGGCATGAACCCGATAGCCGCGAGCGTGGCCGTGGTCACGACGGCGCGGAGCCGCTCGTCGGCGCCCGCGAGCACGGCCTCGCGCCGTGGGAGCCCGTGGAGCTCGAACTTCCGGATGGCGCCGACCATCACGAGCCCGTTCAGGACCGCGATGCCGAAGAGCGCGATGAACCCGACGCCCGCCGAGATCGAGAACGGGAGGCCCAGGAGGTAGAGCATCGCCACCCCGCCCACGATCGACATCGGGACGCACAGGTAGATGATCGCCGCCAGGCGGACCGACCCGAACGTCTGGAACAGCAGGACGAAGATGAGCGCGAGCGCGAGCGGGACCACGAGCGCCAGCCGGGCCGTGGCCGCTTCGAGGTTCTCGAACTGGCCGCCGTAGTCGATCCGGGCGCCGGGCGGGAGGTCCACCTCGGCCGCGATCCGGGCCTGGACGTCCTCGACGAACGAGGCCAGGTCGCGCCCGGTCACGTTCGACTGGACGGACACGAACCGGCTGCCCTCCTCGCGCGAGACCGACACCGGCCCGGACTCGACGGCGACCGACGCGAGCGCCGAGAGCGGGACGCGCGCGCCGGTCGGGGTCACGACCGGGAGCGCCTCGACGGCGGCCGGGCTCGACCGCGCGCCCTCCTGGAACCGGACGACGAGGTCGAACCGCCGCTCGCCCTCGTAGACCTCGCCCGCCGTGGCGCCGCCGACGGCGGTCTCGACGATCCGGTTGAGCGCGGCGACCGTCAACCCGTAGCGGGCGAGCGCCGCGCGGTCGGGCCGGACGACGAGCTGGGGCGAGCCCTCGGTCTGGTCGCGCGAGACCGACGTGGCTCCCGGCGTCTCCTGGACGATCTGCTCGACCTGCTCCGCGAGCGGCGTCAGCTCGTCGTAGCTCTCGCCAAACACCTTGACGACGACGTCGCCGCGCGCCCCGGCGATGAGCTCGTTGGTGCGCATCTCGATGGGCTGGTAGAACTGGACGCCGGCCGGCACGTCCTCGACGGCCTCCTGCATCGCCGCCACCAGCTCGGGCTTGGTGCGCGGGTCGCCGTCCACCTCGGGCCACTCGTCCTTCGGCTTGAGGATGACGTAGGTGTCGGTGATCTCGACGCCCATCGGGTCGGTCGAGATCTCGGCCCGGCCCGTGTTGCCGACGACGGTCTCGACCTCGTCGAAGGCCATGAGCCGCCGCTCGACGTCGCCCGCGATCTCGACGGACTCCGTGAGCGAGACGCTCGGGAGCCGGATGATCTGGACGGCCACGTCGCCCTCGTCGAGGCGCGGGACGAACTCGGCCCCGAGCCCCCCGAACCCGAACACGGCGAGGGCGAAGAGTGCCGCCGCGCCCCCGACCACGACGGCGCGGAGGCCGAGCGCGCGGTCGAGGAGCGGCCGGTAGACCTTGTGCAGCCACTCGATGATGGGCGAGTGCTTGACCGGCTTCGACGGGTCGAACACCAGCGAGCACATGACGGGCACGTAGGTGATCGACAAGATGACCGCGCCCAGGAGCGCGAAGCTCACCGTGAGCGCCATCGGCGCGAACAGCTTGCCCTCGATGCCGCGGAGGAACAGGATGGGGAGGTAGACGACGAGGATGATGACCTCGCCGAACTGGGCCACCTTCCGCACCTCCAGCGTCCCCTCGTACACCAGATCGCGGAAGGCTTCTTTGGAGAGCCGTCCGCCGCCCTCCTTTTGCATCACCCCGATCCGTCTCAGGACGTTCTCGACGATGATGAGCGAGCCGTCCACGACGAGCCCGAAGTCGATGGC
>CAZDFV010000231.1:0-5415 GCA_964504495.1 uncultured Rhodothermales bacterium
CCAGTCGGGCGCGTTCTCTGAGCCGCAGGCCCCGAGCCGGACGCGCCGGGTCCGCCGTGCGACGGCCCGCGTGCTGGCGGAGGAGTGAGCGACGCCACCGGCGACGCCAGCGGCGTGGGCGGGCACGTCCCCGAGGTCTACGCCGGCCGCGTCCGCGTGCGCGTCGGGGCCCTCGTGTTCGACGACCCGGCGGCGCCCTCGGCCGTCCTCCTCGCCGAGCACGACGGGCTGTGGGAGGAGCGGCCGTTCTGGACCCCGCCCGGCGGCGGCGTCGAGTTCGGGGAGGGGCTCGAAAACGCGCTCCAGCGCGAGGTCCGGGAGGAAACGGGCGTTGACGTCGAGGTCGGCTCGCTCCGCTACGTGCTCGACTATGTGCGCCCGCCGCTCCACGCCGTCTCGTTCTACTTCGCGTGTCGGACCCCCGACGTCGGGGCCGCCCGCCTCGGCACGGACCCCGAGCTCGGCGACCGCCAGGTCCTGTGCGGCCTCCGCCTTGTCCCGTTTGCGGATCTGGCGGGCCTGACGGTCTACCCCGAGCCGTTCGTCGGCCGGCTGGCGGAGGACGCGCGCGCCGGTTTCCCCGAGGGCACGGTCTACCTCGGGACGTTCCGCTAGTGGCCGCTCTCGTCCCCAGAGCGACGAGCCGCGCGGGGCGGTGGGCGCGTGCGGTGGCGTTCGGGGCCTTGCTCGTCGGTCTCGGCGTGCTCGCGTGGGCGGCCGGCGACGGCGTGGAGGGGGAGGCGCGGGCGCGGCTGGTCCGCGTCGTCGGGCTGTTCTCGGCGGCGGGGCTGGGCGTGGCCGCGCCGCACCTCCTCTTCCCCGACCCGGACCTCCGCCGTCTCCACCTCGCCAACCCGGACGGGCGGCGGCTCCTGGGGCACCAGGTCTGGCGGTGGACTCCGGTGCTGGCGGCGCTCGTCGTCCCGCCGGCCGTATTGGCTGCGGGCGGCGGATGGGCGCTCGCGGCGGAGGGGGCGCTGACGGGGTGTGCGGTCGGGCTGTTCGCGCTCGGGCGGGCGCTCCCGTTGGGCGGGCGGATACAGCGGTGGGAGCGGGGCGAAGCGGGCGCCGGGTACCGGCGGTTCCGGGCGCGGGCCGAGGTCGTTTCATCGGCCCCGCCCCTCGCCGTTCCTGACGCGCTCGTGCCAGGCCTCCTCCTGACGGCCGAGGTGTTCCTGGCGGGCGCCGCCGTCGCCGTCGCTGGGCAGACGGGGTGGGGCGTCGCAGCCGCGGCCGCCCTGCTCGCCCTCGCCGTCGGGCTCCTCCTCCGCCAGCAGGCCGGGTTCGACCACGCGTTCTGGGCCTCGAACGGGGTCTGGTCCGACGCCTTCTACACAGCCGGCGCCGAGGGCGGACGGGAGCCGCTCGGGTACGCGGCTGTTTACTGGGCGCCGCCCGCCGTCCGCCCGACGGTGTGGGCGGGACTCGTGAGCCTTGATCGGCGGCTCCCACTCGGGCGGATTGCCGTGCTCGGGCTGGCCGTCGTCGTCGCCGTCCACGTCGTGGATGTGCCTGTGAGTGTCCGGGCCGCCGTGCTCGCGCTGTGGGTCGCGGGCGTCAACGGCGCCAGCGCCCTTGCGGTGACGGACGCGATCACTCCGGGCTCGCTTGCGCACCGCCTCCACGGCGCGGGTGGGTGGACGCTCGCCCGGTTCCTCATCAACGTCCGGTGGCTCCCGCCGCTCATCGTAGCCCTCGCCCTCCTCGCGTGGCTGACCGACATCACCAGCGTGCCGGGCGTCCTCGTGTGGACGGGTGTTTACCTCCTCGCCGCCGTCGCCAGCGCCGTGCTCGCGACGCTCGTCGCCCGCCTCCAGTACCGCCGTGCTGCCGCCTGAGATCGCCCCGCTCCTTGCCGTTGCGCCGGAGCGGCGGCACGCGCTCCGCGTCGAGGACGTGACGAAGAGGTACCCGATGGGCCCGTTCGTCCTCCGCGGCCTGTCACATCGGTTCGAGCCCGGGACGGCGACGGCGCTCGTCGGCCCGAACGGGGCGGGGAAGTCGACGCTGCTGCGCGTGCTCTCGGCGCTCAGCCCGCCGACGGAGGGGGGCGTCTACTTCGGCGCTCTCGACGTCCACGCGCACCCGCACCGAGCGCTCGCGTCGGTCGGCGTCGTCCACGACCGGCCGGACCTGCCGCCGTTCCTCACGGCAGAAGAAACGCTGGAGTGGATCGCCCGCGAGCGCGGGACGTGGGACGGCGCGGCGCCGTCCCGGCACGCCGCGCTCCTCGACGCGGTCGGCCTCGACGAGCGGCGGCGCCAACTGACGGGGACGTACTCGGCAGGGATGACGCAGAAGGCGCTCCTGGCCGTGGCGCTGTGCGGGGCGCCCGCGGTCCTCATGCTGGACGAGCCGTTCCGCGCGCTCGACACTGAGGCGACGGAGGCAGCGCTCGGCCTGCTGGCAGCGTTCCGCGACGGCGGCGGCCTCGTCGTCCTCTCCAGCCACCGTGCCGACCTGCTGGACCGGCTCTGCGACGCGCGCCTCGACCTCGGCGCGTAGCTGCCACCAGCGCGCCGGGGCGCCCGTCTATCTTCGCGGCCTCGCCCGCCCGAGCCGCATGGAGCCCGACGCCGTCGCCCTCGTCACCGAGCCCACGTCCGTGGCCGCCCTGCTGGCGGCCGTCCTCGCCGGCGTGTTCGCGCTCTCGCGCGTCGGGGCGCTGGCGAAGCTGTTCGAATACGTCCCGCCGGTGATCTGGGCCTACTTCGTGCCCATGCTCCTCACGACGGCGGGCGTGACGCCGGCCCAGAGCGCGGCCTACGACTGGTTCGGGTACGTCCTCCTCCCGTTCGCACTGTTCCTGCTCATGATCACGATTGACCTCCCGGCGATCCTGAGCCTGGGGCGGCTCGCGCTCCTCATGATGCTCGTCGGGACGCTCGGGATCGTCATCGGCGGGCCCGTCGCCTACCTCGCCGTCGGGCAGTTTATCGGCGACCCCGAGACGTGGCAGGGGATGAGCGCGCTCGCCGGGAGCTGGATCGGGGGGACGGCCAACATGCTCGCGCTCCAGGAGTCGGTGGGCCTGAGCGACGCCGGGCTCGCCCCGATCATCGTCGTCGACACGCTCGTCGGCTACGGGTGGATGGGGATTTTGCTGGCGCTCTCGGCCGTCCAGGGCCGGTTCGACCGCTGGGTGAACGCCGACACCGCCGCGCTCGACCGCGTGAACGAGACGCTCAAGCAGATCGACCAGACGCGCGTGCCCTCGACCACGGCGAGCGTCGGGGTCATCGTCGGGCTCGGGTTCGGGGCCGCCGTCCTCTCGCGCCTCCTCGGCGCCGCCCTCCCCACGCTGGGTGACCCGACGATCATCTCGGGCGGGACGTGGGCCGTCCTCATCGCCGTGACGATCGGGCTCGTCCTCTCCTTTACGCCGATGCGCCGGCTGGAGACCGAGGGCGCCAGCCGGATCGGCTTTGCCGCGCTCTACCTCCTCCTGACGTCGATCGGCGCCAAGGCCGACCTCGCCGCCGTCCTCGACGCGCCGGCCTACCTCCTGATGGGCGTCGTCTGGATGGCCGTCCACATCGGCCTGCTGTTCCTGGCCGCCCGGCTCCTCCGCGCCCCGCTCTTCTTCGTGGCGACCGGCAGCATGGCGAACGTGGGCGGCGCCGCGAGCGCGCCGATTGTGGCCGGCGTCTACCTCCCCGCGATGGCGCCCGTCGGCCTGCTGATGGCCGTCGCTGGGTACGTCCTCGGTATCTACGCCGCGCTCGGGTGCGCCTGGATGCTCAGCCAGCTGGCGGTTTGATACGGGTACCGGGTACGCGGTACGCCTCGGCCGTCAGTGCTGTGCTTAACCGTACCCCGTACCGAGGTACCCCGTACCTACCCCAGCTTCCGCATCACCGCGAGCGCTCGGCCCACCACGAAAAACTCCGGGTCGTCCGTCCGGGCCGACTCGTCGGCGTACGTCCGGTCGGCGGCGCGGAAGTGGAGGCGGCCGTTGGCGAGCTCGAACCGACGGAGAACGAGCCGGTCGTCGAAGAGGGCCGCGACGGTCGAGCCGTTCCGGATCTGCCGCCAGTCGGCCTCCGCCACGACGACGAGGTCCCCCTTGCGGACGCCGGCCCCGTTCATCCCGTCGTCCCCGGCCACGACGCCGAGGCACTCGTCGAGGTCCGCGTCGTCGGGCAGGAGCGCCGGGTCCACCAAGAGCGAGCGGCGCGAGCGGGGGAGGGGGTGCTGAGCGTTCGCCGACGTCAAGACGCGGGCGCGGCGGCCCGACCCCTCCTTCTGCTTCAGCATGAGGACGCCCGGCGGCTCCTCCTCGAAGGCGTACGGGTCCTCGTCGTCGACGAGCTCGAGCCCGCGCGCTTCGTGCGGCCGGCGGCGGACGTACCCCTTCGCCTCGAGCGCCACGAGCAGCTTGTGCACTCCGTTCGTCGACCGGAGCCCGAGCGCTTGCCCGACCTCCTTGATCGTCGGCGGCCGGCCCTGCTGGCGGACGTAGGCGCGGAGGAACTCGTAGACTTGGTTCTGGCGCTCGGTCAGGCGGGATCGCATGCGTCGGGGGGCGGACTCGGCGGGATGTGGATAGCGCTCTCGGAGACGCCGCCAGTGGCTCGGGAAGGGAGATCAAGTAGGTGAAAATACTTTCACCCGGCGGATGTAGAAGGTGAACGGATTTTCACTTTCGGCCGACTGGCCCGGCTGAGCCCCCTTCGGGTGCCGTCTCAAACGGGGACTTATCCACAAAAAGCGGCCATTCTGCCCGTTTCTGAGGGGGTGGGGTATGTTGGGGGAGCAGTGGGGAAAAGTGGGGAATCGTCCCCGCAGCCTGGCGGCCCCCCTGCGCCACTCACTCCCGGCCGTGGCCGGCTTTAAAGGACAAACGGAGAACTCCATCGACGGGAAGGGCCGAATGCCCGTCCCGGCGAAGATGCGGCGGGCCCTCAGCCCGGACGCCAAGGAGACCTTCGTGGCGACGCGCGGCCTCGAGCAGTGCGTGTTCCTCTACCCCCTCGACCGGTGGGAGGAGATCGAGACGGAGATGGGCCGGCTCAACCAGTTCGACGCCGCCGCCCGCGGGTTCGTCCGCACGATCAACATGTGGGCCGACGAGCTCACGATGGACGGCCAGGGGCGGATCGCGCTGCCGAAGCCGCTCATGGAGTTCGCCGACCTCCAGACCGGCGGCCGGGCCCAGGTCATCGGGGCCTACGACCGCATCGAGGTCTGGGACCCGGCCGTCTTCGAAGCCCACCTCAACCAGCAGACCGAGTCCTACGAGACGCTCGCCGAGCGAGTGATGGGCGGGATCTAACCCCCCGGAGATCCTACCCATGCGTCCATGACCGCCGCCCCCCCCGTGCCCCGCCCCCGCCGCCCACGACGCGCTGACCGCGCCGACGCCTCGCCTCGCGTCGGACCGGACGGCCCCGTCGTGGGCGGCGAGGGCGCGCC
>CAZDFV010000232.1:0-5411 GCA_964504495.1 uncultured Rhodothermales bacterium
CGACTACGGCCCGCTCGGCGTCGAGCTCAAGCGGAACGTCCGCGAGCGGTGGTGGAACGCGATGGTCCGCGAGCACGACAACGTGGTCGGGATCGACGCGGCCATCCTCATGCACCCGACCGTCTGGAAGGCGTCCGGCCACGTCGACGCCTTCTCAGACCCGCTGATTGACGATAAGGCGTCGAAGCGCCGCTACCGGGCCGACCAGCTCGTCGAGGGGCACATCGAGAAGCTCCGCAAAAAGGGGAAGGACGACCAGGCCGAGGCCGTCCACGGGCGCCTCGTGGACGCCCTCCACGCCGACGACCCGGCGGCCGCGCTCGGCCAGATCATCCAGGACGAGGAGATCCGCTCGCCCGACTCGGGCGCGTTCGACTGGACGGAGGTGCGGCAGTTCAACCTCATGTTCGAGACCGCCACGGGCGCGCTGGCGGAGGAGGCGTCGAAGCTGTACCTCCGCCCGGAAACGGCCCAGGGCATCTTCGTCCATTTCAAGACGGTCGCCGAGACGGCGAGGCAGCAGGTGCCGTTCGGGATCGCCCAGATCGGGAAGGCGTTCCGCAACGAGATCGTCGCGCGGCAGTTCATCTTCCGGATGCGCGAGTTCGAGCAGATGGAGATGCAGTACTTCGTCAAGCCGGGCGACCAGCGCGAGGCCTACGAGGCGTGGTCGGAGAAGCGGATGGCGTGGCACCGCGCGAACGGCATCCGCGCGAGCAAGCTCCGGTGGCACGGCCACGACAAGCTGGCCCACTACGCCGACGCCGCCCAGGACGTCCAGTACGAGTTCCCGTTCGGGTGGAACGAGGTCGAGGGCATCCACAGCCGGACCGACTTCGACCTCAGTCGGCACCAGGAGTTCAGCGGCAAAAAGCTCGAGTATTTCGACCCCCAATCGCAGGAGCGCTACGTCCCCTACGTCGTCGAGACGTCGGTCGGGCTCGACCGGACGATCCTGATGGTCCTGTGCGACGCCTACGCCGAGGAGGAGGTCGCCAGCGGCGACAAGACGGAGAGCCGCACGGTGCTCCGGTTCCACCCGGCGCTGGCGCCGTTCACGGCCGCCGTGTTCCCGCTCGTCAAGAAGGACGGGATGCCCGAGGCGGCCCACAAGATCGAGGCCGACCTCCGCCGCCAGTTCAACGTGACCTACGACGAGAAGGGCGCCGTCGGCCGCCGGTACCGCCGGATGGACGAGGTCGGGACCCCGTTCTGCGTGACGGTCGACGGCGACACGCTGGAGGACGGGACCGTCACGGTCCGCGACCGGGACTCGATGGCGCAGGACCGGATCCCGGCCGAGAACGTCCGGCGGTACGTCGAGGACCGGATCGACGCCTGGGCCCCGGCCGCCTGAGGCCCGACGGGCGGACGCCCCGCCGGCCGGGGCCTACTCCTCCGGCGGGGCCCGGAACAGGACGGACCGGGCCCGCCCGATCGCCGCGGCCTCGTCGCGCGTGAGGTGGCCGTCGGCCCGGGCGATGAGCCCGAGGTCGGCGAGGAGCCGGAGCGCCGCGCTCGGCGGGAGGTCCCGGTAGAGCTCCTCGGCGAGGGCCTCGACGTCGAGGCCCCGGCCGGCCCGGAGCGCCACCTGCGCCGTGTCGACGACGGCCTCGACCTCGGCGAGCCCGACCGTCGGGGCCCACTGGCGGGCGAGGGCGACGGCCGTCATGCGCTCGTGGGCGTCGAGCCCGGCCCCGTCGGCCCGGGCCACGGAGAGGTAGAGGAGGACGAGGTTCGGGAGCTGCTGGCGCGGGACCGTCGGGTGCGGGGACGTCATCGGGACGGGGCGGCGGGGGCCGGCGGCGAGCCGTGCCTGCGTTGTGCGCGCGGCCTCGCGCTACGCCTGGGGCACCGGCGCCGCGCTCATGACGGTCCTGACCTGGGCGATCACGCGGGCCTTGTCCCGGTCGAGGTGGCCGTCGGCCCGGGCGATGAGCCCGAGGTCGGCGAGGAGCCGCTGGCACGCGTCGGGGGGGAGGTCTCGGCAGAGCTCCTCGGCGGCCTCCGCCGCCCCCGGCCCGAGGCCCGACGCGGCCGCGACGTAGGCCGTGTCCACGGCGGCCGCGACCGCGGCCCGCTCGACCGTCGGGGCCCACCGGCACGAGAGGTCGATCGCGAGCTGGCGCTCGTGCGGCTCGCGGGCCCCCCCCTCCGTGTCGGCCACGGCGAGGTACAGGTGGATGACCCGGGCGAGACGGTCGTGGGCGGCGAGAGGCGAGGCCATCGCTGCGGAGGAGGGTCCGCTACCCGAACGGGGGGGCAGGGCGGAGGTTCAGGGGCGGGCCGTGCAGAGAGGCAACTGGGGGAACCCCTCACGTCCGGGGCACCGGCGACGCCCCGGGTGCCGGCGCGTCCTCGGCGCCGGGTGAGCGCCCGCACGTAACGAACACGGCCGGCCCGTCTCCCCGGAGTCCAGCCGAGGACTCGGTGAGGAGAACCTGAGGGCGCCCCTCAGCGGCCCTCCGCGCGGGCTCCGCCAGTAGGGGCGTAGTCCTCGGGCACGAGGTCCGCCAGCCGCTCGAAGGCGAGGTACCCCGAGGTCGTGATCGCGAACGGGTCCTCGGGCGTCCCCTGCGGGTCGACGCGGGCCCGGCCCCGCTCGACGACCAGCGCCGAGCGCTGGACGGGGTCCGGGCGCGACCGCCGCTCGCGGAACCAGTCGGACTGGAGGTAGGCCGGGTCCTCGGGCTCGCGGTACGTGATCTCGAGCCGGCCGCGGACGCGGAGCGTGCCCCACCCGGCCGAGTCGACCCGCATCACGCGGCGGGCGGAGGCCGGCGTGCTCGGCCAGCGCGACCCGAACCCGGACCGGTCGTCGCGGACGAGCCGGAGCGAGAACCCCTCTTCCTCGACCCGGTCCTGGAGGAGGGCGCGGAGGAGGTGCCGGAGCGACCCGCGGTAGGCCCGCTCCCGGGCCTCGGCCTGGCGCGCGGCCTCCTCGTCCGAGGCGGGCTCCAGCATCTCGAAGCGCTCGCCGCCGTCGTAGCTCACGCGGCTGGCGGAGGCGGCGAACGCGCGGAGGTCGTACGTCAGGCGGTAGCCGAGCGCCCGGTTCTCGAACACGAGCGGGGCGTCGGCCTCGGCGCGGAGGGTGCCCCAGCGGAGCCGGAACCGCAGGGCCTCGGGGTTGAGGAGCCGGACGCGGGCGGCGTTCGAGGACTCCCCGACGAGCGCCCGGGTGAACCGGGCGAGGTGGCGCTCCCACCGCCGGTCGCGCTCGGCCTCGACCTGGAGGCCGCCGAGCGCGGCCGTCGCCTCGCGCAGCCGGACGTCGACGCGGACGAACGGGTTCTCGGCCGGGACGACGTCGCGCGTTTCGGTCTCGTACCCGACCATCGACACGACGAGCTGGTACGCCCCGGAGGGGACGGGCCCGATCCGGTAGCGGCCCCGGGCGTCGGCGGCGTCCCCGTAGGTCGTGCCCGAGAGGTAGACGCTGGCGCCCGGGAGCGGGCCTCCGGTCGCGGCCCGGACGAACCCCTGCAGAACCGTCACCCCGCCCCCGTCCGGCTGCGCGGACGCGCCCGGCCCGCTGGCGACGGCCGCCAGCAGGACGGTGAGGATCGGGCGGTGGGCGGTGGGGAGGCGCACGGAAGGTCTCAGGTGGGCCCTCCATCATCCGTCACCGGGCCGCCACCGTCAAGGCTAAAACACGCCGGCCTGGCCCCACGACAGCTTGTCCCGGATCGTCCCGAAGTAGTCCCGGTCGGGGAGCGTGAGGAGGCGGACGGCGTGCCCGGACCGGCGGACCCGGACCGTCACGCCGCCGCCGCCGTCGAGGAGCGTCGAGACGCCGTCGCAGGCGAACGCGAACGGGTGGCCCCGCGTCTCGACCCGGAGCACGAGCTCGGCGTCGCACGGGAGGACGATGGGCCGGGCCGTCAGCGTGTGCGGGGCGATGGGGGCCACGGCCACGACCGACGTGCCGGGCACGAGGATCGGCCCGCCGACGGAGAGGGCGTAGGCCGTCGAGCCGGTCGGCGTCGCGACGACGAGGCCGTCGGCCCAGTAGGTGTTGAGGTGGGCCCCGTCGACGGTCGCCTCGACCTGGATCATGCTCGTCGTCCCGCTCTTGTCGACGACGACGTCGTTGAGCGCCCAGGCCGGCACCTCGCCGGTGTCGGCGCCCTCAACCTCGACGGCCAGGGTCATCCGCTCCTCGACGCCGAAGTCGCCGGCCTCGACGTCCGCCAGCACGGCCTCGAGCTCGCCGACCTCGACCTTCGTCAAGAACCCGAGCCGCCCGATGTTCACGCCGAGGATGGGCGTCCCGTCGGCCTGGTGGGCCGTGCGGAGGAGCGTGCCGTCGCCCCCGAACGAGAGGAGGACGTCGGAGGCCGTGGCGAGGTCGTCGGCTGCGAACTCGGCCCGGACGACGTCGTCGACGAGCCCGCGCGCGACGAGCCCGTCGGCCACGTCGGGCCCGAGCCGGAACGGGATGCCCTTGCGGTGGAGCCAGCGCGTGAGCGCGGCGGCCGGGTGCCAGAGGGCGTCCTTCGTCGTGTTGCCGGTGATCCCATAGGTCATGGGGGGCGAACGATGCCGGCCGTGCTACGTTCTCCGGCCGACCGGCGGCGCGGACCGCCAGCGGCCGGCCGGGATCGCTCCGCGCTGAGGCCGAGGGGGCTCGCGCCTCGGCGCCCGCCGAACCCTCCCCGCGCGGTACCCGAGCTCTCGGACCCCCACCCCATGCACGTCGTCATCGTCGGGAACGGGATCGCGGGCGTGACGGCGGCCCGGCACGTCCGCAAGGGCCGCCCGGACGCGCACGTCACGCTCGTCTCCGACGAGGGGCTCGTCCCGTTCGCGCGGACGGCGCTGATGTACGTCTACATGGGCGTCCTGACCGAGGCCCACGCGCACCTCTACGCCGAGCGGTTCTGGGACGAGAACCGGATCGACCGCGTGCTCGACCGGGCCGAGACCCTCGACACCGACCGCCAGCGGGTCGTCTTGCGGGATGGCGGGCCGCTCGACTACGACCGGCTCCTCGTCGCCACCGGGTCGGTCCCGGCGCTCCCGCCGTGGCCCGGCGTGACGCTCGGCGGCGTCCAGGGCCTCTACCACGCGGCCGACCTCGACCGGATGGAGCGGGACACCCGGGGCGTGAGGGAGGCGGCCGTCGTGGGCGGCGGGCTGATCGGCGTCGAGCTGGCGGAGATGCTCCGCGTGCGGGGCGTGGCGGTCACGTTCCTCGTCCGCGAGGCGTCGTACCTCCCGCGCGTGCTGTCCGCGGCCGAGGGCGCGCTCGTGGCCGACGAGGTCCGCCGGCACGGCGTGGACCTCCGGCTCGGCGCCGAGGTGGCGCGTCTGGAGGGCGACGCGGGCGGGGACGGCGCCGGCCGCGTCCGGGCCGTCGTCACGACGGCGGGCGACCGCGTTCCGGCCCGGTTCGTGGGCGTGGGGAC
>CAZDFV010000233.1:0-5383 GCA_964504495.1 uncultured Rhodothermales bacterium
TTGTAGAGGAACGGGACCGTGTTGAGGTAGGCCTCCAGGATCTCGCGCTTGGTGTGGTCGCGCTCGATGGCCCGGGCCGCCAGCGCCTCTTTCGTCTTCCGCTCGACGGTCCCCGCGTTCCCGATCTCGCCGGGGAACAGGTTCCGGGCGAGCTGCTGCGTGACCGTCGAGCCGCCCTCGCGGCGGCCCCGGAGCGTGTTCCACACGGCCGCGACCGTCCGCCGGTAGTCGATCCCGTCGTGGCCGTAGAACGCCTGGTCCTCGGTCGCGATGAGGGCGTCGACGAGGTGGACGGGGATGGAGTCGAGCGGGACCCACTCGCGGAAGTCGGGCTCGAACTGGGTCAGCCGCTCGCCGTCCTTGTCGAGCACGACGGTCGGCTGCGACCGTGTGGCCCGGGAGAGGGCGAAGGCGTCGGGCGTCTCGGGGAGGAGCGTCCAGGCGTACGCCCCGAACGCGAGCGCGCCGACGAGGACGAGGGCCAGCCCCGCGGCCATCGGCCCGCCGAGCGCCACCGCCAGCCGCCGGCCCCACCCGGCCTCCGGGTCGCGGACGGCCCGCCACCACCGCGCGAGCGGGTTCCACGAGCGGCGCGGACGGTGCGGGCGGGCGGGGCGGGAGCGGGCGGCCACAGGGCGGGGGGACGTGACGCGGGGGTATCGGCTGGAACGGGGGAACGTCAAGCGGGCTCCGCTCGCGCCCCACTGGCGGTGTGCGCCGCTAGCGGGACGGTGGAGAGACCACGCGAGCGCCTCTACCGCGAGGCAGTCGCGGGCGCCCGGATGCGCGACAGCTCGCCCGGCACGGCCCCCGCCCGCCGGTGCCAGGCGCCGCCCCCCCACTCGTCGAAGGCGCGGAACCGGAGCGGGACCGGCGTCGCCGTCCACAGCTCGCGCCCGCGCATCAGGTGGAGGTGGAGGTGCGGGCCCGTCGAGCTCCCGCTGTTCCCGAGCGCGCCGACGGCGTCGCCCTCCGCGACCCGGTCGCCCTCGCGGACGCGGACCGACCCACGCTGAAGGTGCGCGAGCACGGCGCACACGCCGCCCTCCGCTTCGACGGCGACGTAGTTGCCCAAGAGCGCCCGCCGCTCGCCGCGCAGGAGGCGGACCGTGTCGGGCGTGAGACCCGCCAGCCGCGCGAGGTCGCGGACGGCCCACGGCCGCCGCGTGTCGGGCCACCCGTCCTCGGCCGCGACGACGGCCCCAGCGAGGGGGGCGCGGACCGCCTCGCCCCATCCCGCGTCGTCAGCGGCCCGGAGGCGTCCGAGCGCCCACCGGACGATATAGCCCGCCAACGAGGCCCCCTGCGGCCACGGTCGTCCGGGCCCCTCCGGCCAGACGAAGCGGGCCAGGTCGAGGGCGTAGCGCTGGCCGAAAAAGTCGGTTTGGTGCCCCTTCGCGAGCGGCGAGTTCAGCGCCGTCCACTCGCCGCCGAGCGGGAAGGCGATCTCGACCGGCCCCTCGGTCACGGCCGGGCCGGCTCGGCCTCCACCGCCGCCCCGTCGCCGGCCGGCTGGCGGTGCCGCTTGAGGAGGACCATGAGCGCCTGGACGTCGGCCGGGCTCACGCCCGAGATGCGGCTGGCCTGCCCCAGCGTGTCCGGGCGGATGCGGGCGAGCTTTTCGCGGGCCTCCTTCGTGATCGCCGTCACGGCGCCGTAGTCGAACTGCGGCGGCACGCGCCAGCGCTCGAGGCTCCGCATCTGCTCCACGAGCGCCCGCTCGCGCTCGACGTAGCCGGCGTAGCGGAGCTCAACGGCCGCCAGCTCCGCCGTCCGCTCCATCCCGGGCCCGGGCACGACGAGGTCGGCCTGGCCCGTCGCCTCCAACAAGTCCTCCAGGTCCACCTCGGGGCGGAGGGCGAGGCGTTCGAGGCGCGTGGGCTCGGTGATGGGCGAGGTCCCGACGCGGTCCAGGTAGCCGTTCACGGCGTCCGGCTCCGCGTTCGTCGTGCGGAGCGCGTCGAGCGTCTGGGCGAGGGCGTCCTCCTTCTGCTCCAGCCGCCGGACGCGCTCGGCGCCCGCCAGCCCGAGGTCGCGGCCGAGGCGCGTGAGCCGGCGGTCGGCCGTGTCCTGGCGGAGGAGGAGCCGGTGCTCGGCGCGGCTCGTGAACATCCGGTACGGCTCGTCGGTCCCCTTCGCCACGAGGTCGTCGATGAGCACGCCGACGTACGCCTGGTCGCGGCCGAGCACGAGCCCGTCCGCCCCGCCCAGCCGGCGGACGGCGTTGACGCCGGCCACGAGCCCCTGCGCCGCGGCCTCCTCGTACCCCGTCGTCCCGTTGACCTGGCCGGCCAGGAAAAGGCCGTCGACCCGCTTCGTCTCGAGCGTGTAGCGGACCTGGTAGGGCGGGACGTAGTCGTACTCGATGGCGTAGCCCGGCCGGAGCACGTGGGCGCGTTCCAGCCCTGGCACCTGGCGGAGCGCCGCCGTCTGCACGTCCTCGGGGAGCGACGTCGAGAACCCGTTGACGTAGACCTCGTGCGTGTCGCGGCCCTCCGGCTCGAGGAAGAGCTGGTGGCGGCTCCGGTCGGCGAACCGGTCGATCTTGTCCTCGATCGACGGGCAGTAGCGCGGGCCCTGCCCCTCGATCCGCCCGGCGAACATGGGCGAGCGCTCGAAGCCCGTCCGCAGCGTGTCGTGGACCTCGGGGCTGGTGTAGGTCAGCCAGCACGACCGCTGCTCAGCGGGGAGTGCGTCGGTCAGGTGCGAGAACGGGCGCGGCTCGGCGTCGCCCGGCTGTTCCTCGCACGCGGCGGTGTCGACGGTCCGGCCGTCGATGCGAGGCGGCGTGCCGGTCTTGAGGCGCCCGAGCTCGAACCCGAGCCGCTCCAGCGCCGCGCTCAGGCCGACGGCGGCGCGGGCTCCGGCGCGTCCGCCCCCGAACTGCTGCTCGCCGAGGTGGATCGTCCCGTTGAGGAACGTCCCGCTCGTCAGGATCACGGCGCGCGCGGCGATCTCGAGGCCCGTCTGCGTGACGACGCCGCGGACCTCGGCGTGTCCGCTCGGGCCGCTGGCGGCCGTCTCCGCCAGCAGGTCGACGACCATGTCCTGGCGGAGAAAGAGGCCGGGCGTGTCTTCGAGGGCGGCGCGGGCGGCGGCGGCGTAGGCGGCCCGGTCGCTCTGGCAGCGCGGGCTCCACACGGCCGGTCCCTTCCCCTTGTTCAGCATCCGGAACTGGAGGCCCGTCGCGTCCGCCAGCCGGCCCATGAGCCCGCCGAGCGCGTCCACCTCGCGGACGATCTGGCCCTTCCCGACGCCCCCGACGGCCGGGTTGCACGACATGGCCCCGATCGCGTCGAGGCTCATCGAGACGAGGAGCGTGCGGGCGCCGAGGCGGGCGGCGGCGTGGGCGGCCTCGATGCCGGCGTGGCCGCCGCCCACGACGACGACGTCGTACGAGTCGGGGGGCATGGCGTGCGGGGTCACTCGCAGTGAGGATAGGCTGCGCGGTCGCCGGGCGGTCGGGATTCCCGTCGAAACCGGCGCCGTCCGTGCCGCCGGCGCTCTGGGCTACACACATGAGCGGGCGGCGGCGCCTCGCTCGCTCCCGACTCGCCGGCGGACGTCCCGAGCGCCGCCCGGACCCGTACGAACAGCGCCGCCGCGCGGAACCGCCCCGTTCCCGCACGGCCGACTGGTTCGCCCCGGACCGCCGCGTGACGATCCCCCCCGTGCCCCCGGCTGCCCCGACGTGATCCGCGCCCACCTCCTCAAACGGTTCGAGCTCTACGTGCTCCTCCTGACGGTCGCGTTCACCGGCGTGGCCGTCGTCCTCGTGTGGTTCGAGGCCCGCGCGGCCGTGGCCGTCGGGGCGACGGCCCTCGGGATGGGCACGATCCAGTGGGCCATCGGGTGGGCCGACCGGGAGCGCCAGCGCCGGCTCCGTGCACGTGCCATCGCCGAGATCCGCGAGATGCTGGCCGACCAGGTCCTCAACCAGCTCGCCGCCGTCAAGATGTGGATGGCCGAGGCCCCCGACCCCGAAACGATGGACCTCGTCCTCCGCGAGGCCGACGAGTCGGTCGACCGCGTGGCCGACATGATCGCCGGGCTCTCCGAGGAGCAGCTCGACACGTGGCGGCTGACGTACGCGAACGTGGCCGACCACATCACGTACTCGTCGGAGCCGGCCCTGACCGAGCCGGCGCTCGCGTAGCACGCCCCGCTGGCGACGGCCGCCAGCCGGCTAGTGCGGCGTCACGGCTTGTGTGACGGGTGGCGGGTGGATCCGTGATGGTCATCGGGCGGGTCACGGATCACGCATCACGGATCAGCGGCGACCGGGGGCCCGCCCGTCAGAGACGCTGTGACAGAGCCCTAGCCGACGTGGCCCTGGAGCTCCTCACGCCGGCTCTTCTGGCGGAGCTTCCGGAGCGCCTTCTCCTTGATCTGGCGGACGCGCTCGCGCGTGAGGTCGTACTCCTGCCCGATCTCCTCGAGCGTCATCGGGTGCTCCCGTCCGATCCCGTAGTAGAGCCGCGTGATCTCGGCCTCGCGCGGGGCCAGCGTCGCGAGCGCCCGCTCGACGTCCTCCTTCACGCTCTCGCCCACGAGGGCGTCGTCGGGCGGGGCCTCGTCCTCGCCCTCGAGCACGTCGAGCAGGCTGTTGTCGTCGTCCTCGCCGAACGGGGCGTCCATCGAGAGGTGGCGGACCTGGTGCCGGAGCGCGTCGCGGACCTTCTCGGGCGGCAGGTCGAGCTCGGCGGCCAGCTCCTCGACGTTCGGCGGCCGGTTGTGGGCCTGCGCGAGGCGCGCCGACGCCTTCCGGATCTTCGAGATCGTCCCGATCCGGTTCAGCGGGAGCCGGACGACCCGGGCCTGCTCGGCGAGCGCCTGGAGGATGGCCTGGCGGATCCACCAGACGGCGTACGAGATGAACTTGAACCCCCGCGTCTCGTCGAACCGCTGGGCCGCCTTGATGAGCCCGTAGTTCCCCTCGTTGATGAGGTCAGCGAGGCTCAGGCCCTGACCCTGGTACTTCTTGGCGACCGAGACGACGAACCGGAGGTTCGCGCGGACCATCTCGTGGAGCGCCTCGGCGTCGCCCTCCTTGATCCGCCGGGCCAGCCGCACCTCGTCCTCGGCGGTCAGGAGGTCGATGGTCCCGATCTCCTGGAGGTACTGGTCCAGCATCCGCTGGCTTCGGGGGACGTACATGTGCGGCCTCGGGGGCGGCTCGTGGGACGGTCGGCGGGCGTCGGGGGGTAGGTGAGCGGCGACCTGCGGGGGAGTGTAACTCCACAACCGCCTGTGTGTACGACCTGTGAAGCCCCCCGGGTTCCGGGGCGGACCGGGGGCCGGGGCGGTGGTAGCTTCTCGCGCCCCGCCCGCCGCCGATGCCCGCCCCCGCACCGATGACGAGAAAGACGGGCTGGCGGGCCTC
>CAZDFV010000234.1:0-5376 GCA_964504495.1 uncultured Rhodothermales bacterium
GCCCCACGAGCGGGTCGTCGAGGCCGCCCTCGTCCGGCTCGGCGTCCCGAACCGGACGGAGGTCGTCGCCCTCCGCGAGCAGGTCGAGGCGCTGGGCGACCGGCTGGCGGCCCTCCGCGACAGCGGGGCCGCCGACGGCACCTCCGCCGACGGGGCCGCCAGCGGCGCCGACGTCGCGCACTACCGCGTGGCCCCGCACCCCGACGGGTGGGCCGTCCGCAAGGAGGGGAGCGAGCGGGCCGTCTCGGTCCACAAGACGAAGCAGGAGGCACTCAAGGCCGGCCGGGAGACGGCCCGAGGCCACGCGCCGAGCCGCCTCACGATCCACCGGGCCGACGGGTCCGAGGCGAGCGCGACGGACTACGGCACGGCGTAAGTGGTAGTTGGGTGCCCCTAGTGACTCCCGCGCTCCCCGTCTACGTCCCCGGGTACGGGGGCTCGGCGCTCCCACACTGGCAGAGGCTCTGGGCCTCCACCGACCCGGCCGCCGCCGTCGTGGAGCAGGACGACTGGCGGCGGCCGGACCTCGCGGAGTGGGTCAGGCGGCTCGACGCCGTCCTCGCTACGTCTCCCTCCCCGGTGGTGCTCGTCGCGCACAGCCTCGGGTGCCTCGCCGTCGTTCACTGGGCCGCGGCGTGGGGCGCGACGCGAGCGACTCCCAGTCCCGTCCGCAGCGCCCTGCTCGTGGCCCCGACAGACGCTGAGGCCGACGGGTACGCGGTCCCCGCTCGCGGTTTTGCCCCGATCCCCCTCCAGCCGCTCCCGTTCCCGTCCGTCGTCGTCGCCAGCGCGGACGACCCCGCCGTGCGTCCTGAGCGGGCCAGGGCGTTTGCCGCCTCCTGGGGCTCCCGGTACGTCCCCGTCGACGCCCGGGGCCACATCGACGCCCGTAGCGGGTACGGCCCGTGGCCGGAGGGGGAACGCCTGCTCACGGGGCTCCTGTCGGAGGGCACGGCAGCGGCCGGCACATAGCTCGCCGCCGTAGGCCGGCACGCGAGGCCCGGCCTTTGTTGCTTCGGGCGAGCTTCAGTGTCTACGTTGCTCGGCCTCGCCCTCTATGCGGCTGAGCGGTCGTCTGATACACCGCTCAGACCCTTAGCCGGCGCCTCCTTATGGACCGCGAACTCCTCACCCTCTACCAAGCCGACTACAGCGAACACGGCAAGGGGCTCAAACCCGGGACCAGCGAGTATGACGACATGCGCGCACGGGACCGGCGGCGTCGGCACCGCGTGGCGGAGATCATGGCCGCAGGGACCACCACGGCCCCGGAGGATCACTACCACGCCGCCTGGATCTTCAACCACGGCGACACGCCAGAGGACGCCTGGCAGGGCCACGTCTTCGCCAAACAAGCCGCGGAACTCGGTCACCGCCCGGCCCGATGGCTCGCTGCCGCTGGGTACGACCGTTGGCGGATGTACCGGGGGGAGCCGCAGAAGTACGGAACGCAGTTCGTCACTGACGGCGAGCGTCACCGGCTGTGGGACGTCGAGCCCGGGACGACAGACGCCGAGCGGGCCGAGTGGGACGTGCCCCCGCTTGCGGAGCAGCTACGCCGAGCGGAGGAGGCCACGCGAGTAGATCCGCCGGGCCCGATAGGGGAGGACGCCCCGAAATGGCTGCGAGATGCGCTCGAACGGTGGACGTCAGGAGAGGCGGCGTGACCCGCCGCTACGGACCGCCGACCGGCTCAGGTTCGCCCGAGCGCCCGCATCCCCGCTGCTCCGCACGGCCCGTTCGCTCGCCCGTTGCGGCCGTCCGCTCCCAGCCTGAGGGCTGCACGTGTGAGGGAGCACGGCGGCCCCCCTAGCCCGCGACGGCCTCCGGCGCGAACTCCTCGGCGAGCGCCCGGAACTCCTCGGCGAACGCCGCCGCCAGCCGGCCGGGGTCGGGCGCGTACGCCGCGTCCGCCCCGATCCCGACGCGGACGGCCCCGTTCAGGCTGAGGATCGAGATGCCCAGCCCGATCTGGCCGGCCTGCGGGACCCAGAACATGATCGTCTCGATGGGCGCGCCGAGGACGTGGAGCGGCTCCTGCGGGCCGGGCACGTTTGTCAGCACGGCCGAGGCCTTCTCCGAGAACATCTTGACGACCTGCCGGTGGGCCCACCCCGGCGCCCGCCCGATCGACTGGAGGATGCCGTAGACGACGGCCGGCTCGGACGACGCCTTCACCGCGTCCATCCGCTCCTTCGTCACGCGGAGCCGGTCGTGCGCCGTGGCCTCGCCGACGGGGAGCTCGACGAAGACGAGCCCGAACGAGTTGCCCAGCTCGTAGGCCCGCTCGAGCGGGCGCACGTTGAACGGGACGGCCGCCCGGAGGCCCACGCCCTCGACCGGCTCGCCCCGCTCCTGGAGGTACCGCCGGAGGGCCCCGCCGGCCGCCGACATCAGCACGTCGTTGACCTTCGCGCCGAGCGCGTGCCCGACGGCCTTGACGTGGTCGAGCGGGAGCGGGTCGGTCCACGCCGCCCGCTTGTCGGGCGTGGCCCGGCCCTTGAACACGGTGTCGGAGTCGGGCCGCATGGCGAGCAGGTGCCCCAGCGACGCCGCGCCGCCCCCGGCCGCCCAGAGCCGCCCGGCCAGGTGCGACGGGCTCGTGAGGAGGTCGACGGCCTCGGCCCCGGCCTCCCGCAGCGTCTGGAGGGCCCGGCCCCACGCAGACGCCCCCGGCCCGGACCGCCGGCGGCCGGCCGGGGCGTCCGGGTCGAAGTACTCGTCGACGGCGTGGATGAGGACGTGCATCATGGCGATCCCGTCCCCGATCACGTGGTGGAGCCGGACGACGACGGCGCTCCCGCCCGTCCCCGCCGCGTCGCCGGCGCCGTGGACGAGGTGGAAGTCCCACGGGGCCCGCTCGAACGAGAGCGGCCGGCTCATGAGCTCGCTCACGAGCGCCTCGAGCCCGGCCTTCCCGCCCGGCTCGGGCATCTCGGCCTCGAACACGTGGCGGTCGAGCGCGAACGCCTCGTCGGGCACCCACCGGGCCCGCGGCGAGCCCGGGTCCTCGATCCGCATGCGGAACCGCTCGAACGGGAGGAGCCGCTCCTCGACGAACTGGCGGAGCGCCTCGGCCGTCATCTCCGTCCCGAACCCGAGGACGCCCGTGATCGTCATCGGGTTCGTCGGGCTCTCCATGCGGAGCCACGCCGCGTCGGGCGGGGAGACGGGGCGCGGGCGCGGGGCGGGGAGGTCCATCGGGGGCGGCGTGGGGCGTCGGAGTTTACCGTCCCGTTACCGCCCGCACCCCCCCTACCCCCCCGCGGTCGCCAGCTGGCCGCACGCGGCGTCGATGTCCTGGCCCCGGCTCCGGCGGACCGTCACGCGCACGCCGCGGTCCACGAGCGCGCCGATAAACCGGTCGAGCTGGGCCTCGCTGGAGGGCCCGAAGCCCGTCCCCTCGACCGGGTTGTACATGATGAGGTTGACCTTCGACGGCGCCCAGCTCGCGACGCGGGCGAGGTCGCGGGCCGTCTCGACGCTGTCGTTGACGCCGGCGAACATGCAGTACTCGTAGGTCACGGGCCGGCCCGTCCGCGCGTAGTAGTGGCGGACGGCGGCGCCGAGCGCCCCGAGGTCGGTCTTCTCGGAGCGGTTGACGGGCATGATCGCGCTTCGCGCCGCGTCGGTCGGGGCGTGGAGGCTGATGGCGAGCCCGAACGGCCGTGCGCGCCCCTCGGCCTGGTCGTCGGCGAGCTGGCGGATGCGGCGGGCGAGGCCGACGGTCGAGACGGTGATCCGCTTCGGGCTGAGGCCGAGGCCGCCGCAGATCAGGTCGGCGCTGGCGACGACGGCGGCGTAGTTCTGGAGCGGCTCGCCCATCCCCATGTAGACCACGTTCGTCACGCCGCGCCCGAACGTCTCCTTCGCCACGGCGTCCATCCGGTGGACCTGCTCAGCGATCTGGCCGGCCGTGAGGTTCTCCTGGAACCCCATCAGGCCCGTCGCGCAGAACGTGCAGCCCATCGCGCACCCGACCTGGGACGAGACGCAGACCGTGAGCCGCCGCGCCCGCGGAGCCTGCCCCGGACCCGGTCCGGGGTCGTCGGGAAAGTCGGGGATGAGGACGGTCTCGATGTGCCGGCCGGACGGGAGCCGGAACAGGCTCTTGACCGTCCGGTCGGTGGCCTGCTGGCGGCGGACCTCGTCGAGCGTGCCGAGCGTGGCCGCCTCCGCCAGCCGCGCGCGGAACGCGGCCGGGAGGTCGGTCATGGTCTCGAAGTCGCGCGCGCCCTTCTCGTGGACCCACTTGAAGAGCTGGCGGCCCCGGAAGCGCGGCTCGCCCATCTCGACGGCGAGCGCCTCGAGGGCCGGGGCGTTGAGCGAGCGGAGGTCGGGCGGGGTGGGCATGGCCCAAGAAACGGACCGGCCAGGGCCCTCCGCACGCGCGACCGGCGAAGCCTGGGCGACGCCGGCGTGAAACGGACCGGCCGACCCGCCCGGTGCGTCCGCCGGCGGGCCTAGCTTCTCAGCCCGCCCTCGAGCCCGTGATGCGCCCGTTCTCCCTCGCCCTGCTGGCGGCGATCGCCGCCCCCGCCCTCGCGCAGCCCGCGCCGGACCCGACCCCCGTCGTCTACCTCCCGGGCGGAGCGAGCGAGGAGGCCTGCTACGGGCAGTGGGTCACGCGCGCGGCCGTCCGCGCCTACAGCGCGCCGACCGGGCAGAGCCGGCACATCCGCACCGTCGACGCCGAGCGCCGCGTCGACGCCAACGACTACTCCGAGTCGCTCACGGCCGTCCTCCGCCCCGGGCGGGCCGAGGTCCGGCGCCCGGTCGAGGCCGTCGCGCGGCGCCTGGTCGCGGAGCGGCCCGAGGCCATCCGCCTCGGCGAGGGCGACGAGGTGACGGTCTTGGCCCCGGCCGGCGAGGGCTCGCTCTACCTCTCGTTCGGCGGCGCCGTCTGGGTGGGCGAGCTGCCCGGGTACGGCGTCGGGGGCGGGGCCGTGGTCGAGACGCTGGCGCCGGTGACGGAGGTGTGGGTCCGCCTGATCGAGCACGGGGAGGACCGGCCGGCCGCGTGGCTCAACACGGCCCAGGCTGGCGTCGTCCCGCGCGAGCCGTTCTGTCTGTAGCCCCTCCGGGGCGGTACGGGGTACTCGGTACAGGGTACGGGCCGGCCAGACGCGCGCGCAGCACGCTGTACCGAGTGCCTGGTACCCCGTGCCCGTCCTACACCACCGCCAGCAGGGCGGCGTAGCGGGCCAGCCGGAGCCCGCCGACAAGCGGCACGAACCACGCAAGCCGAACGCGGGCCGCGCCGGCCGCGAGCGTCAGCGGGTCGCCGACGACCGGCAGCCACGAGAGCCCCAGGGCCGGGAGCCCCCACCGGTCCAGCCAGCGGACCGCCGCCCGCCCCCCGCGCGACGGGCCCAG
>CAZDFV010000235.1:0-5363 GCA_964504495.1 uncultured Rhodothermales bacterium
GGAGACGACTCCGACCCGCCCCGACACCGCCGCACCGCCAGACGACGCTCCCGGCCCCGCCTCGCTGGCGGACGGCGGCCGCGCGCCGCACCGTCCGCACGCTCGCCCTCGCTCTGTTCGCGGTCGCCGCGGCGCCGGCCTCGGCCCAGGTGTTCAGCCTCGACCCCGTGTGGTACCGGTTCGCCGACCCCGGCGGCGCCGACCCCGCCGACCCGACGCTCGCCCTGCCGAGCCCCGGCGACGGGTACGAGACGAACCGGGGGTGGCTCAGCGGCGAGTCCGCCGAGTTCTCGTCCGACGGCCGCCTCGTCCTCACCGCCTCGCGCGGCGACGGCACGTTCGACGGGTACCCGCCCTACCCCACGCCCGAGCTCACCGGCGGCACGGCGCACCTCCGCCTGTGGACGGCCGCGGGCGAGCTGCTCTGGGACCGCGCCCGCTCCCGCGGGCCGGACGACGACGGCGACGGCCGGCCCGACGACCAGGTCGCCGACGGCGCCGACGAGATCGAGGTCGCCGTCTGGAGCGGCCACGCGAGCAACCGCGACCGGTACGCCCTCGCGGGCGGCGAGGACGACCTTATCGAGGTGTGGGAGGTCCACGACGCCGCGGGGGCCCTCCTCGCCGAGCCCGTCCTCGCCCGCACACTCACGCTCCCGCCCGGCCGCGTCGCCGCGATCGACGAGATGGAACTGAGCCGGAGCGGCGAGCTCCTCGTCGTCGGCACCGAGCTGCCGGGCGGGATCGAGATGTACCGGGTCACCGGCGAGCCGTCGACGTGGGCGCACGTCGGGAGCGCCGACCACGGGGGGGCGGGCACGAACGCCGTCAACGCCGCCGGCTTCTCGTCGGACGACGGGCTCGTGTTCACGGCCGGGAGCAACACCGTCGGCAAGCTGTGGCGCCTGACGCTCACGCGCGGCGCCGGCGGCGAGATCGAGGCGGCCCGCCTCGACGAGCTCGCCGCCGTCGACGACCCCGTCCGCTCGGCGAAGGCGGCCGCGTTCGAGCCCGGGACCGACCGCCACGTCATCCTCGCCAGCAAGGACCAGCGGGTGTTCGTCTACGACGTCGGGGCGCTCCTGCGTGGCGAGCGGCGCCCGGCCGTCGTGCTCTCGAACTCGGTCTACCGCGGCTCGCGCGGGATGGTCGGCGTCGAGGTCGAGCCGGCGTTCTACTCCAAGACGGGCCGGTTCCTCATCGCCGGGGGCGGCCCGCGCAAGGAGTTCCCCGCGACCTCGGCCGGCTACGTGTCCTCGTTTTTCCGGGTCTGGGAGACCGCCGAGCTCCGCGCCGCCGGGCCGGAGCCGGACCCCGTGTTCGTCCAGCCGGCGTTCGCGACGGAGCACTTCGACTTCACCGCCGACGACGCCCGCCTCACGACGGTCCACGAGGACGGGACCGTGCGGCTGTGGGACGTCCGCGCCCCGGGCGCGGTCACCGTCGCCTCGGAGGGGTTCAACGAGCGGACCGTGACGCACGGCCGGTGGACCCTCGACGGGCCGCGCTCGACGTCGGCCGGCGGCGACGACTGGGGCGTGACCGCGCAGCCGACGCAGGCCGAGATCGACGGGGCTGACCCGGGCGTCGACGCCGTCGGCCAGGAGGTCGCCCACGACGCCGAGTGGGTCGGCCACCGCGGCGCGCGGTACCTCGTCGCCGACGACCTCGGAGGCCAGACCCACGCGCTCACGCTGAGCGGGCCGTGGGACGCCGCGAGCTTCTCCGACCTCCAGGTCCAGTTCGCCGTGGCCGCCGCGAGCGGCGAGTTCGAGGGCGACGACGCGCTCCGGCTCCTCGCCGACCTCGACGGCGACGGCACGTTCGAGACCGTCGTCGCCGCGTTCACGCCGGACGCCGACGGCCACCTCGCCTCCGACGGGCGCGCGGCGGGCCCCGTCTTCGAGGACCACTTCGTCGACCTGGGGCCCCTGCTGCCGGCCGGGTTCAGCGGCCGGGTCCGGTTCCGCGTCGAGGCGCGGACCGACGACGGGCGCGAGGAGGTCGCCTTCGACGGCCTCCGTTTGATCGGCACGCCGGCGCAGCCGACCGGGTCGCGGGACGTCCCCGAGCCCTCGGGCCACGCCCTCCGGGTCTACCCGAACCCCGCCCGCGCCCGGGCCACCGTCGCGTGGGTGGAGCCCGCCGCCGGCCCCCTCCGCGCCGAGGTCTACGACGCAGCCGGGCGCCGCGCGGCCCTCGCCTCAGCCGACGCGGCGACGGGCCGCCTCGTGCTCGACGTCTCGGGGTTCGCCGTCGGCGCGTACCTCGTCCGCGTCACCGGCGCGGCCGGGCCGCGGTCGGCGCCGTTCACCGTCGTGCGGTAAGCCCCCGGTGCCCGCTCCCCCTCCCCAACGCCGGCTCAGTAGGCGAGGAGGCGGTCGAGCGCCGCCGCCAGCCGGGCGTGGGCGGAGTAGACCTCGGCCTCCAGCGCTTTCGAGAACGGGACGGGCAGGTCGGCCCCGCCGACGCGGACCGGCGGGGCGTCGAGGTGCGCGAACGCGGCCTCGGCCACCTCGGCGGCCACCTCCGCCCCGAACCCGCCCGTCCGTCCGGCCTCGTGGAGCACGAGGAGCCGGTGCGTCTTGCTCACCGACGCCAGGACCGCCTCGCGGTCCCACGGAACGAGCGTGCGGAGGTCGAGGACCTCCAGCTCGACGCCCCGCCCCGCCCGCTGGCGGGCCAGGTCGAGCGCCCACCGGACGCCGACGCCCCACGTCACGACCGTCGCGTCGCGGCCCCCGCGCACGACGGCGGCCTCGCCGATCGGCGTCGCGTAGTCGGACGGCGAGACGGGGCCCCGCAGCGAGCGGTACAGCGCCTTGTGCTCGAACACGATCACCGGGTTCGGGTCGGCGATCGCGGCCCGGACCAGCCCCTTCGCGTCGGCCGGCGAGCCGGGGACGACGACCTTGAGGCCCGGGACGTGGCAGAACCACGCCTCCGGGCTCTGGCTGTGGAACGGGCCCGCCCCGATCCCGCCTCCGAACGGCGCCCGGACGGTCACCGGCACCGGCGCCCCCCAGCGGTAGTGCGTCGTCGCCAGGTTGTTGACGATCTGGTTGAACCCGCACGCGATGAAGTCGGCGTACTGCATCTCGACGACCGGGCGGAACCCGTCGAGCGCGAGGCCGAGCGCGCACCCGAGCGCCCCGCTCTCGATGATCGGCGTGTTGCGGACGCGCTCGACCCCGAACCGCTCGAGGAACCCGGCCGTCACCTTGAACACGCCGCCGTACTCGGCCACGTCCTGGCCCATCAGCACGACCGACCCGTCGGCCTCGAAGGCGTTCGCCAGCCCGGCCGAGAGGGCGTCGATAAACCGGACGCCGTCCTCGGCCGCGCCCGCGGGCGGCCCGGGGACGTGCACGGCCGGGGCGTAGACGGCCGCGGCCTCGCCCTCGGCCGTCCCCTCGACGGGCGGCTGCGCGAGGGCCCACTCGGCGACGGTCTCGACCTCCGCCTCGAGCTGGCGGTCGACGGCGTCGAGGTCGTCGGCGCGGGCGCCGGCGTCGAGGAGCCGCCGGCGGTACCGGGCGACGGGGTCCCTCGCCGCCCACGCCTCGATCAGGGCGTCGGGGACGTAGGCCGTCCCGCTCGCCTCCTCGTGGCCGCGGACGCGGAACGTCTTCATCTCGAGGAGGGTGGGCCCGTCCCCCCTGCGCGCGCGCGCCGCGGCACGTTGTATGTTTTCGATAACGGATTCGATGTCGTTTCCGTCCACGACCACGCCGGGCATCCCGTACCCCGCGGCCGCGTCGGCGATGTCCTCGACGGGGACCGCGCTGGCGGTCGGCGTGGAGAGCCCGTACCCGTTGTTCTCGACGACGAACAGGACGGGCAGGTCCCAGACGGCCGCCAGGTTGAGGGCCTCGTGGACGTCGCCCTCGCGCGTGGCCCCCTCGCCCGTGAACGCGAGCGCGACGGCGGCGTCGCCGCGCAGCTGCGCCGCCAGCCCGAGCCCGTCGGCGACGGGGAGCATGGCCCCGAGGTGCGAGATCATCCCGACGACCCGGTGCTCGAGCGTGCCGAAGTGGAAGGTCCGGTCGCGGCCGTTCGTGAACCCGCCCTCGCGGCCCATGAGTTGGCAGAACAGGGGCCGGAGCGGGACGCCGCGCGTGGTCCAGGCCCCGAGGTTCCGGTGCATCGGGAGCAGCCAGTCGCGGTCCTCCAGGGCCCACGCGCACCCGACGGCGACCGCCTCCTGCCCGTAGCCCGAGAACCACTTCGAGATCCGGCCCTGGCGGATCAGCCGGAGCATCTTGTCCTCGACGGCCCGGGGCAGCCGGAGGGCCCGGTAGAGGCCGAGGTCCGGGCCGCTGGCGGGCGGGGCGGTCTGCGGGGGTTCCATCGGGTGGTGGGAGGACGCAGGGGGCCGGGCTGGTGGCCGCCGCCAGCGGGGCGGCCGGCCCCTACGCCTCGCCGCCGGGGCCGGTAAACTGGATCTGCGGGTCGGGGTGGACGTCCCCGACCTCGCCGTACTGGGCCTCGTACCGCCGGAGGTTGTCGGCGAGCGCGGCCAGGAGCCGCTTGGCGTGGCCCGGCGTGACGACCACGCGGCTCTTGACGCGGGCCTTCGGGACGCCCGGCATCACGCGGATAAAGTCCAGGATGAACTCCTCCGGGCTGTGGGAGATCATCACGAGGTTCGAGTACACGCCCTCGGCGGTCTCCTCGTTCAGCTCGATCGAGAGCGACGGCGGCTTGGGGGTGTCGGGCGGCTCCATGCGGTCGGGGGGCGGGGGGAGGAAGCTAGGGCAGAATGCAGGGAGGTACGGGGTACTCGGTACGGGGTACGCCAGCACCGAGGGCGCACGGGGTCGTACCGCGTACCCGGCACCGCGTGCCCACCCGAAGGGCCTACCCCTCCCGCTCGAGGAGGGCCAGCGAGAGGGCCGTGGCCCAGCGCGAGGCGAGGGCCCGGTCGCGGCGGGCTACGCGGAGCGCGAGCGGGCCGCGCTCGGCGCCGGGGATGCCCTCGAACGCCGCCAGCCGGCGCGGGCGGAGCGTCAGCCGCGTGCGGAACACGTTGGAGGCGAAGTCCACCTCAGAGACGTCGGCCAGGGCGATCCGGTGCGACGCCGCCGGGCCGGCCTCCCAGCCCGTCTCCAGCCGGAGGTCGAGGACGAGGCCGTCGCCCTCGGCCCGGAGGAGGCCGCGGGCCCCGAACACGCCCTCACCGATCAGTTCCATCGACTGCGTCGTGTCGACGCGGACGGGCAGGCTGGGGAGCGCCTCCACTACGCCGGCCGCCCGGCCCGGGCGAGCGCGGCGATCAGGTCGCTCCGCGTGACGATGTGGTAGGCCGGCCCGCCGGCGGCCCCGTCGCCGCCGGGCTCGGCGGCGACGAGGGCGGCGCCGGC
>CAZDFV010000236.1:0-5350 GCA_964504495.1 uncultured Rhodothermales bacterium
CTCCTCGACCGCTACGCCGCCGCCGCCGAGGCCGCCCGCGCGGCCGGGCTGGCGGTCAACGCCGGGCACGACCTCGACCTCGACAACCTCGGCCCGTTCCTCCGGGCCGTCCCCGGCGTCGCCGAGGTCTCGATCGGGCAGGCCCTCGTCGCCGACGCCCTCGAACGGGGGCTCGCGGCGACCGTCCGGGCCTACCTGGACGTCATCCGCGGGACGCCGTAGCCGCGCGCCGCCGAGCGCTACCCCTCGTCGAGCCGGACGATGTACCGCCGCCGGTCGATGGCGACGACGCGGACGCGGCTGCCGGCGGCCACGAACGACCCCTCGGTCTCGACCTCGAGCCGGGCCCCGTCGACCTCGGCCACGCCGCCGGGGCGGAGCGGGGTGACGGCCCGGCCGGTCCGCCCGAGCATCCGGGCGCGCGAGGTGTGCTCCACGGCGTCGGCCTCGGCGTCGCGGCGGATGCTGTCGGTGAGGATGAACCGGTCCCACGCGCCCGACTCCCACAGGAGGTAGAACATCCCCCCCGCCGCCAGCAGCGTGGCGGCCAGCGTGCCCATCCCGCCGGCCGGCCCGAACTCGACGAAGGCGTAGACCACGCCGACGGCCGCGCCCACGACGCCCATCACGCCGACGACGTTGAGCCCGGGGACGAGCGTGACCTCGACGGCCACGAGCGCGAGCCCGACGAGGATGAGGGCGATGGGGATCAGGAGCTCCACGGGCGGGGCGCTGGCGGGTGCTCAGACCGAGCACATGATGCGGGAGAGATACGTGATGCGTGATGCGTGAGGGTCGAGGCAGAATCACGCATCACGCATCACGCATCGGTCAAGCCACCTCGCGGACGACAACGCGGGCGCCCTGCGCGCTGACGACCTCGACCGGCGCGCCCGGCGCCACGAACCCGCCCTCCGAGACCACGTCCACGCGCACCCCGTCGACCTCGACGGTGCCGGACGGGCGGAGCCCGGTCAGCGCCACGCCCCGCTGGCCGACGAGACTGGCGACGGTGTCGGACGAGGTGTAGCCGCTCGCCGCCGTCATCTCGGAGGCCAGGACGAGCCGGCTCAGCCGCTCGGACCGGGGGAGGTACCGGCCGAGCGAGACCGCCAGCAGGACGGTCAGCACGAGCGCGCCGGCGAGGGTCGTCGTGGCCCGGGCGATCTCGGCGTCGGACGGGAACGCGAACCCGACGTTGGGGAGGAGCGCCACGACGAGCGCCCCGAGCGCGGCGACGAGCCCGGTGATCCCGAACACGCCGAACCCGGGCGTCACGAACACCTCCACCAGGAGTAATGCGACGCCGACGACGAACAGGGCGATCTCCCAGCTCTCGACGAGCCCGAGGAGGTAGTGCGGGGCGAAAAAGAGCGCGGCGCCGACGAGCGCGACGGCCCCGGCGAACCCGACGCCCGGCGTCTGGATCTCGAAGTAGAGCCCGCCCAACATCATCATCATCAGGAGCGAGGCGAGGACGGGCGAGCCGAGAAAGCGCAAGACCCGCTCGGCCCGCGTCGCCGCGTGCGCGATCTCGGGCTGGTCGCCCACGCCGAGCGCGGCGACCGCGGCGTCCACGGAGGGGAGGACGGCGTCGGCGACGCCGAGGCGGAGGGCCTCGTCGGAGGAGACGGTCAGGAGCGTCGAGTCGTCCACGACGCCCGGGACCGCGATCCGCTCGTCGACCATGGCCTCGGCGATCTGCGGGTCGCGGCCGGTCGCCTCGGCCGTCGCGCGCATGAGCCCGCGGGTGTAGCTCTGGATCTTCTCGGGGGCGTACTCGCCCGTCTGGTTCACGGCCGTCGCCGCGCCCATCGACGCGCCGGGGACGAAGACGATCTTGTCGTTGGCGTAGGCGATGAGGGCCCCGGCCGAGGCCGCGTTCCGGTCGATCACGGCGACGGTCGGGACCTCGGCGGCCAGGATCGCCTTGCGGATCGTGTCGGCGGCGTCGAGGAGCCCGCCGAACGTGTCGACGCGGAAGACGACGACCGCGGCGCCGTCGGCCTCGGCGTCGCCCAGCGCGCGCTCGACGTAGGCCGCGAGCGCGTTGTCGATCATCCCGTCGACCGTGACGCGGTAGACGGGGCCGTCGCCGAGCGGCTCGTCGAAGGCGAGGGCGGCGGGGGTCTCGGCGGCTGGCTGTGCGCCGGCGGGCGGGGCGACGGCGGCGGCCGCCAGCAGGCCGAGGAGGGCGGCGAGCGCCAAGCGGAGGGCGGGCATGGTGTGCGGTGGGTCGTTCCCCGCAGGTACGACCGCCTCACATACGGTGTTGCGCGCCGCTGGCGGCGCCCGCCTACAGTCGGGGCCCGACAATAAATGGAACGGTACTGTACGGTAGGCACTGGCGGGCGACCCCGTCGAGCGGTCCAACGGCAAAGCGCTCCGTGATGCTCCGCGCCGCGCGGCCGTTCCTCGGTAGAGGCCAGGGGACGGGGGTCGACGTCCCGGGCTGGCGCCGGTGGGAGCGCGGCTCGTGCGTATCGTGAATGCCACAGCCGTGCCCGCGCTTGGACGCCCTCCCACTCCGCCCGCTCACCCTCCAGTTCCCCTCCCCGCCCGTTGAGGAGGCGTTCCGGGAGGGGTACGCTCGGCGATCCCTGCGGCAGGTCCGCCTCGTCCTCCTCGTCGGGATCGTCCAGTTCGCCGCGTTCGGGCTCGTTGACGCAGCGGTCGTCCCGGACGGGCTCCGGTACACGCTGTCGGCCCGGGCCGTCGGGTGTGCCGCCCTGGCCGCGGCCCTGGCTGCCTCCTTTGCCCCCTGGTTCCTCCGACGGATGCAGGCCGTCGTGGGCGGAGCGGCGCTCACGACCGGGGTCTGCCTCGTCGCCATCATCGCCCTCTCGTGGCACTACGGGGGGGACGCCGCGCGTGAGGCGGTCGTACCTGCCCTCGTCGGCGTCGTCCTCATCGTCGTCCTCTTCGTCCACGTCCTCACCCGCCTCCTCTTCGTCGTCGCGAGCGGAGTCGGGTGGGCCATCGTCGCCGCCTACCTCGTGGCCGCGGCCTGGGTGGGTGGGGGCGTCGCCATCGCCACCGACGCCTCCGTCCTCTTCGCCGCGGGGCTCTCGGGGATGGTCGCGAGCTACGTCCTCGAGCGGGCGGCGCGGGGGGAGTTCGCCCACGCCCAGGCCCTCTCCTCGAAGAACGCGGAGCTCGAGGGGGCCCTCCACGACCTCCACGAGGCCCAGGCCAGCCTCGTGCAGCAGGAGAAGATGGCCGCGCTCGGGCGCCTCACGGCGGGGGCCGCCCACGAGCTCCAGAACCCGCTCAACTTCGTCAACAACTTCGCCGAGCTCTCCGTTGAGCTCGCCGCCGAGGTACGGGGCGAACTGGAGGCGTCGCGGGGCCGGCAGGTGGACGAGGCCATCGGAGCCCTCGACCCGCTCCTCGCCGACCTCGAGGCGAACGCCCAGAAGGTCCGGGATCACGGGCGCCGGGCCGACGCCGTCGTCCGTGGGATGGGGAGGCACGCCCCGGCCACGTCAAAACGGCGGGCGGTCGACCTCAACGGGCTCGTCGAGGGGCACGTGGCCCATACGCGCGGGGGGGTGGACGGGGCCGCCCCCGTCGTAGAGCGGGACTACGACCCCGAGGCGGGTGCGGTCATGGTCGACCCGGACGAGCTAGGGAGGGCGGTTCAGGCCCTCGTCCAGAACGCGCTCGACGCGGTAGCCGACGGCGCGTCGGCGGGCGACCCGGCCTCCGACCCGCGAGTCGTCGTACGAACCCGCCGGGCGGGTGGGGTCATCCGAGTGGAGGTGGAGGACAACGGGGCCGGGGTCCCGTCGGACCTCCACGGCCGCGTGTTCGAGCCGTTCTTCACGACGCGGCCCGCGGGGAGCGGGCGCCTCGGCCTCGGCCTCTCCGTCGCCCACGAGGTGGCGCGGGGGCACGGCGGGACCCTCGAGGTGGGGCAAGGCGACGGGGCGACGTTCACCCTCACCCTCCCCGCCGCTCCACCCTCACTGGCCGGAGCCGCAACCGCCGATCCGCCACTGGCCGACTCGTAGCCCCTGCTACGGGACATGGGGTCCGACAAGCAACGGAACGGTATTGTACGGTTCGAGGGGGCCACGAGCACGTTAGGGGCCTCGTGGGCACGTTGGGGACCGTTCCTGGGACCCTCTGGTGGCCTTGCGGTTCTGCCCGGACGGTCACGGGAGTGCTGGCTAGGACCCGCTCCACAGTCCGAGTCGCCAGTTCACACGGGTCCCCGCCATCCCCAACTCCCCCGCCGGAACCCACCGCTCGGCAGACCACCTCGTGCCGACGAAGGCGGAGGCGACCAGTCCGAGCGTGGTGCCCGCCACGATCGTCATGTGGAACCCCGGGGGCCGCTTTCGCGAGCCTGCCAAGCCGTTTATGGGGACGAACTCCTCCTCGAACAGGGCGTCCCCCAGCAGGTACCCGCCCCCAGCGCCCACCGCGGCTCCGAGCCCCACGAGCCAGTACGGAAACGCCCGCCGCCCCGCGCTCACGTCGAACCCCGCGAGGTCACGGGGGCTGAATTGGAGGACCGGACCGGAGTCGGCCACCATGACGAGCGTGTCGCCAACGGACCGGAGGGTTCCCGTGAACACCGAGCCTTCGACCGGGAGGTCCTCCGAGGCGTAGAGGATTCGGACGCGGGTGCCGGGCTCGACCGGCTGGGGCGCGTCCTGCGCCGCAGCTGAGACGGAGAGGACCAACCAGAGGAGAACGAAGCGGCCCATACGGCGGGAGTGGTGGGCGAGGAGGCTACCGCCGAACCGCACTACGGCTCGATCACGACCGGCGTCCCGACCTCGACGAACGCCCACAGCTCGTCCATGTGGACGTTCCGGAGCGCCACGCACCCGCGCGTCCACGCCCGGCGGCGGCCCGACCCGTGCCCGTGGATCTCGATGAGCCCGCCGAGGCGCGTCCCCATCGGCGGCTCGCGGCCCTCGGCGTCGGCCCGGACGATGGCGTCGTACTGGGCCTGGGTGATGAGCCCGTCCTGGAGCCCGCGCGCGGCGTGGGCCGGGCCGGGGTAGCTCACCACGAATGCCCGGTAGTACTGGGACGTCGGGTGCCGGCGGGCCACGAAGAAGACGCCCTCGGGGATCCGGTAGTGCTCCTGCTCGCCCAGCGCCGACCGCCGGACCTTGTCCTCGTCGCTCATCGACACGTCGGCCGGGAGCGTGCGGACGAGGTCGGCCCCGCGGTAGACGTAGACCGTCCGCTCGCTCTTGTCGACGCGGATCCACACGTTCGAGAGCGCGGCCGCCCGGGCGTAGCCGCGCCGGGCGCCGGCCTGGACGAGCCGCCAGCCGGCGGCGTGGCCGTCGAGCGGCGGACCCGCCTCGGCGAGGACGCGGACGCCCTC
>CAZDFV010000237.1:0-5347 GCA_964504495.1 uncultured Rhodothermales bacterium
CTCGAACTGGGCCGACACCCAGCGCCACGGGAGCACGGACAGCGCCAGCCGCGTCGCGGGGACCCAGGCCGCGGCGCGGACGAGCTCGGCCCGCTGGTGGGCCGAGAGCCCGGAGGCGACCTGGGCCGCCCTCCAGGCCCGCCGCCTGACCCGGCCGAGCCGCCGCTTGAGCCCGGCCGCGGTCATCCGACGTCCAGGAACCCCCGCCGCCCGAGGTCCTCGACGAACGCGGCTACGTCGGCAGCCAGCCGCTCGCGTTCGACGTTGTACTCTCCCAGGAGCCGGTCGACGATCTGGCCGACCGTCGTGGGCTCCTGCGCCAGCTCGAGGATCCGAGCGGCCACCTCGTTGAGGCCGTAGTAGTTCCCGGAGGACGGGTCGAGCACGACGGCCTCGTCGCCGAGGTCGGCGACGGCGAGTCGGTTCGATACGACCACGGGTGTTTCTGTGGCGGGGGTCATGCGTGAGCCGGGCCGGGTCTAAAACTGAGGGAAGGCTCGTGCGGCTCTTCCCCGGAACGTGAAGGTACGGCGTGGCCCGGCCCGTCGTCGACCGGTCGGACCTCCGTGGAGCGCTCGGCGGGCACGCCGTCCCCCCGGAGCAGGGGCCCCCGCTCCGGACCGGTCGCGTCGAGGAGCCGGGGCGGCGCGTAGGGCAGCCGGACGTACCCCAGCCGGAACAGGAGGGCCGCGGCGACGAGCGCGGCGACGAGGACCGCCCAGAACACCCCCGTCGAGGTCGTCACGACCGCGGCGGCCACGGCCGCCGCCCCGAAGACGCCGGCCACCCCGTAGAGCGCGAGGACGGCCCGCCGGACGGGCATCCGCGCGATCATCCGGTGGTGGATGTGGTCGTGGTCGGGGGCGGTGATGGACCGCTTCTCCATCACCCGCCGGACCATCGAGAGGGCCGTGTCGAGGAGGGGGAGCCCGAGCGCGATGACCGGGACGAGCGGGGCGAACGGCGACACGGCGTCGGCCGAGCCCGCGAGGCTGTACACGGCGATGGCGTAGCCGAGGAGCAGGCTCCCCGAGTCGCCCATGAAGACGGTGGCCGGGTTGAAGTTGTGGATCAGGAACCCGACGAGGGCCCCGACGACGGCCACGGCGACGAGCACGAGCGGGACGTCCCCGAGGAGCCCGAACGCGACCGCCAGGCTGGCGAACCCGATGGCCACGACGCCCGCCGCGAGCCCGTCCACCCCGTCGATCAGGTTCACCGCGTTGATCACGCCCACGACCCAGAGGACCGTGAGCGGGACCGAGTAGAGGGCCTCGCTGTAGGCCCCGTCGAGCAGGGGCAGGCCGGTCAGGTCCACCCGGTACCCCGAGTAGAGGAGGGCGCACGCGATCACGACCTCGACCGCCAGCTTGCTCTTGAACCCCAGGTCCCGCACGTCGTCGTAAGCCCCGACGGCCGTGATCAGGACGGCCCCGAGGTAGACGGCGGGGTGGAGGTCGAGGCCGGGGAACCCGAGCGCCGGCGCCGCCCAGGCGATCAGCACGACGGCGGCCGTGATCCCGGAGAAGATGGCGACCCCGCCGATCGACGGGGTCTCGGCGTGGTGGAGCTTGCGGACCCCGTCGGGCGGGTCGGTCCACCCGCGCCGGACGGACGCCTCGCGGACCGCCGGCGTGAGGAGCGCTGTCATGCCCAGGGCCACGAAGAACGCGGCCGAGGCGAGGAAGAAGAGCGTCATCCGACTGGGAGTGTGGTGGGTAGTCGGTGGCGAACGGGGCGGGTCCGGAGCGGGCGGGCCTGGGCCGCGCCGCCCGAACGGAGAGCCGGTGGCTCAGAGGGGTAGCGCGCCGAGCGCGCCGTGCCCATACGGGCCCTCCCGACACGGGGGGCCCCGCGGCGAGACGGGGCCTACAGGTTGTCGGTGCGGAGGTACAGCAGGAGGATCACGGACACGAGCGAGGCCACGCGGGAGGCGATCTCCAGCCCTTCGCGCAGCGTGAACGGCTCGTCGATCTCCTCGTACTCCACGTCCACGTCGATGAGGTCGCCGTCCTGGAGGTCGGGGTGGGCGGCCGGCTCGAGGTAGAGCTCCTCGGCGTCGGCCTGGTAGACGACCGCGCGCCGCCCCCCCTGCTCCCGGAGGACCCGGACGATGGCCCGGATGATCTGGCGCTCGGTCTCCGACGACCGGGCCGTCCCGCCGGCGAGCGCCAGCAGCTCGCTGAGCGTCGTCCCGTCCTCGACGACGTAGATCCCGGGGCGGGTCCCCTCGCCGACGATCGCGACCTGGACGGTCGGCGCGCCGGGCTCGGCGTAGATGAAGTACGAGGTCCCGACGGAGATGACCTCGGTCGGCGCGATGACCTGGGCCGAGGCGGCGAGCGGGGCGAGGAGGGCTGCGGACAGCCAGAGGATGCGGGCCACGGGCGGGGGGACTCGTGAGGGGGACGGGCCCGGCGGTGGCGGCCGCCGGGCCCGGGCGGGGCCATTACGCAGCGTCGGTCGTGCCCGTCGGGCGGCGCTTCCGGCGCCGCCGCTCGCCCTTCTCCTCGTAGTGGCCGTACTTCGAGTACGGGCCGTACCGCGAGTAGTGGCCGTAGGTGTAGGCGTACCCGAGGGCGTTCTCGAGCGTGAACCGGTTGAGGACGGCCCCGACCACCTTCGCCCCGACGTCGTCGAGGTGCGCGAGGGCGTGCTCGACGTCGCCGGCCTTCGTCTTCCCGGCACTGGCGACGACGATCGTCGCGTCGGCCTGGGTCGAGAGGAGGACGGCGTCGGTCGCCGCCAGGACGGGCGGGGTGTCGATCACGACGATGTCCACGACCTCGCGGAGCCCGTCGAGGAACGCCCGGGCCTCGGGCGACCCGAGCAGCTCGGCCGGGTTGGCGACGACCGCGCGGCCGTCGCCCGGCGCGTCGGCCTCGCTCTCAACGGCCACGCCCCCCGTCGGGACGACGTAGAGCCCCTCGACGCCGGTCGCGAACGACGCGTCGAGCCAGGCCTCGAGGTTCTCTTTGCCGGCGACCCCCGCGCGGAGCGCCTGGACGAGGCCGGGCTGGGGCGGCGCCCCGAACGTCTCGTGGAGCCGCGGGCGCCGGAAGTCCGTGTCGATCAGGACCGTCCGCCGGCCCGACTGGGCGAACGTGACGGCGAGGTTCGAGGCCGTCGTGCTCTTCCCCTCCCCGGCCCCGCCGCTCGTCACGACGACGGTGCGGACGAGGGTCTCGGGGCGGCTGAACTGGACGGCCGTCCGGAGGTGGCGGTACGCCTCCGACGCCGGCGAGAGCGGGGCGTGCGCGGTCACGAGCTCGCTGGCGACCGGCCGGCCGCCGAGCTCGACGGTCGACACGCCGTCGAACTCGTCCTTGATCAGCTTCTTGAGGTCGGGGACGGCCTCGAGGACGGGCACGCCGAGGGCCGCCACGTGCTCCGGCTTGTGGACCCGGTTGTCGACGCGGTCACGGGCGACGGCGAGGCCAAGCCCGAGGGCCAGACCGAGGAGCAGCCCGAACCCGATCGTCTTGAGCGGGCTGTCGCCCTCGGGGAAGGCGGGGACCGGGGCCCCGCGGAGGACCTGGGCGTAGCCCGGCTCCGACTCCTCCTGGATCTGGATCTGCTGGAGCTGCTGGACGACCGACTGGTACATGTTGGCGACCTGGTCCCGGTCGCGCGTGGCCCGCGAGAGCGAGGTCGTGGCGCCGGGCACCCGCGAGACCTGGCCCTCGAGCTCGCCGATCCGCCGGTTGAGCTGGGCGATCCGGCCCTGGAGCCCGGAGATCTCGATCTGCTCCTGGGCCGCCTGCCCCTTGAGGTCGCTCACGTACCCGAGCGCGGCCTCGGGCGCCGCGATCCCGCCCGCGTCCATGACCTCGCGGGTGAACTGCGTGCTCAGCCCGTCCAGCTCGCGCTGGAGGTCGGCGATCCGCCGGTCGAGCTGGGCGACGGCCCGGCGCGTCTGGGCGTCGTCGCGGCCGTTCGCGAGCTGGCGCTCGTAGGGGAGCTTCTCGGTCTCGAGCTGGGTGATCTGCTCGCGGATCGAGGCCACGCGCCGCTCGGTCCCGGACGACATCCGGTCGGCCAGGCGCGGCGTGATGTCGGCGAGCTGGGAGTTGATCGAGGCCAGCCGGTTCTGGCTGGTCTGGAGCGCGATCCGGGCCTCGTCGCGGGAGGCCCGGAGGTTCGAGAGCTGGCCGTAGAGCGCGCTGGCGCCGAGCGAGGCCTGCCCCGCCGAGGCCATCGTCCCGGCGACCTCGCCCTCGGTCTCGTTGAGCTCGGCGCGGAGCCGGTCGGCCTGCTCCTGGAGGAGCTCGCGCTGGGCCGTCAGGTACGTCCGGCTCCCGATCTGCGTCTGCTCGACGTACTCCTCGGCGTAGGCGTTCGCCAGCGCGGCGGCCCGCTCGGGGTCGGGGCTCACGGCCGTGATCGCGATCCCGCTCGGGACGTCGCGGCTCGCCTGGGTAAAGCTCACGTTGCTGAGGTCGGGGGTCTCCCCCATCCGCTCCGCCACGCGCCCCCGGATCCCGAGGGACCGCTGGAGGACGAAGAGCTCCGTCGCCACCGACCGCGCGTTCCGAGAGAACGGGTCGGCCGCGACGTTGATCGGCGTGTCGCTCCCGGCCCGGTTCAGGTCCACGAGGACCGTCGCCGACGTCCGGTAGAGCGTCGGCTGCTGGAGGACGTAGGCGACCGTGAGCGCGGCGACCGTGAGGAACGTCGCGACGACGACCCAGCGGCGGCGGTACACGAGGTCGAGCGCTTCCTCGATCTTCTTCTTGCGCGGTCGCCCGCGGGGCGGGGTCGGCGAGGCGGTGTGGTGGGGGTGCATCGCGGTGACGTGGGTAGACAGGTAGTGGCGAATGGTACGACGCTCGGGCTGGATAAGTCCCCGGGGGCGGGAGCAGGCGCGGTCGACCTTTGGCGCAGAGGGGCCTGGGGCCGTTGCCTATCCCCCTCGGCACAAGCGCGTCCCGTGCCGGGACGGCCCCCGAGAGCGAATAGACACGGCCGTTGTCGGCCTTCCGATCCGTTTTGGCGCGGCGAGGCCGGGCTCGCCTGAGGGCCCGTCTCGTGCCGACCGCCGGCGGCGTCCGCCGCGGATTAACGAAAGGATCAACCCGCGGGCCGGCCCGTCAGGCGCTCGCGACCGCCGGCCCCCTCGGCCGGACCGCCTCGCCCGTCGCGCCGTCGAACAGGTGGAGCTTCCCGAGGTCGAAGGCAAGGCGGACCGGGTCGCCCGCGGCGCCGAGCGGCTGGGGCGCGACGCGGGCCACGACCGTGCCGCCCCCCTCCAGGTGCGCGTAGACCACGACCTCGTGGCCCATGAGCTCGACGTTCCGGACGGTCGCGACGACGGGCGGCGAGAGCGACCCGCCCCCCGACGCCGGGC
>CAZDFV010000238.1:0-4373 GCA_964504495.1 uncultured Rhodothermales bacterium
GCAGGCGCGGTCGCCGGCTCCCACGCCGGCCGCCTCGACCACGCGCCGCGCGAGCGCCCAGGCCGCCTCCGCCGGCGGCTGGCGCCGGCGCGTGAACAGCCCGTGGTGGACGTGCTCGCCCCAAACCTCGCGGTAGAGCCCGTCGAGCTCGTCGTAGTGGCCGCCGATGTCGGGGGCGGCGGGGGCGGTGCGCGGTACGATCATCGGGGCGGCGCGGGGTGGGGAGCAGCAGACGGAGAGGGCGCCCAGCCCCACCACGGGCCGGGCGCCCCCTTGTCCGCTACGGGTGGATAACCCGCTACGGGTGGAGCTGTGGACGGACGTCTACCGGCCGTCCGGGCGGTCGCAGAGCTGGCCGAGGACGTCGCCGGACGTGAGGTCGACCGTGAGGTCGGTAAAGTCGACCGAGAGCCGGGGGCGCTCGAAGCGGAAGACGACGGCGAGGGCGGCGGCGAGGGTGAGGGCGAGCGAGTAGAGCATGGCGGTTGGGGCGGGTTCTCTGTTCACTACACCGCCCCGCCCGCCGGTCGGCTCATGGCCCCTCACTTTTTCTCCGGGCCGAACCGGTGCGGATGAGCCGGCCCCGGCGGGGAACGGGGTGGATAGGGGTGAACCTCCCATCTGCCATGCCCCGTCCGCCCGACCGCCTTTCCAACCGCACCTCTCGCCGCCGATGGGCAGCTTCGGGGGCGGTGTTCATCGCGGGTGTGCTCGTGGGAGGGGCCGCGCTCGTGCTCCTCCGCGGCACGACCCGGACCGACATCGACCTCGGCGCCCTCTACGACGCCAGCGCCCAGCGCCACGGCCCGGACCGGAACCCCGTCGTCGTGATCCACGGGATCGGCGGGTCCCGCCTCGTCGATGGGGCGACAGGTACAGTGGCTTGGGGCGCGTTCGCCGGCGACTACGCTGACCCCCGCGGCCCGGCCGGGGCGCGCCTCCTCGCGCTCCCGATGCGCGAGGGCATCCCGCTCGGCGACCTCCGCGACGGGGTTGCCTCCGACGGGGCGATCGCGGCGTTCCCGTTTCGCCTCGCCGGCGTTCCCCTCCAGCACCGGATCTACGCTGACATCCTCCAGGCGCTCGGGGTCGGCGGGTACCGGGGGGAGGTCGCCGACGACGTCGACTACGGGGACGACCACGTCACGTGCTTCGAGTTCCACTACGACTGGCGGCGCGACAACGTCGAGAACGCCCGTCGGCTCCACGCCTTCCTCCTGGAGAAGCGGGCGTTCGTCCAGGCCGAGTACGAGGCGCGGTACGGGACCGCCAACGCGGACGTGCGGTTCGACCTCGTCGCGCACTCGATGGGCGCGCTCGTCGCGCGGTACTACCTCCGCTACGGCGCGGCGGACCTCCCGGCTGCCCCCGATTCCGTTCCCCCCGTGACGTGGGCCGGAGCCGACCTCGTCGAGCGGGCGGTGTTCGTCAGCCCCCCGAACGCGGGGTCGGCGGCGGCGTTCGTCCAGCTCGTCGAAGGGCGCGCGCACGGGCCGTCTCTGCCCGAGTACCCGCCGGTGATCCTCGGCACGTTCCCGTCGTGGTACCAACTGATCCCGCGGGGCCGCCACGGTGCCCTGCTCGTGGACGGGCGGCCGGTCGAAGACCTGCTCGACCCCGTGCTGTGGGAGCGGATGGGGTGGGGCCTCCTCGACCCGGACGGGGACCGCGTGCTCCAGTGGCTCCTTCCCACGGCGACGACGCGCGCCGAGCGCCGGCGGATCGCGCTCGACCACCTCCGAAAGGGGCTCGCCCGGGCCGGCCAGTTCCAGCGGGCCCTCGACACCCCGGCGCGGCCGCCGGACGGCCTCTCGCTCTACCTCTTCGCCGGTGACGCCATCTCCACGCCGGCCGTGCTGGCGGCCGAGGCGGGGGGCGGGGTCCGCGTAGCGGAGCGGGGGCCGGGCGACAACGCCGTCCTCCGAACGAGCGCGCTCCTCGACGAGCGTGTGGGCGGCGGGCGGGACGCCCGCGTCGACTCCCCCATCGGGTGGCGCCAGGTCGTCTTCCTGCCCTCGGACCACAAGGCCATCACGAGCAGCCGCACGTTCACGGACAACCTCCTCTACATCCTCCTCGATGCCTCGGAGTAGGGCGGACGGAGGCCGGGCCTTGGACGGCGGAGCCGCTGACAGGGCCAGCGGGCGAGGAATCGCAGCCGTCCTGCCGCTGACGCCTGTGCAAGACGTATCCTGCCGGCGCGCACACCTGTCCGCCCGGCGATGGAGACCGTCACGCGCCTGCTCCACGAGGCCCGCGCCGGGGCGCCCGACGCCCCGGACGCCCTGTTCGCCCACGTCTACGACGAGCTCGTCGTCCTCGCCCGCCGCCAGCGGGTGCGGTGGACCGGCGACGACACGCTCGACACGCGCGCGCTCGTCCACGAGGCCTACCTCAAGCTCGTCGACGGCGAGCGCATCGGGGCCGAGGGCCGGGCCCACTTCTTCGCGCTCGCCGCGAAGGCCATGCGCCACATCCTCTCGAACTACGCCCGCGACCGGCGCCGGCTCAAGCGCGGCGGGGCGTCCCCGCACGTCGCCCTCGACGACGCGCCGACGCTCGAAGGGCCGGCCTCGGACCTGGTCGCCGACCACGCCGACACGCTCGTCGCCCTCGACGAGGCGCTCGCCCGGTTCGAGTCGGTCAGCCCGCGCCAGGCCCGCGTCGTCGAGTGCCGGTTCTACGGCCAGATGTCGGTCGAGGAAACGGCCGCGGCCCTCGACGTCTCGCCGGCCACGGTCAAGCGGGACTGGACGCTCGCGCAGGCGTGGCTCCACCGCGAGGTCGAGCGGCTGGCGGCGTGACGGCGCCGGGCGACGAGGGCACCGACGACGCCGGCTCGGACGACTTCTGGGACCGCGTAGGCGAGGCGCTCGAGCACGCGCTGGCGGTCCCGCCGGCCGAGCGGGCGGCGCTCCTCGACCGGACGTGCCTGGACCCCGCCGTCCGCGCCGAAGTCGAGGGCCTCCTCGACGCCCAGCCGGAAGCCGAGGCCCGGTTCGGGCGCCTCGGGGCCGTCGCCCGGACAGCGTTGGCCGACCTCGGGCCGGAGGCGCTGCCCCAGCCCGGCGAGCACGTCGGCCCGTACCGCGTCGAGGGGGTGCTCGGCACGGGCGGGATGGGCACCGTCGTCCGGGCGTTCGACGAGCGGCTCGAGCGGCCGGTCGCGCTCAAGTTCCTCCACCCCGCCATCGCCGCCGACGCCACGGCCCGGACCCGGCTCCTCCGCGAGGCCCGGGCCGCCGCCGCGCTCGACCACCCACACATCGGCCGGGTCCACGCCGTCGAGGACGACGCCCTGCGTCCGTTCCTCGTCCTGGCCCTCTACGAGGGCGAGACGCTCCGCGACCGGCTCCGTCGCGGTCCGCTCCCGCCCGACGATGCCCTCGCCGTGGCCGAGCAGACGGCCGGGGCGCTTGACGCGGCGCACCGGGCCGGCGTCGTCCACCGCGACCTCAAGCCGGGCAACGTGTTCCTGGTGGAGGGGGAGGCCGTCGACGTCCGGCTCCTCGACTTCGGGATCGCCCGGGTCGAGCGCGCGACCGCGCTCACGCGGACGGGGGGGACGCCGGGGACAGCCGGGTACATGGCCCCAGAGCAGGTGCGGGGCGAGGGCGCCGGCCCGCCGGCCGACCTCTGGGCCTTGGGCGTGGTCCTCCACGAGATGCTGACCGGTCGGCGCCCGTTCGGCGGCGAGAGCGAGGCGGAGACGGTCTACGCCGTCCTGGAAAAGGACCCGCCGAGCCTAGACGGGGCCGGCGTCCCGGCCGGGGTCGCCGCGCTCGTCGCGTGGCTCCTGGACAGGCGGCCTGAGCGGCGGCCGACGTCGGCGGCCGAGGTCGAGGTGGTGCTCCGGTCGCTCGGGGCCGGAGCGGAGTCGGTCGTCCGCCGTCCGCGCCGACGTCCCCGCCGGTGGGTGTGGGCCGTGGCCGCGCTCGTCGTCGCCGCGCTCGGCGCGCTGGCGGTCGTCGCGGGGGATGGGGAGGACCCGCTGGTCGAGCCCTCAGCCGTGGCCGTGATGCCGTTCGCCGTCCGGGGCGGCCCCGAGGTCGCGTACCTCCGCGAGGGGCTCGTCGACCTCCTCTCGACCGGGCTCGACGGCGTGGGCGGGATCGAGGCCGTCGACCCCAACGCCGTCCTCGGCCTGGCTGCCGCCGGCGCGCCCTCGCTCGATGAGGCCCGCCGCCTCGCCCGCCAGCTCGGGGCCGGCCACTTCGTCCTCGGCCGGGCGACCGACACCGGCGGCGGGCTCCGCCTGACGGCCTCGCTCTACCGCACCGACGGGGCGGAGGAGGCCCGCGCCCAGGCCGACGCGCCCTCCGACGCGCTCCTCCCGGCGCTCGACGACCTCGCCCGCCAGCTCGTGGCGGGCC
>CAZDFV010000238.1:4445-5328 GCA_964504495.1 uncultured Rhodothermales bacterium
GGCCGCCTCGGCGTCGAGGGCCAGGCGCTCGCCAGCCTCGCCGCCCGGACGACGCCGTCCTCGCCCGCCCTCCGAGCGTACCTCGACGGCGAGCAGGCCATGCGTGAGACGCGCTTCGACGACGCGGAGGACGCCTTCGCGCAGGCCGTCGCCGCCGACTCGGCGTTCGCGCTCGCGTGGTACCGACTGGCGCGGGCCGCCGGCTGGACCGGCGACGACTCCCTCAACGCCGCCGCGACGATGCGGGCCGTCGCCCTCGCCGACGCGCTCCCCGCCCGGACGCGCGAGGCGCTCGCGGGCTACCAGGCCTTTCGGAAGGGGCAACCCGACGAGGCCGAGCAACGGTACCGGGCCGTCCTCGCACGCGCGCCGGCCGACGCCGAGACGTGGCAGCTCCTCGGCGAGCTCCTCTTCCACTACAATCCCTACCGGGGCCGCCCGGCGGCCGAGGCGCGGGTGCCGTTGGAGCGGGCCCGAGCTCTCGCACCGGGGAACCGGGAGCTCCTCCCGCACCTGATCGAGCTGGCCGCCCGACGCGGCGACCGGGTGGCGGCCGACTCGCTCGCGGCGCTCTACCTCCGCGGCGACGCCCCGGCCGCCCCGCACACCGCCCTCCGCGCCTGGGTTCGGGGGGACCGCCGACGCGCCGAGGACCTCCTCCGCCAGTCGGGGCCGGAGGCGGCGGAGACGGCGCTCCTCCACCTCGCCCCGGGCGTTGGCGACCTGGCCTTCACCGAGATGGCGGCGTCCGTCCTGGCCGAGACGGCCGACCCGGACCGCCGGGCGACGGGCCTCCTCGCCCTCGCGCTCCTCGGCGTCCGGGAGGGGCAGTGGGGGGCGGCCCGGCCCCTCTTCGCCCAGGCCGCGCGCTTCGCGCCCGACC
>CAZDFV010000239.1:0-5317 GCA_964504495.1 uncultured Rhodothermales bacterium
CACGGGATGGACGTGCAGGAGGCGGTCGCGGCCCCGCGCGTCCACCACCAGTGGCTCCCCGACGCCCTCTACGCCGAGCGCCACGCGCTCGCGGCCGACGTGGTCGCGAACCTCGAAGCGCTCGGGTGGGCCGTCGAGGAGTCCGGCGGGTACTGGAGCCGCGTCGACGCCGTCCGCGTCCGCTACGGCGGGGCCGACACCAGCACGGACCCGTCCGGGCTCGACGCCGTCGAGGCCACCCTCGCCGACCGGCTCCTCCTCGGCGGGGCCGACCCGCGCGGCCAGGACGCCGCCGTCGGCTACTAACCGAGCGGCGTCCCGCCGCCGGCGCGCGTCGCCAGCCGGGCGGGCGCGAAAAAGGGCGGCGCTCTCCAGAGCGCCGCCCCTCTAGCGGAGACTGCCGGCCGCCTTAGAGGCGGTTTGGGTTTTCCTCCTCCCTTGAGGGAGGTGCCCGCTCCAGCAGGCGGAGGGTGTCCGGGCGGGTCGGGCGGGCGGACACGAGCCGCTCCGCGGGGAGCCCCCTCCAGGGGGCGGGGTCGGCCCCAGACCCGAACCCGAACAGCCTCTTAGTCCTCCTCTTCGACCAGGTCCGTCGTGCGCAGCGGCGTGAGCTGGTAGGCGCCGCCGAACTGGCCGAGCGCGCCCGTGAAGGTGAACTCGCCCTGCGGGATCGGCTCGCCACCCAACTCGGACTCCGCCCCGCTGTTGATCCGCAGGATGGTCTCACCGGTCCCGTCGGTGACGGTGTAGTTGCCGGCGCTCCCGCCGGCCTGGAACACGATGTCGGTCGTGCCGACGACGCTCAGGCCCGTGACCTGGATCAGCTCGCTCTCGTAGGCCTCGCCGTCGGCGAGGATCTCGGCGACGGTCAGGGTCTGCGGGGCGGGGAGGTCGTTCCCCTCGGAGAGCACCTCGAACTCGGCCGGCGAGTCGCGCCCGACGAAGATCTGCTTCAGGCCGAGCCCGGCCCCGTCGCGGGCCCCGAACTCGCTGAGCTCCCCGCGGATCTGGACGCGGTCGCCCGGCTCGATGTCGGCCGACCCGAAGGGGGTGTCCGAGAAGGCGTAGACGGAGATCCCGGCGGTCCCGTCCTGGAGGAACGTGTACCGCCCGAACCGGCCGGTCACGACGCCCTCGACCGTCACGACGTCGCCGTCGGGGCGGAGGCGGGTCTGCGCGATCGGCGGGGTCCCGATCTCGAGGCGGAACTCGCGGTCGTCGCCGATGCGGGCGCCCCCGCTGGCCTGCTGGAGCGCGAACACCGCGACCTCGGGGCCCTCGATGTCCTCGTCCTCGAGCACGTCGACCGTGACGGTCTGGGCGTCGGACTCGCCGGTGAGCGTGACGGTCGCGACCCGGTTGGCCCCGGCGTCGGCGCCGAACCCGGCGATGTCGTCGTCGAACCCGGCCGTCGAGGCGGCCGCCGCGTAGAGGACCTCGACGGTGTAGGTCTGGCCGGCCGCGCCGTTCGAGAGCGTGACCGGGATCTCGACGGTCCCGTCGGACTCGGAGGCGTTGACGGACGTCGAGCCGAACTCGACCGTCGGGCCGTCGAAGGCCTCCTCGGTCGGGTCCGCCGAGTCGCACCCGGCGAGGGCGACGGCGGCGGCCGTGAGGGAGAGGTAAAACGTGCGCATGGGGGGAGTCAGAGCCAGAACAGAGTGATGCACGGGGGCCGCTGGCGGCACGCACCGCCAGCGGCGGTGGGGCTAGAACGTGTACTTGACGCCGAACCGGAGCTGCCAGCGCGACGCGAGGTCGAACGTGTTGAAGGCGTCGCCGGTGAGGAAGTCGCGGACGGTCCGCTCGTTGAAGCTGACGACCGGCTTGCCCAGGTCGTCCTCGGTCACGACCCGGCCCGCCAGCGCCGAGCCGACGTCGCCGTCCTCGACGTAGCGCTGGAAGGAGAGCGCCGTGATGTTGTTGAAGGACGTCCCCTGGAGCCGGCCCCAGTCCGAGTTGAGGAAGTTGAGGAGGTTGATGAGCGTGACCTCGAAGTCGACCCGCTGGCCCCGGAGCGTCTCGACGCCCTGGTTGAACTCGAGGTCCAGCCGCGTCTGCCACGGGGCCCGGCTCGTGTTCCGCTCGGCGAACGTGCCGCGGTAGGCCGCCAGCCCGTCCTGGCTCTCGATGAAGGCGTCGAGGAGGTCCCAGTTCTCGCTCGTCAGGAACACCTCGCCCTCCGACGCGGGCACGTAGAGGAGGTCGTTGAACCGCTGGCCGTCGGCGTTGGCGTCGCCGGCGTAGATCCACGAGAACGGCTCGCCGGCCTGCGTGTCGAAAAAGAGCCCGAGCTCGCTCGTGAACCGGTCGGCGTAGGCCGTCCGGTAGGTGAGCGAGCCGAGGACCCGGTGCCGGACCTCGAAGTCGGCCGTGCCGAGCCCGGGGTCGTTGACGTCGACGTTCTCGTTGAACTGGAAGTTCGAGATCGCCCGGGACGACGTCCCGTTGTTCACGTTCGTCGCCCGGTTGAGGGTGTACGAGAGCGACCCGCCGAGCCCGCCCCCGGCCGGCGCCCGCCGCTGGAGCTGGACGACGCCGGAGTAGGTGTACCCCTCCGACGTGTTCTCGAGGAGGAGGGCGTTCGTGAAGTTGGCGTCGGCCCGGCCCCCGTAGATCGGGCGCCCGTAGGCGCTCGTGTCGGTGGCGACGAAGTTGAGGTTCCGGTAGACGACGTCGTTGACGGCCTGGGTGTAGATCCCCTCGACGGTCGCCACGAACCCGGCCCCGAGCTCCTGGTCGAGCCCGAGGTTCGTGCGGAAGACCTGGGGGAACCGGAAGTCCTCCGAGATCAGGTTGATCTCGGTCGTCGTCTCCGGGGCGAGCGCGTTGCCCCCGCCGGGGACCGGCTGGGCGGCCGGGTCCGCGGAGCCGGCGAAGAACCCGAGCTCGTCGCCCGAGAGGACCCCGTCGCCGTCCCGGTCGAAGTCGGCCGCGCGGAGGCGGGCGTCGATCCGGGCGAGGTCGGCGCCCGTGTTCGAGAACTGGTTCGAGACCCAGACGAAGGGGGTCCGGCCCGAGAAGATCCCGGTCCCGCCGCGGACCTGGAGCGGCCGGCCGGCGAGCCCGTCGGCCCGGAAGTTCAGGCCGAGGCGGGGCGAGAAGAGCGGGTTCCCGCTGGCGGTGTTGGCCGTCGAGTACGGCTCGCCGTCGGCGTCGACGAACGCCGGCTCGATGTCGAACGCCGTGCCGTCGGGGCCCACGCCGGTCCCGCCCGAGACGAGCGGGTTGTCGACGGGCTCCTCGGGCACGAACGGGACGTCGACGCGGAGGCCGAGCGTGAGCCGGAGCCGGTCGGTCGCGTTCCACTCGTCCTGGGCGTAGAGCCCGAGCTGGAACGCCGTGAACTCGGCGCGGGGGAGGGCCCCCGGGTTCACCGTCCGGCGCGGGTTGCCGGCCTCGTCGAACAGGATCCGCCCGTCCGCGTCGGTCTCGTAGTCCGAGGCGTACGAGAAGAGGTAGCGCGTGGGGAGCCCGAGCCGGAAGGCGTCGACGGCCGGGAGCGTCCCGGTCACGTCGCCGACCCCGTCGCCGTCGGTGTCGACGGCCAGCCCGTCGGGGAGCGAGAGGTCGGTGAATTCGTAGCTCCCGTAGTAGTCCTGGACGAACAGGTTCGAGAACCCGTAGAACTCGTTGCTCGTCCCCAGCGTGAGGGTGTGGGCCCCGCGGAAGAGCGTGAGGTTGTTCGTGAACTCGACGAGGTCCTGGTCGAGCGCGTTGGCCTGGCTGAACCGGCCGATCCCGAGCCCGACTTCGTCCTCGTCGGTCACGAACACGGCGGTCTCGGGGAACGGCTCGTCCTCGACGTCCCGCTCGTCGCGGATGGCGGTGTAGACGAGCCGGGCCTCGTTGGACGCGTTGTTCCCGAACCGGGAGTTGAGCTGGGCCACGGCCGAGTTCTGGAAGCTCCGGAACACGTACCGCCGGTTGCCGAGGTCGAACGAGCTCCGCCCGCGGCCGACGCCCTGGTCGTCGTCGGCGTCGACGGTGTTGTTCCGGAGCGAGAGCGTGTGGTTCTCGTTGATGTTCCAGTCGAGCTTGACGAGCGCCTTGTAGCTCGAGCGGTCGTCGGTGATGAGGTCGAAGCCGCCGGCGTCGTAGCCGTAGACGCTCTGGGCGATCCCGGCGATGGACTCGACGTCCCCGAGCGTGACGTTCGACTCGTTCGGCGCCCCCGAGCCGGCCAGGCCGGTGTTGTCGGGGAACTCGCTGACCTCGGCCTCGCCCGAGACGAAGAAGAACAGCTTGTCGCGGACGATCGGGCCGCCGAGGGTGAACACGCCGGTCCCCTCCTGGAACTCGCTGAAGTCCTGGCCCTCGAAGTCGCCGATGAGGCTCTCGTTCCGGCCGAGGAGCCGGAGCGTGCCCGCGAACTCGTTCGTCCCCGACTTCGTGATCGCGTTGATGAGCCCGCCGGTGAACCCGCCCGCACGGACATCGTACGGCGCGACCTCGACGTTGAACTCCTCGATCGCGTCGATCGAGATCGGCTGGGTCCCGGCCTGGCTGCCGGGCGTGGCGTCGCCGAGGCCGAACACGTCGTTGAGCGTGGCCCCGTCGATCTGGAGGTTGTTGTACCGGTCGTTCCGACCAGCGAACGAGGACGAGCCGCCCCCGGCCGAGAGCGGGCTGAGCCGGGCGAAGTCGGTAAGGGAGCGGCTGATGGTCGGGAGCGCCTCGATCTCTCCCTCGCCCACGTTCGTGGCCGCGCCCGTCCGGCTCTGGGCGATGACCGCGCCGCCGCCCTCGGCCGTGACGACGACCTCCTCGAGCGCGGCCGTCTGCTCGACGAGCGGGAAGTCGACGGTCTCGATCTGGCCGAGCGTAAGGGTGAGGCCCTGCCGGACGGTCGGCTGGTAGCCGACGAACGAGGCGGTCACGGTGTACGGCCCGCCGACGCGGAGCCCTCGGAGGTCGTACCGGCCGTCGAGCCGGCTCGTCGTCCCGTACCGCGAGCCGGAGGGCTCGTGGACGGCGACGACGGTGGCGCCGGGGAGCGGCCCGTTCTCGTCGAGGACGACGCCAGAGACGGCGGCGGTCGTGTTGCCCTGGGCGGCGGCGTCGGGGCCGAGGAGGGCGAGGAGGGCCGCGAGGGCGGCCGGGAGGAGGCGGGCGGTGCGCATGTGCCGGTCCGTGGACGTGGGGGGAAGCCCGGGGGGGGCGGGTGACGCGCCGAACCTAGAGCGGGCGGGGGCTGGACGGCGTGAACGCGCCGTTGAGTTACCGCTTGTTCACGTGGGCCCCCGCTGGCGGCGCCGCCAGCGGGGCGGGGCACGCCGGTTGGCCCCGGTCCACAGCGGGAGGCCCCGGCCGCCCC
>CAZDFV010000240.1:0-5304 GCA_964504495.1 uncultured Rhodothermales bacterium
TCCTCGCGCGAGGTCTCGAGCTCCTCGTTGGAGCTCTGCAGCTCCTCGTTCATCGACAGCAGCTCCTCGTTGGAGGAGCGCAGCTCCTGGCCCGAGGATTCGTAATCCTGCAGCACCGCGGCGAGCTGGCGGCGCATCCGGTCGGCGACGGAGTCGGCCTGGGGCTCGCGGTCGAGCGCGCGGCCGAGGAAGCGGACGCGGGCCTCGGCCTCCGCCACGGTCTCGGGCGTGGGCACGGCGACGACCGGGACGCCCGCCGCCCGGACCTGGTCGAGGACGCCCGGCGGACCGGCCTCGGCCGTCGCCAGCACGAGCGTCGGGTCGAGCGAGAGGACGCCCTCGGCCGAGGTCTGGCGGAAGTAGTTCAGCCGCGGCTTCTCGACCACGTCGGCCGGGTAGAGGCTCGACCGGTCCGCCCCGACCACGTTCTCGCCGAGCCCGAGCGCGTAGACGGTCTCCGTGACCGGCCCGCCCAGCGCGACGATCCGGGACGGGTCGAGTGCGCCGAGGCCGTCGAGCGCGGCGGCGTACGGGTCGGCCTCGGGCGGGCTAGCGGCCGGGGCGGGCACGGCCTCGCCGCCGCACCCGGCGACGAGCGCGGCGGCGACGAGGGCGAGGGCAGGCGCGCGCATCTAGTCCTCGACCGTCGTCTCGAAGTCGCGCGAGCCGTCGGGCTGGACGACGTACTCGAACGTGTAGTAGCGGCCCTCGCTGTCCTGCGTCGGCGCGGTCGGGGCGCCGCGGTAGTAGCTCAGGACGCGGAGCTTGGCGTAGCGCTCGCCGTCGCCGGTCGTGAGCACGACCGTCCGGCCAGCAATCGGCGTCACGACGGCGCCGTCGTAGGTGTACCACCCGTTGCCCGAGCCCGTGCAGACGGCGTAGGGCGCGCCCGGGGCCGTCCCGAACTGGGTCTCGACGGCCGGGCACGTGTTGTCGCCGTCGGCCGCGTAGCCGCCCGCAGGCGCCTCGGTCACGTCCGCGAACGCCTCCGCGAGGAGCCGGGCCGTGCCCTCGCCCGGCCCGCTCGTCCCGCCGTTGACGATGACGGTCGTCCCGCGGAACCCGACGTCCCAGACGGTCGAGGTCGAGTCGGCCGCGCGGACGTCCGCGTCGGTCTCGTTCGAGGAGAGGACGACCTCGCCCGCGTCGAGGTCGTAGAGCGTGAACAGGTTGTTGCTGATCGCCCGTCCCGTGTTCGGGTCGCGGCCCGAGGTCGGGTCGGCCTCGACGTCGGTCGCGGTCTGGACGTCCAGGTCGGTCTCCACGACGGGGTCCGTCGAGTCGCAGGCGGCGAGCCCGAGGGCGCAGGCGGTGACGAGGAGCGGGAGGCGGTTCATGCGGGGGTGGGGGGGTTACAGTTGGAGGCCGAGCGCCGCGAAGACGGTCCGGCCGGGCATGGACGGCACGAGCGCGGCGCGCGTCGTGTCGAGGAGGTTCTCGGCGCCGACCTGGGCCTCGACCCGGCCGGCTGGCGTCGCCCACGCGCGCGTGAGCGTGAGGTCGAGGACGGCGTAGCCCGCGACAGACTCGTCGTCGCGGTTGGCGAGCCCGTTCCCGTCGAGGTCGCGGTAGCCGTAGGCGCTCCGCCAGCGGCCCCGGACGGATGCGGAGGCCTCGCCGTACGCGAGCGTCGCGCGGACCGTGGCCGCGTGCGGCGACCGCCCGAAGAGGCCGCCGTAGTCGCCCAGCGAGAGCCGGCGCTCGCGCCCGTCGGCGTCGCGCCCGAACACGGTCCCGGCCGCGAGCGCGTCGACGACGGCGCGGTCGCGGGCCTGGAGGAACTGGTAGCTCGCGGCGATCTCGACGCCCGCGGCCGGCTGGGCCGTGACCTCGGCGTCGAGCCCGCGCGTGTAGACCCGGGCCAGGTTGAAGTAGCCGAAGACGGACTGCCCGTTCGTCTTCTGCGCGACCGGCTGCGTCTCGATCAGGTCCGAGACCTCGTTCCAGAACCCGCCGGCCTCGACCGCGAGCCCCGGCGCGACGTCCCACGCCGCCCCGACGTTGAGGGCGACCGACGACTCGGCCCGGATCGCGCCGAGCGCCCCGACGTCGAGGAACGTCTGCGCGAGCTGGCCCCCGTCCTCGAGCTCGGCCAGGCCCTCCGCCAGCCGCGTCGAGCCGAACACGCTGTAGCCGGCGGCCGCGTTCGTGAACGCGAGGTAGAGCTGGCGGAACGCGGGCGCCTTGAACCCGCTCCCCACGCTCGCCCGGACGCGGACGCCGTCGGCCGGCCGGACGAGGGCCGAGAGCTTCGGCGAGAGCCGGGCCGCGTAGTCCGAGTGCGCGTCGAACCGGGCGCTCGCGTTGACCTCGACGAGCCGCGAGGGCGCCCACGCGTGCTGGGCGAAGGCGTAGACCTGGCCCGCCTGGGGGGCGCCGCCGGAGGCGTCGGGCGCGTAGCGGTCGCCCGCCAGCCGCTCGTCGATCGCGCCGGCCCCGAACGTCGTCGCGTGCCGCCGGCCCCAGAGGGCGTCGACCTGGGCCTCGGCCTTGGCGAAGCGCTGGTCGAAGTCGTCGGCGTAGGTGACCGTACCGTCGGACTCGCGGCGGAACCGGGTCTCGGTCGTGTACCGGGCGCCGTAGAGCGTCGTCGTCAGCCGGAACCGCCGGCCAATCGGGACGGCGAGCTCGGGGTGGACGCTCCAGTCGACCCGCCGGCCGGTGTCGCGGTAGCGGACCTCGGCGCCGTCTTCGACGAGGGCGAAGCCGCCCTCCTGGTCCTGGGCCGCGACCCGGGCCCCGAGGCGCAGCCGCGACCGCCCGACGTCGAGCCGCGCGCGGAGGTCGCCCGTCCAGTCGGCGTAGGCGGGGACGGTCGGGCCGAAGGCGTCCGGCGTGAGGTCGTACCCGGCCGACCCGAACCGGTTGACGAACGCCCGCGCCGCCCACCGCTCGCGGCCGACGGCGGCCTCGGCCACGGCGTCGGTCGTCCCGAAGGTCCCGGCCCGGGCCCGGAGCCCGCCGGCCGTGACGCCCGGCGCGGGCAGTGCCGTGACGAGGTTGACGACGCCCGCCAGCGCCTCCGACCCGTAGAGCGACGACGACGGCCCCTCGACGACCTCGACGCGCTCGACGCCCGCGACCGTCAGCCGGTCGACGTCGAGCGTCCCGGCCGTCCGCCCGATGACCGGCTCGCCGTCGAGGAGGACGAGCGTGTAGTCGCTCGCGAACCCTTGGACCTGAACGCCGCCGCCGTGGTCGTCCACCAGGAACAGCCCGGGGACGGCCTCGAGCACATCGCCGAGGCGGGCGGCCCCCTGCTGGCGGATCGCCTCGGCGTCGACGACCGTCGTCGGCACGGCCACGTCCTCGAGCGCCTGCGCCGTCCGCGTCGCCGTGACCACGACCGGGCCGGACTCGACCGGCGCCTCGGCGAGCCGGACGTCGAGCCGGGCCTCGCCGCCGGCGGGGACCGACACCGTGCGCTCGACCGGCGCGTACCCCACGAGGCTCACGACGAGCGTCTGGGGCCCGGCCGGGACCGACGCCAGGCGGAACGCGCCGGATTCGTCGGCCGCCACCCCGAGCGCCGTGCCCGCCGCGCGGACGCTGGCGCCGACGAGCGGCCGCCCGCCCTCGTCTGAGACGGTCCCTACGACCGCGCCCGTCTGAGCCGCAGCCGGCACCGCGACGAACAGCACGAACCACAGGAGGCTCTGCTGGAGGCGGGGGCGGGGCATCGGCGGGCTTATCTGGACTCGATCTAATGTAGACTCGATCTAGATAGGCCGTGCCCCCGTCTGCTACTTCGCCCTCGATTCACAGGTCGGCGCGGTCGCCCCCGACGCGGACGTCGGACGAGGGGGGCCTCCCGCCGCCGGTCACGTACGGGACGTAGCCGGCGGTGGGGAACTCGAGCCGGGCGTGGCCGACGTCGCCGGACGGCATGGGAAGCCGGGCGGCGTCGAGCCGGGACATCGGTCCGCCGACGGACGCGAGGGCTTCGCGGTAGAGCACGTCAGAGGCCGCGCTGTCGGCGTAGACGTAGGGGTCGTGGTGCGCCTCGCGGAGCGTGTCGTGAGAGGTGGGCGAGGTCAGCCCGGACGGCCTCTCCGCCTGGTCGTCCGAGACGGGGGCCCCGAGTGCTCGGGCGCTGAGGGGGAGCCCGCCCGCTATCCCGCGAACGAGCGCCGGAGCGAGAGCGCGGCGCTGGAGGCCCGGCACACTGGCGGCCCGCCCGCGGACCGGTTTCAGGACGGCCGTGAGGACGAGGCCCACCGGCGCTGCGCCGTTGGGTCGCGGGCGAGCGCGCCCTAGAGCGCGGCGGCGTCGAAGTAGAGCGCACTCAGGCTCTGGAGCGCCCTCCCGATCTCGCGCTCGTCGCCGGTCCGCTCCCAGGCCTCGAGCGCGCGGCGGAACAGGGGCTCAGCCTCGGCGAACTCGCCCCGCATGGCGTGGACGATCCCTCGGCCCCGGGCGACGCTGGCGAGTCCGGCGGCGTCGCCGAGCGCCTCGTAGAGCGCCTCGTAGAGCGCCTCGGCCTGCTCGTAGGCGTCGGACGCCTTGTCGTGGCTCCCCGCGCCCTGGTGGCTCTGGCCGGCGAGGACGAGCGCAGCGGCGCGGCCGGCGCGGTCCCCGAGGTCGCCGTACCGGCGGGCCGCCTCGGCGAGCAGGTCCAGGGCGGCCTCAGCCTCGTTCTGCCTGTCGAGGGCTTCGCCCTTGACGAGCGCGGCGTCGGCCCGCGCGCGGCCGCCCGGGAGGTCGCGGAGACGGGCGGCGTAGTCGAGGGCGGCGTCGGGATCGCCCGCGGCGGTGAGGGCCCTTCCCGTGGCCGTCCACAGGCGGCGCACGAAGTCGGGGTCGGTACGGTCGGTCACCAGGCCCTCCGCCTCGCGTGCGGCCTCCACGGCGCGGTCGTATCCACGGGCCGCCTCGGCAAGGTCGATCAGGGGCGCGAGGCGTCCGGCCCCTTGCGTGCCGGCGAGGCGGGCCGCCAGGCTCTCGACGGCGGGTTGCGCCTGCCCCGAGGCGGCGGCGAAGGCGAGCGAGCAGAGTGCGAGCGCCCTGACAGAGGCTGCGGCGCGGGCGGAGGGCGTCGTCTGTACGGCACGAGCTTGTCGGGGGACGACTGCACAAGGATAGCGATGTCCTTGTAACCTGGCCGGTTGTCCACTCCGTGCCGACCGGGGGCCCGCGTACGTCGGTGCATCGGCGAGCGTGGGCCGCTGGCGGGCCTGATCAGGCGCCCGGCGCGTGCGGGACCCGAGCCCCTCCGCGGGGAGAGGACGTAAGCCGGCGGCGCGGAGCGCCGCGGCGGCCCCGCGGAGCCCGGCGAACGGGACGGACCCGCCCCCGGCGACGAGC
>CAZDFV010000241.1:0-5302 GCA_964504495.1 uncultured Rhodothermales bacterium
GCGCCGAGGGGATCATACAAGGGGAGGGGGCGCCGTCCGACCGGGACCGCCCGGCCGTTCTCCCGCCGGCCGGCGGGCCGCCGTGGGGGACCGTGGTACCGTGACCAGGCCCCCGCGCCCTCCAGCGGAGCGGCGACCGCGGAGCGCGGCGCCTGGGCCGGAGGCCGCGGCGCCTGCCTCCTGGAGGACCGACGTCGAAACCCGTCGCTGGCGCTCAGGGCGGCAGCCTCGGGCGGGACACCTAGCCGTCGTCCTCGCTGGCCTCCTCCATCTTCTCGATGTTCTCGGCCGGCTCGCCCGTGCCGGCCCCGAGGACGGCGTCGATGAGGCCGTAGTCCTTGGCCTCGGCCGGGCTCATGAAGTTGTCCCGGTCCGTGTCGTTCTCGATCGTCTCGACCGGCTGGCCGGTGTGCTCGGCGAGCACCTCGTTGATCCGCTGCTTGATGTAGAGGATCTCCTTGGCCTGGATCTCGATGTCCGACGCCTGGCCCTGCGCGCCCGACGACGGCTGGTGGATCATGATCCGGGAGTTGGGGAGCGCCGCCCGCTTCCCGGCCGCGCCGCCGGCGAGGAACACCGACCCCATCGAGGCCGCCAGCCCGACGCAGATCGTCGCCACGTCGGGCTTGACGAACTGCATCGTGTCGTAGACGGCCATCCCCGAGTACACCTGCCCGCCCGGGCTGTTGATGTAGAGGTTGATGTCCTTGTCCGGGTCGTCGGCCGCGAGGAACAGGAGCTGCGCGACGGCGAGGTTGGCCGTCGTGTCGTTCACAGGCGTCCCGAACAGGACGATCCGGTCCTTGAGGAGCCGGCTGAAGATGTCGAACGACCGCTCGCCCCGCGTGGTCTGCTCGATGACCATCGGGACGAGGGCGTTCGCCGGGGCCGCCTGCTGCGGGCCCGAGTAGATCTCGCTCGGGAGCGAGGTCAGGCTCCTGGCGAAGAGGGCGAAGTCGCGGATCTGGCTCATGCGTGGGGGGAGTCGGGAGGCGTCGGCGCTGGCACCCGGCCCCGTCGGCCGCGGTTCCGTCCGGCTGGCGGCGCGGGTGGGCGGGGGCGGCCGCACGCGAGTCATCTCTCCGGGCAGAAGCAGGGTCTCCTACGCAGAGGGAGGTAGGAGCGCAGCGCGCTCAACGGTCGGCGTCGAGTAGCGGACTCGCAAACCGAGTCATCCCCGCGTAGGCGGGGATGACGATGCGTGCCCGTGTAGCCGACACGTACCTGTGAGACGACCCCGAACGCAGCGGCCCTGCTGGACAGGAGGAGCCCCGCACGGGCTGGGAATTCCGCCCGACGAGTCGGGGCGGGGCTCCGAGCGGTCGACCACCCCTAGCCCTGCCTGTCCCGGAGGGGGACTCGGGACCGTACCGTCCCCGTCCGGCTGGTGACGCGCGCCGCCAGCCGGGCGTGAGGCTACGCCTCGTCCTCACCGGCCGGGCTCTCGTCGGCCGGGCCGTCGGCGGCGGCGGGCGTGAGGGCGACGGGGGCCTCGGCCTGGGCCGCCTGGCGCTCGGCCATCTCCTTCTCGATGTCCTCCCGCGACTTCTCAACGACGGTGAACCGGCCCTCGAGGGCCCCGAACACGCGGCGGTTGAGGAGCTGGTCGCCCATCTGCTCGAGGAGCTTCGGCTGCTGCGAGAAGTACTGGCGGACAAAGTCGGCCGGGGTGTCGTCGCCGGCCAGCTTCTCGAACTCGGCGTCGAAGTCCTCGTTCGTGACCTCTAGGTTCTCCTCCTCGACGAGCCGGTCCTTGACGAGCATCCAGCGGACCTGGTCCTCGGCCTGCTGGCGGTTCTGGTCGCGCCACGCCTCGACGTCGAACGTGGGCGGGAGCTGGCCGCCGGCCTGGCCCGTCGTCTCCTCCAGCATGGCGTCGAGGGCCGCCTCGGTCAGCGTCTCGGGCACCTTGACGGCGTCGCGGTGGGCGAGCACGAACTGCTCGGCCATCTTCTGCTCCAGGGCCTGCTGCGCCCGGGCCTTCCACGAGCGGTCGAGCTCGTCGCGGATCTGGCCCTTCAGGTCGTCCAGGCTCTCGGTCTCCCCGTCCGTCTGCTCGCGGACGAAGTCGGCGTCGGCCTCGGGGACGGTGCGGACCTTGACCTCGGTGACCGTCACGCGGTAGCGGTCGACGTGGTCGTCGTGGTCGGTCTCCTCGTCGTCGTCGTGGAGGTGGGGGAGCTCGACGGTCACCTCGTCGCCGACCGTTTTGCCGACGAGGGCCCCCTTCATCTCGGACCGGAGGTCGGGGTTGGCGAGGACGAGCCGGGCGCCCTCCTGTTTCGGGGCCGTCGGCTCGCCCTCGGCGTCGACCGGCTGGATGTCGACAATCGCGACGTGGTCCTCTTCGAGCGCGGTGCCTTCGGGGGCGTCGTCCTCGGTCGCGGCGAGGTCGCGGCGGCGCTGGAGGTCGGCCTCGACGTCCTCGTCCGTAAACGTGCGGACGACGCGGGTCACGGGCACGCCGTCGAGGTCCGCCAGCTCGAACTCGGGGCGGACGCCGAACTGGACCGTCGCCTTGAGCCCGGCCTCCTTGTCGTCGGCGTCGAAGTCGAGCTCGACGAGGCGGGGCTGGCCGAGGACCTCGAGCTCCTCGGGCTCGGCGACGGCCTTCCGGTAGGCCTCCCCGATCGTCCGCTCGGCCACTTCGATCGCCACCTGCGGCCCGACCATCTTCCGCACGACGCCCATCGGCACCTTCCCCCGGCGGAACCCCTTGAGGTCGAGCCGCGAGCGCTGGGCCTTGAGCGCGTCGAGGATCTGCGGCTGGAGGTCCTCGGCGGGGACCTCGATGTCGAGGGCGTAGTCGACGGGGGTGAGGGAGCGGACGTCGGTCTTCATCACGTGGACGGCTAGGGGCGGGGCCCGGATACGCAGCGTGCGCGGGGCCACACCGGCCGCCGCGCACGACAGAACGCTCAAGGTAGGCGGCCAGAGCCCGCGAACGGGTGAGGATGCCGTGAGAGCCGCCCACTGGCGGCGCGCGTCGCCAGCCCGGCTGGCGGTAGACTCCGCGCCGTCCCCCCGTGCCCATGCCCGACCCGTCCTGGACCTCGCTCCTCCCGCCGCTCCTGGCGATCGGCCTCGCGATCGGGACACGCCAGGTGTACCTCTCGCTGGGCGCCGGCGTCTGGCTCGGGTTTACGATCCTGGCCGGGTGGGACCCGCTCGCCGGGCTGGCGGGCGCGGTCGACGGGGCCGTCGGCGTGTTCGAGGACGCGGGCAACACGCGCGTCTTGCTGTTCACGCTCGTCATCGGCGCGCTCATCGCCACGGTCGAGGCGTCGGGCGGGGTCCGCGGGTTCGTCGAGGGGCTGGAGCGGCGGGGGTGGGCGTCGTCGCCGCGCGGGGCCCGCGTGCTCTCGTTCCTCGTCGGCGTCGTGATCTTTATCGAGTCGAACATCACGGTGCTCGTGGCGGGCGCCGTCAGCCGGCCCCTCTTCGACCGCCAGCGGCGGAGCCGCGAGATGCTGGCCTACCTCATCGACTCGACGAGCGCGTCGGTGTGCATCCTCATCCCGCTCAACGCCTGGGGCGCCTACGTCCTCGGCCTCTTGAACGAGCAGGGCGTCGAGGACCCGCTCCGCCTGTTCGTCGCGTCCATCCCGTACAACGTCTACGCGCTCGCGGCCGTCGCGCTCGCCGGCTTCGTGGCCGTGACGGGGTGGGCCGTCGGGCCGATGCGGCGGGCCGAGGCGCGGGCGATGCGCGGCGAGCACCACGACCCCGGCGCCGCCCCCGACGTGGACGAGCGGGCCCTCGTCCCGGAGCCGGTCGGGACCGTCCCCCCGCGCGTCGTGAACATGCTCCTCCCGCTCGGGGCGATGGTCGTAACGATGCCGCTCGGGCTCTGGATCACGGGCGACGGCAACCTCCTCGACGGGTCCGGCTCGACGAGCGTGCTCTGGGCCGTCTTGACCGGACTGTTCGTGGCCTGGGCCCTCATGCTCGCCCAGCGCGGGATGGGCGTCGAGCAGCTCACGTCGACCGGACTGAAGGGGGCGGGGGGGATGCTCGGCATGGCGTTCGTCCTGCTCCTCGCGCTCGCGCTCGGGGCCGTCACGCGCGAGCTCGGCGCCGGCGTTTACGTCGCCTCGGGCGTGGCCGAGGCGGGCGTCGGGCCGGCGCTCCTCCTCCCGCTCGTGTTCCTGACCGGCGCGTTCGTCGCCTTCTCGACCGGCACTTCGTGGGGGACGTTCGCGATCATGATCCCGATTGCGGTTCCGGCGGCGGCGGCGCTCGGCCTGCCGCTCGCGCCCTTCCTCGCCGCCAGCCTGGCGGGCGGCATCTTCGGCGACCACTCGTCGCCGATCTCGGACACGACGATCGTCTCGTCGCTGGCGGCTGCGACCGACCACATCGCCCACGTGCGGACGCAGCTCCCGTACGCGCTCGGGGCCGGGACCGTGGCCGTCGTCGGGTTCGCCACCATCGGCGCGCTGATCTAGAGCGTGTCGTGGACCCAGAACGCCCAGATTCGCCAACTGACGCAGCAGCGACACCGCAAGCGCCAGGAGGTGCAGGCCCGCCAGCGTCTCCGGCAGCCGCTCGTAGGCCCGAGCGAGCCGCCGGAACCGGGCCGGCTACCCGAACGACCGCTCCACGACCCACCGACGCGGCAGGAGCACGACCCCCGCTTCGCCCCGGTGTGCTCGACCGCCTCCAAGCGGATCTTGCGCTCCGCCCCGGCCTCACGCGCGGGCTCCCCGGTGTAGCCCTGGTCCACGAACGCGACCTCGACCCGCTCGCCGCGGACGCTCTGGATCCGTTCGCAGGGCGCGCCGACCCGGGCGCGGCCGCCCTCATCGGCGTCCGCGCTGCCGCTTGCCCTCTTCCCGCTTCTCCGTGCTCGGGTCGGCACAGCGGGCGCGGGGGGGGCCGGCCGTGACCTCGACGTAGTCCACGCCGCCGCTCCGGGGGGCGAGGGCGCGCCGGCCGCCGGCGACGACGTCGCCCTCGGGGTTCGAGACGCAGACGAAGACCCGCGCCTCGACCTTCCCCGTGGGGTCCTCGGTCTGCCCCTTGATCCCCTTCCAGGTGAGGGCGAACCGCCCCTCGTCGTCGGTGCAGGCGTGGCCGGCCTCCCGGACCCGGTCGCCGTCGTCGTCCGTGAGGATCACGGTGTGCTCGGCCGCCGGGCGGCCGTCCTGGGCGCGGACGAGGCCGTACACCCGGTAAACGCCGTCCTCCGCGTCGGGCACCTCCACGCGCGCGCGCTCCGTCTGCGCGTCGAGCGCGGCGACGGTCCGGGCGTTGGCCGCGGCGGCCCGGTCGAGCCGCTCGACGCGGGCCTCGGCGCCCG
>CAZDFV010000242.1:0-5298 GCA_964504495.1 uncultured Rhodothermales bacterium
CGGCCGTGAGCGCCGGGACGCCGCCCAGCGCCTCGGCCACGCCGATCGCGATCGGCGTCGTCGCCGCCCGGGGCGCGACCGACCACACGGTCTCGGGCGAGGCGCCGAGGAGGGCCGCCGTCCCCGCCCCGCTCAGGACGCCCACGACGGCGCCGAGCACCATCGACACCGCGAGCGCCCGGCCCTGGCGGCGGATCTCGCCCCACCGCTCCGCGAGCGGGACGCCGAGCGCGACGACGGCCGGCCCGAGGAAGAACGAGAGGAGCCGCCCGCCCCTGTCGTACGCCTCGTACTCGACGCCGAGGAGCGAGAGCGCGCCGATCACGACGGCGACCGTCACCAGGACGGGGTTCAGGAGCGCCCACCCGAGCCGGGCGTAGAGCCGGCCGGCGCCGGCGTAGACCGCCAGCGTCAGCGTGACCGCCCCGAGCGGGGAGGCCACGACCTCAGGCATCCCCCCCCGCTGGCGACGGCCCCGGCCGCCCCGCCAGCCGCTCGTGCGTCCACCCGACGGCGACGAGGACGGCGACGAGCCCGACGGCGTTCGAGACGACGATGGCCGGCCACTCCGCCCCGATCACGTCGCCGAACGCCATCAGCCCGACGCCGGGCGGGACGAAAAAGAGCGCGAGGTGCCGGAGCAGCACGCCCGACGCCGGCCGCACGGCCTCGGGGCTCAGCCACCCCCGCCGCAGCGCGACGGCGAGCGCCACCATCCCGACGACGTTGCCCGGGACGGGCGCGCCCGTGGCCCAGACAGCGGCCTCCCCGGCGAGCGCGAACGCCAGCAGGACGAGGAGGCCGCCGAGCACCTAGGCGTACTCGTAGAACCCCCGCCCCGCCTTCCGCCCGAGCCGGCCGGCTACGACCATCTGCCGGAGGAGCGGGCACGGGCGGTACTTGTCCTCGCCGAGCTCGCGGTGGAGGACTTCCATGATCGACAGGCACACGTCGAGCCCGATAAAGTCGGCGAGCGTGAGCGGGCCCATCGGGTGCGCCATCCCCAACGTCATGACCGTGTCGACGGCGTCGGGCGTGGCGACGCCTTCGTGGACGCAGAAGACGGCCTCGTTGATCATCGGCATGAGGACGCGGTTCGAGACGAACCCGGCCGCGTCGTTGACCTCGACCGGCGTCTTCCCCAGGTCCTCCGCCAACTGGCGGACGGTCTCGAACGTCTCGTCGCTCGTGGCGAGCCCGCGGACGACCTCGACGAGCTCCATGACCGGGACCGGGTTGAAAAAGTGCATCCCGATGACTTGGCCCGGCCGGTCCGTCGCCGCGGCGATCTGGGTGATCGAGATGGACGACGTGTTCGAGGCGAGGACCGCCGCGTCCGGCGCCGCGTCGTCGATCTGCTCGAAGATCTGGGCCTTGAGGTCCGCGTTCTCGGTCGCCGCCTCGACCACGAGGTCGGCCGCGGCCACGCCCCGGACGAGGTCCGTCGCCGTGTCGATCCGCCCGAGCGTGGCCTCCTGCTCGGCCGCCGTGATCCGCTCCTTCTTGACCTGCCGGCCGAGGTTCTTGTCGATCGTGGCGAGCGCGGCGCCGAGCCGGTCCTGGTCGAGGTCGACGAGGGTGACGGCGTGGCCGGACTGGGCGAACACGTGGGCGATGCCGTTGCCCATCGTGCCGGCGCCGATGACGGTGACGTTCATGTCGGGGGTACGAGGTACAGGGTACGGGGTACAGCCACGAACCGGCGACGTACTGGGCACCCCGTACCCCGTACCCCGCCCGGAGGGCGCTAGTCCCGCTCCACGATGACCGCGGTGGCCTCGCCGCCGCCGTTGCAGATGGCCGCCAGCCCGCGCTTCGCGTCCGTCTCGGCCATCGCGTGGAGGAGCGTCGTCAAGATGCGGGCGCCCGACGCCCCGATGGGGTGGCCGACCGCGACGGCCCCGCCGCGCACGTTGAGCTTCTCGTGCGGGATCCCGAGCGCGTCCTGCGCCGCGAGCGCCACGACGGCGAACGCCTCGTTGATCTCGAACAGGTCGACGTCGTCCATCTCGAGCCCGGCCTTGTCGAGCACGGCGCGGACGGCCTCGATGGGGGCCGTCGTGAACTCGACCGGCTTCTGGCTGTGCTGGGCCGTCGCGACGATGCGGGCGAGTGGGGTCTTGCCGTTGGCCTCGGCCCACTCTTCAGAGGCCACGACGAGGGCGGCGGCGCCGTCGTTGATCGTGCTCGCGTTGGCGGCCGTGACCGTCCCCTCCTTCGAGAACACGGGCCGGAGCTGGGGGATCTTGTCGAAGCTCGTCCGGGCCGGCTCCTCGTCCTGCTCGACGACCGTGTCGCCGCGGCGGCCCTTGACGGTCACCGGCACGATCTCCTCGGCGAACTGGCCGTTCTCGGTCGCGGCCTGAGCGCGCGTGTAGCTCTCGACCGAGAAGGCGTCCTGGCGCTCGCGCGGGACGCCGCACGTCTCGGCGCAGAGGTCGCCGGCCACGCCCATCGCGTCGCCCGAGTAGGGGTCGCGGAGGCCGTCGTGGAACAGGCTGTCGATGAGCGTCCCGTTCCCGTACCCGTAGCCCTGGCGGGCCTTGTCGAGGAGGAACGGGGCCTGGCTCATGCTCTCCATGCCGCCCGCGGCCACGACCTGGGCGTCGCCCGCGCGGATCGACTGGTCGGCCAGCATGACGGCCTTGAGCCCCGACCCGCACACCTTGTTGACCGTGAAGCACGGGACGGCGTCGGGGACGCCCGCGCCGATCGCGGCCTGGCGCGCCGGGGCCTGCCCGACGCCCGCGCTCACGACGTTCCCCATGACCACCTCGTCGAGCTGGTCGGGCGCGACGCCGGCCCGGTCGAGCGCGCCCTCCAGGGCCGTCGCCCCGAGGTCGGGCGCCGAGACCCTCGCGAGCGAGCCGTTAAAGGAGCCGATGGGGGTGCGGGCGGCGGAGAGGATGACCGTGGGCATGGGCGGGGCGGAGGGCTGGCGGCGGCCGCCAGCGGGTCGGAAGCGGTTTCGGTCAAATTATCGGGGGGGCCGGACGGGGGCGGTGAAGAGCCGGCAGAGCGGCGGACGTGGAGCCGTTCCGGGACGGTCCGTCTGGGACGGACCCTGTCTGCCCCGCCGCCGCCGCCCGCTCTCCGGCCGTCTTCGCCGCCGTTTAGACACGGGCCGGGGGGCGCCCCCGTTACACTTCCCGCCGCTCCGGCCGGGCCGGACGCGCCCGCCCGGCAATCTCCTACCCGCCCCGCCCCCGATGCGACCGCTCCCCCTCCTCCCCGCCCTCGCGCTGGCGATCGCCGCCGCCGGGTGCGGGGGCGCCCGCCCCGCCGCCGAGGCCCCGCTCGTCGCCGACGACGGGACGCCCGTCGTGGCGCTGTGGTCCGCCGACACCCTCTCGCTCGCCGAGTTCGAGGACGTCTACACGGCCACCGACGGCCTGCTGGCGGACACGGTCCAGAGCCCGCTCGAGCGCCGCCGGGACTTCCTCGAGCGCTACGTCGACTTCCGGCTGAAGGTGCTCGCGGCCCGGGCCGCCGGCTACGACCGGGACTCGAGCTACCTCGCCGAGATCGCCGACTACCGCGACCAGCTCGCCGGGCCGTACTTCACCGACCGCCAGGTGCTCGACGACATCGTCCGCGACATCTACGAGAAGCAGGCCGAGGAGGTCGAGGTCGGGCACATCCTGTTCGCCCTCCCCCAGACCGCCCGGGGCGCCGACACGGTCGCCGTGTACCGGCGCGCCGAGGCGCTGAAGGACTCGCTCGAGCGCGGCCTCGTCCGGTTCGAGGAGGCCGCGCGCCGGGCCTCCGACGACCCCTCGGCGGCCCAGAACGGCGGGGCGCTGGGCTACCTCACCGGCGGCCAGGTCGTCCTCCCGTTCGAGGACGCGATGTACGCCACGCCCGTCGGCGAGATCGGCGGGCCGGTGCGGACGCGGTTCGGCGTCCACCTCCTCCGCGTGACCGACCGGCGCGAGCGGCGCAGCGAGATCGAGGCCCGGCACATCCTCGTCCAGCCCGACAGCGCCGTCTCGCTCGACTCGGCCCGCGTGCTCGTCGGGCGCCTCCGCCAGCGGGTCCTCAACGGCGAGGACTTCGCGGCCCTCGCGCGCGAGTACTCGGACGACCCCGGCTCGGGCCCGCGCGGCGGCGACCTCGGCGCGTTCGGGCGCGGCCGGATGGTCCCGGCCTTCGAGCAGGCCGCGTTCGAGCTCGGCGAGGTCGGGGACCTCTCGGAGCCGGTCGAGAGCCGGTTCGGCGTCCACCTCATCCAGCTCACGGGCGTGGCGGAGCGGCCGTCCTACGACGACGCGTTCGAGGACCTCAAGCGGACCGCGCAGCGGCTCCCGCGGACGGCCCTGAAGCGCCAGCGGATCGGGCGGGACTACTTCGAGGCCGAGGGCGGCGTGTATAACGAGGGCCTCCTCCGCGAGGCGATCGCGTCGGTCCCGGCCGACTCGCTCCCGCAGGCCGTCGTCGACGGCGGGTTCGGGCCGGCCTACGACGGCCGGGCCCTCGCCACGCTCGGCGACTCGACGTACACGCTCGCCGACGTCGCCGGCGTCTACCGGCGCGTCCGGTTCGGGCCGGACCCGGCCGAGGAGATGGTCGACGTCGCCCGCCAGTGGGTCGACGAGCAGGCCGTCGAGCAGGCCGTGCTCCGGCTCGAGGAGCGGGACCCCGAGTACGCCCGGGTCTTCCGGAGCTACACCGAGGGCGTCCTGCTCTTCCGCGCCGCCGAGGACAGCGTGTGGACGCCGGCCAAGGAGGACGAGGCCGGGCTCCGCCGCTACTTCGAGGCCCGACCCGGCCAGTTCCGGTGGCCCGAGCGCCGCCGCGTCGTCGCCCTCCGGGCCCCGAGCGACTCCCTGCTGGCGCTCGCCGCGGAGCGGTTCGACGCCGGCGTAGCGCCCGCCGCCCTCGCGGCCGAGATCGACGGGCTCCGCGCCGACACGCTCTACGTCGCCGACTCGACGCAGACGCCGCTCGACGCCGTCCTCGCCCTCGACGTCGGCGAGCGGACGGACGTCGTGGCCGAGCGGCGGACGCGGGCCGTCTACGTCCTCGACGGGGTCGAGGCGCCCCGCGCGAAGACCTTCGAGGAAGCCCGGCCGGAGCTCGTCACGGGCTACCAGGACGAGCTCGAGGAGGCGTGGGAGGCCCGGCTCCGGGCCCGCTACAGCGCCGAGACGTTCCCGTCGCGCCTGACGGCCCTGCCGCTGTCGGACCCGGCCGGCGGCGGCCCGGACGCCGCCTCAGGCGGCCAGTAGGGCGTGGAGCGCGGAGCCCCTCTGACGAGCCCCCCGCCCCCGCGGGGCCGTACTCGCCGGGCCGGCGGCG
>CAZDFV010000243.1:0-5289 GCA_964504495.1 uncultured Rhodothermales bacterium
AGGACCCCGTGGGCGAGCCCGTCGAGCCGGGCCGCGAGCGCCGCCGGGTGGCCCGGGGGCGGCGTCGCCGTGGCGGCCCCGCTCCGGAGGACGAGCGGGTCGGCGAGGGCCACGTGCCCGCACGGGCTCCCAGCGTAGTGGTGCCCGTACTTCTCGCCGGGGAACACGCGGAGGTCGAGGAGCGGGCCCTTCCCCAGCGCCCGCTGGACGAGCCGGAGCCCGGCCGTCTGGAACCCGCTCGACGGCTCGAGGTGGGCGCGGAAGTGGCCGAACTCGACGGTCGAGAAGAGGACGTCGTCGTCGCCGTTCCGCCCCATGAGCTCCATGACGGGCGGGAGGAGCCGGCGGGCCGCGTGGCGGAGCCGGTTCGAGGCCGTGATCGCCGGGCGCCAGAACGCCGACGCCTCGCTCCCCGCGTCGTCCACCTCGCCCTCGGCGAGTGCGAGCCGCTGGCGGCCGCCCTCGTCCAGCGCTAGGAGCCGCTCGAACGTGCCCGCGACGACGGCGAGGTCGAACGTCATCTGCTTAAAGACCAGCTCGGCCAGCTGGTGGACGACGACGAACGCCCGCTCGTCGGGCACCGCCGACGCCGGCCGCTGCGCGCTCAGGAGCTGGTCCAGCCCGAGGTAGGCCGCGTAGTCGAGCCCGAGCCGCCCGTCCGGCCCGGGCGCATTGACGAGCGGCGCGCCGTCGGCGTCGCGGAGCCGGTTGGCCTCGGGGTCAGCGCGGGCGTCGGGGGCGAGGGCGAAGGCCCACCAGGGGTCGGCAGTCATCGGCGGGGGGGCAAGGTCGCAGTTTGAACCGTCGGGCCGGTCGGCGGACGCCGGGGCGGGGCCGCCAACGTGGCGAGGGGGGCGCCGCTCGGGGGCCCGGGCCCTACGCCCGCTCCCGTAACGCCCCGCACACCAGGAGACACAGCCCCGGTACGCTCGGGTCGGTCACGCGGTAGAGCGAGAGCGTCCCGTCCCGGCGGCTCCCTACGATGCCACCCTCCGCCAGCTTGCGGAGGTGCTTCGACGTGTTCTGGTGGCTCTGGCCCGTGGCCTCGGCCAGGTCCTGCACGGCGGCCTCCCCGTGCTCGAGGAGCACGTTGAGGAGGTGGAGCCGCACGGGGTCGCCGAGGAGGCGGAACCGCCGGGCGGCGTCGGCCAGGAGGGAGGGGGGGACGGGGGCGTCCATGCAGGGAGGATACAACTGGCGGGGAGACGGTGCTCCGGCGCTTCGTTTGCCGGCGTACAACCATGTCGAAGTGCTGGATGCTTGTTCACGACTCATTCGTGGTACAATGAGGGAACTAGACAACCAAAAAGTTGTATCTTGGTCACCTGGTCACGCCGCAGCACCCATGCCCCCCGCCCAAGACCCCTGGCCCTGGTACCTCGCCGGCCCCCTCATCGGCCTCCTCGTCCCCGCCCTGCTGGTCGTTGGGGGGAAGGCGTTCGGGATCTCGGCGACCCTCCGCCACACGTGCGCGGCGCTCCCCGTCCCCGAGCGTTCAAAGCCGGGCTTCCTCCGCTACGACTGGCGGCGCGCTGGGGCGTGGAACCTCGCGTTCGCCCTTGGGATCGCCGTCGGCGGGTTTGTCGGGGTCCGCCTGCTCTCGGACCCGGGGGCGCCGCTCGCGCTCTCGGCCCCGACGGTCGCCGCCCTCGCCGACCTCGGCGTGACGGACCTGGCCGGCTACGTCCCCTCCGACCTGGTCTCGTGGGCCGCGCTCGCGACGCCGGCCGGCCTCGTGACGGTCCTCGGCGGCGGGTTCCTCGTCGGGTTCGGCGCGCGGTGGGCCGGGGGGTGCACGAGCGGCCACGCCATCTCCGGGCTCGCCGACCTCCAGGTGCCGTCGCTCGTGGCCGTCGTCGGGTTCTTCGCCGGTGGCCTCCTCGTGACGCACATTCTACTCCCCCTCCTCCTCGCTTAGCCATGCGCCCGCCGTCCCCCCGCTTCCGCCAGTCCGACGCCGGTGGGGCCGCGCCGCCCGCCGCCCGCCCGCGCGTGGGGGCCCCCGCCGAGTGCGCCGACGTCGAGCAGGTCCCGTCCGCCCTCCGCGCGCGCGCCGAGGGCGACGCCCCGCTGGCGCTCGCCGTCTACGGTCTCCTCGGGGTCGGTCTCGGGGTGGTGTTCACCCAGAGCCAGGTGGTCTCGTGGTTCCGGGTCTACGAGATGTTCCGGTTCGAGTCGTTCCACATGTACGGCGTGATCGGATCGGCCGTGGCGACGGCGGCGCTCTCGCTGTGGGCCATCCGCCGGTTCCGGATCACGACCCTCCACGGCGAGCCCGTCGTGGTCCAGCCGAAGCGGTGGGGCGAGTCGCGCGTGCCGGGCGCGCGGTACTGGATGGGCGGGCTGACGTTCGGGCTCGGGTGGGCGCTCCTCGGCGCGTGTCCGGGCCCGTTCTTCGCCCTCTTGGGCGGCGGGGTGAGCGTGATGGCCGCGGCCCTCGTCGCCGCGCTCGCCGGGACCTGGACCTACGCCCTCCTCCGCGACCGGCTCCCCCATTAGCCCCGCTGCCATGTCCGCCTTCGCCTACGCCCTCGACGCCCCGCCGGACGAGGCCGAGACCCTCGGGGCCTGCAACCCGCCGGCCGCCCACCGCGCGGCCGAGGCCGAGCCGTTGATTGGGACGATGCCTCGTGCAACGTCGTCCTCCGCGGCGTGGGGAGGGGCGGACGGGGGTGGCGGCCGCCGGCCCCGTGCCCTCGATGGCCGTCGACGCCGCCTAGCGACCTATCCTGCCGACCACGTCCCCACAGAACCATGTTGTTCCGCCAGTACCACGACCCCAAGCTCGCCCAGTACGCCTACCTCGTCGGCTGCCAGAAGACGGGCGAGGCCCTCATCATCGACCCGCTCCGCGACATCGACCCGTACGTCGCCGCGGCCGAGCGCGAGGGGCTGACCGTCACGGCCGTGGCCGAGACGCACATCCACGCCGACTTCCTCTCTGGCGCACGCGAGTTCGCCGACCGGTACGGCACCCGGCTCTACCTCTCGGCCGAGGGCGAGGACGAGGGCTGGCCCTCGGCCTGGGCGAAAGGCTCCGACTACGACGTCACCTTCTTGCATGACGGGGACACGTTCGCCATCGGCAACATCGACGTGACGGCCCTCCACACGCCGGGCCACACGCCCGAGCACCTCAGCTACGTCGTCGTCGACCGCGGCTCGGGCGCGACGAGCCCCATCGGGATCGCGACGGGCGACTTCGTCTTCGTCGGCGACCTCGGCCGGCCCGACCTGTTGGAGCAGGCGGCCGGGATGCACGGCGTGCAGGAGGACTCGGCGCGCACGCTCTTCCGCTCGCTCCCGAAGTTCCGCGAGCTCCAGGACCACCTCCAGGTCTGGCCCGCCCACGGCGCAGGCTCGACGTGCGGGAAGGCGCTCGGCGCCGTGCCGACGACGACCGTCGGCTACGAGAAGCTCTACAACGCCTCGCTCGCGGCCGCCGACGGGGGCGAGGACGCCTTCGTGGATGCGATCCTGGACGGGCAGCCGGAGCCGCAGATGTACTTCGCGCGGATGAAGCGCGACAACCGCGACGGCGTCCCGCTCCTCGGCGCGCTCCCCACGCCGCCCGCGCTCACCGCGAGGGAGCTGGCCCAGAAGGCCGACGACGGCGAGACGCTGGTCGTCGACACCCGGCTCGACCGCTCGGGCTTCATGGCGAAGCACGTCCCCGGCGCGCTCTACGCCCCGATGGACAAGAGCTTCAACACGGTCGTCGGCTCGCTCGTCGTCGACGAGACGGCGCCGATCGTGCTCGTCGTCGAGGGCGACCACGTCGGGGAGGCCGTCCGCGACCTCGTCCGGATCGGCTACGACAACGTCGTCGGGTACGCCACGCCCGACACGCTCGCGCGCTACGTCGAGGACGGCGGCGAGACGGCCTCGATCCCCGAGATCACCTTCGAGGACGTGGCCCAGCGGCGCGACGAGGACGGGGTGGCCGTCGTCGACGTCCGGTTCGCGAGCGAGTACGCGGGGGGCCACGTCCCGGGCTCGGTCAACGCCTCGTACACGCGCCTGCCGGAGTACGCGCCCGAGCGCCTACCGAGCGGGCGGACGCTCCTCGTCCACTGCGCGTCGGGCGCGCGCTCGGCCGCTGCGAGCGCCTACCTCGCCCGCGAGGGGTACGACGTGGCCTACGTCAACGGCGCCTTCGGCGACTACGCCGAGGCCCACGAGGTCGAGACCGGCACGCCCGCCGCCGTCGAGGCCTGACCCCCCGTCTGTCAGCGACCCCCCGTCCGCCAGCGGCCCCCGCGCGCCGCTGGCGGGCCCCCCCATCCCCATGACCGCCCCCCCGTTCGTCCGCTTCATGGTCTCGCCCGCCGGCCGCGCGCTCCGCGTCGCCGCCGGGCTCGGCCTCGTCGCCTCGGGCCTCTCCCGCCGCCACACGGCGGGCGGGAAGGCCACGGCCGCGCTCGCGCTCGTCCCGCTCGCCGCCGGCGCCTTCGACGTGTGCGTGCTCGGCCCCCTCCTGGGCGCCCCCCTCGACGGGGACGACGCCCGCGCCGCCGTCGGCACCGCCTAGCACCGGGCTCCGCCCGCCCCCATGCTCTACGCCCTCCTCGGCGCCGTCGCCATCGGACTCGTCTTGGGCCTCCTCGGCTCCGGCGGCTCCATCCTCACCGTCCCCGTCCTCGTCTACCTCGCGGGGCACGCCGAGAAGGTGGCGATCGCCGAGAGCCTCGCCATCGTCGGGGCCATCGCCGCCGTCGGCGCGGTCCCGTACGCCCGCCAGCGGCTCGTCGACTGGCACAGCGTGCTCTACTTCGGCGTGCCTGGGATCGCCGGGACCTACGGCGGCGCGGCGCTCGCGAAGTGGGTCCCCGGCGCGGTCCAGCTCGCGCTCTTCGCCGTCGTGATGATCCTGGCCGCCGGGCTCATGTTCCGGGGCCGCAAGGGGCTCGAGGAGGCCGACGGCGCCCCGCGGAAGCGCCAGCCGCTCTGGCTGATCGGCATCGAGGGCTTGCTCGTCGGCGTGCTCACGGGACTCGTGGGCGTCGGCGGCGGGTTCTTGATCGTCCCGGCGCTCGTGCTCCTGGGCGGGCTCTCGATGCGGCTGGCGGTCGGGACGAGCCTGCTCATCGTCGCGGCCAAGAGCGCGGCCGGGTTCTGGAAGTACACCGACGTGCTCGCGGACGCCGGCCAGCACGTCGACTGGCAGCTCATCGGCCTCTTCGCCGCCATCGGCATCGCGGGCTCGGTCGTCGGGAACGCGCTCAGCCAGCGCGTGCCGCAGGCCCAGCTCAAGCGCGGGTTCGCCGTCTTCCTCGTCGTCATGGGCGG
>CAZDFV010000244.1:0-5257 GCA_964504495.1 uncultured Rhodothermales bacterium
CGGACCTCGGCCGGGAGCGCGCCGCGCCGGTACGCGACGGCGTAGGCCGAGAGGAGCCCGCCGAACGTGCCGTCCGTCTCGAACGCGAGCGCGGGGTCGATGGAGAGCATGGACGGCGAGCCGCTGGCGGTGCGCGCCGCCAGCCGGGCGCTCAGGCGGCCCGGCGGAGCGGGTCGGCCGGCGCGAAGAGCGAGAGCTGCGGGGCCTCGGCGGCCTTCCCCCCCACGATCCGGCGGCGGACGGCGCCCGGGTCGCGGTCGAGGAGCGCCGGCCGGTGGTCCGGCGTCGTCAGGAAGAACTGGGCCCGCTTGAGGACGACTCCCATCCGCCGGAGGTCGTCCCACCGGACCGTCCCGTGCCGCCGGGCCGCCACGATCCGCCGCGCCGACGTCAGGCCGAGGCCGGGCACGCGCTGGAGCCACTCAGGCGGCGCCACGTTCACGTCGACCGGGAAGAGGGACGGGAAGCGGAGGGCGTAGGCCGTCTTCGGGTCGACCTCGGCGTCGAGGTTCTGCGAGCCGGGCGGGGCCACTTCGTCGAGACTGAACCCGTACTTGCGGAGGAGCCAGTCGGCCTGGTAGAGCCGGTGCTCGCGGTGGAGCGGCGCGCGGTACGTCTCGGGGTCCGGCACGCGCGCGTCGCCGCCAAGGGGGACGAACCCGGAGTAGTAGACGCGCCTCAGCCGCTGCTCGCTGTAAAGCCCGTCCACCAGTTCGAGCACCTGGCGGTCGCTCTCGGGCGTGGCCCCGACGACGAGCTGCGTCGACTGGCCGCCCGCGGCGAACCGGGGCGCGCGGCGGCTCTTTTTCCGCTCCTCCCGCGACGCCTCGATCCCGTCGCGGACCGTCGCCATCGGCCCGAACACGCTCGCGTAGTCCTTTTCCGGCGCGACCGACTTGAGGCCGGGCTCGCTGGGGATCTCGACGTTCACGCTCAGGCGGTCCGCCAGCCGGCCGGCCTCGGTCAAGAGCTCGGCGCTCGCCCCGGGGATCACCTTGAGGTGGATGTACCCGTTGAATCCGTGGCCGTGGCGGAGCGACCGGGCGACGGCGACCAGCTTCTCCGTCGTCGTGTCGGCGTCCTTGAATATGCCGGACGAGAGGAACAGGCCCTCGATGTAGTTCCGCTTGTAGAACTCCATCGTGAGGTCCACGACCTCCTGGACGGTGAACGCCACGCGCGTGACCTCCTCGTTCGACCGGCGGCTCACGCAGTAGGCGCAGTCGTAGATGCAGACGTTCGAGAACAGGACCTTGAGGAGCGAGACGCACCGGCCGTCCTCGGTGTACGAGTGGCAGATCCCGGCCCCGGTCGAGTTCCCGATCCCGGTCTTGCTGTTCTCGCGCTTGCCGCCGGACGACGCGCACGAGGCGTCGTACTTCGCCGCGTCGGCGAGGATTTCGAGCTTCTCGATGACCTGACGACGCATGGACCTCCGGGGCGCTTGGGCGGAGCCCAAAGGTCCGGCGCCCAGGTGTCACCGTCGTGTCGCGCGCGGCCCGCCAGCGGGCCGCGCCGCCCGCCTGTCTCGTCTACGGCGCCCCGCCGGCGAACGCGCCGAAGCCGCCGAGCGCCAGCGCGAAGAGGAAGAGGAGGAGGTAGAATGGGACGGCGATGATGAGCGAGGCAACGAGGTAGTGGCCGAGCACGCCGAACGCGCGCTTGAGGAAGCTCTCGCTCAGCAGCCACGTGTCCGGGACCGGCCGGCGGTCGGCGTCGAGGACGGTCGGGAGGTCGAGGTGGCGTTCGAGCTCCTCGACCCGGCGGCGGAGCCGGGCCATCTCTTGTGCGGTGGCGTCGTCCATCGGTCGGGAGGTGGGGGCGCCCAAACCTACCGCGCCGCGCCCGTTCGGCTGGCGGCGCGCGTCGCCAGCGGGGCCGCGCGCCCTCCTGGACGGACGGCACAGCCCAGAGCTGAAGAAGGACCGCAATGCGAGGGCGCGGCCGTAGGCGAAGGCGCCGACAGCGCGAGACGCCGGCGTTGAGATCCTTCGCTGCGCTCAGGATGACTGCGCCGGGGGCTGAGGCCGGGACGGGACGGTCCTGCGTCTTTTTCAGACAGGTGGACGGCTCCGCCGACCCGGTGACGGGCTCTTCCACCGCTGTGCAGGCGGCGCACGTCGCCAGCGGGGACGCCGCCAGCCGCTCAGCCGCCGGTGCGGTCGGGGATGACGCCGTCGTCGTCGGAGATCACGACCTCGACGCGGCGGTTCTCCTGGCGCCCGGCCGCCGTGTCGTTCGTCGCCACGGGGTAGGCCTCGCCGTACCCGCGCGTGCGGATGCGGGCGTCGGCGACGCCGCGCTCGAGGAGGGCCTGGCGGACGGCGTCGGCCCGGCGCTCGCTGAGCGCCTGGTTCGTCGCGTCGGACCCGGTCGCGTCAGTGAACCCCTCGACGAGGACGGTCCGCTCGGGGTAGTCGGCGAGGAACGTCGCCAGCCGGTCGACGGCCCGGAGCCCACCGGCCTTGAGCCCCGCCCGGCCGGTGTCGAAGAGGACGTCGCCGAGCGTGAGGACGAGCCCGCGGTTCGTGAGCTGGGCCTGGAGGTCGTTCACCTGGTCCGCCAGCTCCTGCGCGCGCGCGAGGGCGGCCTCGGCGCGTGCGCGCGCGGCCTCGGCCTCCTGCTGGGCGGCGATCGCCTCCTGGCGCCGGCGCTCGGCCTCGGCCCGCTCGCGCTCGGCCTGCTGGCGCTCGAGCTGGGCGAGCCGCTGGGCCTCCTCGGCCCGGCGCTGGGCGGCCTCGGCCTCGGCCGTCCGCGCCTCGAGCTGGACCTGCTGCCGCTCCTCGCGGAGCCCCTCGATCTCGGCCGTGGCCGCGTTCGCGCGCGTCGTGGCCTGGGCGATCTGAGCGCGCTGGAGGGCGAGGTAGGCGAGGTGGTCCACGCGCTCGACGTCCTCCTTGAGGAGCCGGGCGCTCTCGGCCCGCTCGACGGCCTCCTGGGCCCGGGCGTAGGCGACGGGCGCGGCCTCGGGGGCGCCCATCTCCCGGGCGGCCTGGAGCGCGGCCTGGGCCGCCTCCACGCGCGGGTTCAGGGCCGGCGGCCCGCTGCACCCGGCGGCGACGACGAGGGCGAGGACGAGCGGGGCGAGTCTGTTCATGGTGGGCCTTTCAGCGCGGCGTGGATGGGACGGATCGACCGGGGCGCGCCCTCCCGCATGCCCCCTCCTCCGACACTAGCGGTTCCGGTAGCGCTCGATCTCTTCGCGGAGCACGCGGATCGTCTCGCGGACCTCGGCGACGGCCGCCTCGGCGACGGCGGCGCGGGCCCGGGCCTCCGCCAGCTCGGCGTCGACCTCGGCCTGCTCGGCCAGGCGGAGGGCCCGCTCGTCGTCGCCCGCGTCGAGGGCCTGCTGCGCGCGCTCCAGCTTTTGCCGGGCCTCGCGGAGTTCGAGGGCGGCGCTCTGGGAGGCCCCGGCCTGCTCGGCCTCGGCCGCAGCGTCCTGCGCCGCCTCGATCTGGGGCGCGATGGGCCCGACGGCCGGCGCGGACGAGCCGCACCCCGTCAGGACGGCACTGGCGAGGAGGGCGAGCGAGAGCGTGCCGAAACGGGCCATGCGGGCGGGGGGGGAAGCCGGTGGGGGAATCCCTGAGCCAAACGGCGCGCTGGCTCCCCCTGTTCCTAGCGGCCCGTCCTGGCAGCCGGCCCCGCTAGTCGCACCCGAACGCCGCGTCGGCGGGGGGCACCAGCCGCATCCGGTACGCCGCCCGGCCGGACCGGCACGGACCGGCGAGAGCCCCGTCCTCCTGCTGCTCGAGCGAGCACGCGAGCGGGCGCGCGTCGCGCGTGCCGGGCACGCGCACCCGGTCGAGGCGGAACCGGAGCCGACCGCCCTCCCACGTGCCGGTCTCCGTCTCGGCCGTCCGCCCGCCGGCGAGGAGGGCCACCCTCATCCCCGTCGCGCACCGCTCGACCGTGGCCTCGACCGGCTGGCGGTCGCCGTCAGCGTCGGCGAGGGTGCCGGCCCAGGTCCCCGACGGGAGCATCTGGGCCCCGGCGGGCGCGGCGGCGAGCGCCGCCAGTGCGGCGGTCAGGAGGAGGGCGCGCATGGCAGGGCCGGAACGGACGGCCCCGGAAGCTAGCGCCCCGCCCCCCCCGTCACCCGTTCGACGAGGGCGGGGAGCACGGCCCCGGCCCCGCCCGGGACCTGCTCGTCCAGGCGCCAGGCGATCTCGCTGGGCTCGGGGTTCACCTCGGCCACGTACGCCCCCGACTGGCGGGCGATCTGGGGGAGACCGGCGGCCGGGTACACGACGGCGCTCGTCCCCACGGTCAGGTACACGTCGGCCATGACTGCGGCCTGCGTGGCCCGCTCGATGGCCGCCTCGGGCAGCGTCTCCCCGAACCACACGACGTCGGGGCGGACGAGCCCGCCGCACGCCGTGCACGTCACGGCCGCCTCGCCGCCGGACGGCTCCGCAGAGGGCGTCCGGCAGTCGAGGCAGTGCTGGCGGAGAAGGGACCCGTGGAGCTCGACGAGCCGCTCGCTCCCGGCCCGGACGTGGAGCCCGTCCACGTTCTGCGTGGCGAGCAGGAACTCGCCGCCGCGCCCGACCACCCACGCCTCGAGCGCCGCCAGCGCCTCGTGCCCCGCGTTCGGCTCGACGTCCTCCACGACCCGCCGGCGGTGGGCGTACCAGCCCTGCACGAGCGTCGGGTTGGCGAGGAACGCCTCGACGTTCGCCAGCTCCTCCGGCCGGAACCGCTGCCACAGCCCGTCCGGGTCGCGGAACGTCGGGACGCCGCTCTCGGCCGAGACCCCCGCCCCGGTCAGGACGGAGACGCGGCGCGCCTGCCGGAGCCGGCGGACGAGCGTGTCGGAAAACGGCGGGCCGACGGGCTGGTGCATCAGGGGGAAGGGGGCAAGGGGGAAGCGGCAGCCGGGTGAGGGAGACGCGCAGCACCGTTCCCCTCTTGCCCCTCGCCCCTTTCCTCGTCCCGTGCCCCTCGCTCGGCGGCCCCGACGGCGGCGCGGGCGTCTGCCCGGAGGCGGGCGAGGACGTCGGGCGCGGGGCGGTGGGCCGCGAAGGCGACGAGGTCGGTCGGAAGCAGCGTCGAGCGGACGGCCTCGGAGACAGACTCCGGGACCCGGGGGTCGGCCCGGAGGGCGGCGTCCAGCTCGCCCGTCGTCGCCTCCAGCGCCGGGACGCCGAGGCGACGCGCGAGGTACGTCCGGACCACGCCGCGCACGGCGACGGCGTGGGCCTCGACCTCGGCCGGCGTCTGCGGGGCCTCGGCGTCGAGGGCGTCGAGCGCGGCG
>CAZDFV010000245.1:0-5255 GCA_964504495.1 uncultured Rhodothermales bacterium
CGCCCGCCGCGCCGCCCCCGGTCGTCGCCGCGCCCCCGCCCCCTCCGCCCCCGGCCCCCCCCGTCACCCGCGGCGAGGCCGTCCTCCTTCCCGAGGTGGAGCCCGAGCTCGTCGGCGGCCTGGAGGGGCTCCAGCGGAGCGTCGAGTACCCAGAGCTGGCGGAGCGGATCGGCGTCGAGGGCCGGGTGATCGTCCAGTTCGTCGTCGACGAGTGGGGGAACGTGGTCGACCCGGTCGTCGTGTGGAGCCCCCACGACCTGCTCTCGGAGGCGGCGCTCGAGGCCGTCCGGCAGGCGACGTTCCGGCCGGGCCAGCAAGGGGGGCGTCCGGTCAAGGTCCGGTTCTCGCTCCCCGTCACCTTCCGCCTCCGGTAGGGGGCCGCCCTGACGGGCGCCGCGGCCGGCAGCAACTTCCGAGGGGCGGCCGTGTCTAAAGAGGTCGGCGGCGCCTTCGTTGTTTCTTTCCCGAGCGCGTGACGCGCCGCCCGCTCGGCCCTACCTTACGGGTCGGCCCCGGCTGCACCCTCCCCCATCCAGATGGCCCTCCGCAAAGACCCCAAAGCCGACCTCAAGCGGCAGTACCCGCTGATGATGCAGATCGGCCTGGTCCTCTCGCTCGGCCTCGTCATCCTGGCGTTCACCGCCGACCTCCCCGACCCGGAGGGGCCCGAGGTGATGACCGACGACACCGAGATGATCGAGCTCGAGGAGATCGAGCAGACCCAGCAGATCCAGCCGCCGCCGCCGCCGCCGCCGGCCCCGCCGCCGCCGCAGGAGGTCCCCGACGACGTGGAGATCGAGGAGGACGTGATCGAGGACATCGAGCTCGACCTGACCGCCGCCGTCCCGCCGCCGGCGACCCCGCCGGCCCAGGCCGCCCCGACGCCCCCGCCGCCGGGCGAGCCGCCCCCGCCCCCGCCGCCGGAGCCCGAGCCGACCGAGCCGGAGATCTTCGAGGTGGCCGAGGTCCAGCCCGAGCTGATCGGCGGGCTCGAGGAGCTCCAGCGGAACGTGGAGTACCCCGACTTCGCCCGGCGCGCCGGGATCGAGGGCCGGGTGATCATCCAGTTCGTCGTCGACGAGCGGGGGAACGTGGTCGATCCGGTCGTCGCGCGGAGCCCGAACGACGCGCTCTCGGAGGCGGCGCTCGAGGCCGTCCGGCAGGCCAAGTTCCGTCCGGGCCAGCAGCGCGGGCGCCCGGTCAAGGTCCGGTTCTCGCTCCCCGTCACCTTCCGCCTCCGCTAGAGGCCCTAGACGGCACCGAACAGAGCCGCCCCGGTCGACCACGGCCGGGGCGGCTTTTTTGTGTCCCGCCCGGCTGGCGGCGGGCCCCGGCGGGCTACGGCCGGACGAGGTGGCGGACGTGGCCGGCGCCCTCGCCCACGAGCACGTCCGTCGCCAGCCCGACGAACAGGCCGTGCCCGAGCACGCCGGGGATGCCGCCGATCTCCGCCCCCAGCGCGCCGGCGTCCTCGACCGCGGGGAACCGGGCGTCGAGGACCCAGAGCCCCTGGTCGGTCACGACCGGCCCGTCCTTCCGCTCGCCCTCGCGGAGCGCGACCTCGGCGCCGAGCCCCCGGAGCGTGCGCGACACGGCCGGCTCGGCAAATGGGAGCACCTCGACGGGGACCGGCGCCGTCGTCCCCAGCCGCTCGACCAGCTTCCCATCATCCACAAGGACGACGAACCGGGCGGCGAGCGCGGCGACCACTTTCTCGCGGACGTGGGCCGCGCCACGCCCTTTGACGAGGTCGAGGGCCGGGTCCACCTCGTCGGCCCCGTCGAGGGCGAGGTCGAGGGCAGGGTCGCCGGCCGGAAGCGCGTCCAGCCCGAGCGCGTCGAGCCCGACGACCGGAACGCCGGACTGGCGCGCCAGCCGCTCGGCCGCGATCGACGTCGGCACGCCGACCACGTCGAGCCCCTCGTCACGCACGCGCCGGCCGAGGGCCTGGATCGCGAACGCCGTCGTGGAGCCGGTGCCCAGCCCGAGGCGCATTCCGCTCTCGACGAGGGCGGCGGCGGCCTCGCCGGCGGCTTGTTTGGCGACGTCGGACATACCGGGGCGAGGGGTGGGAGATCGGAAGATGCCCCGCTGGCGGTCCGCGTCGCCAGCCGGGCCGGCGCGAGTTCCCCCCGAGTTGTCCACAACGTCGGTCGCTCCCCCGCCCCTTACTCGTAGCGGAGGGCTTCGATAGGATTCAGGCGCGCCGCCTTCGTCGCGGGGTAGACCCCGAACACGAGCGCCACGACGGTCACGCCCACGACGGCTACCGTGGCCCATCCCCACGGGAACGCCGGGACGCCGTCGAGGAGGAGGGCGGCGGCGTTGCCGCCGAGCACGCCCAAGAGAATGCCCGCGAGCCCGCCGACCTGGCAGAGCACGACGGCCTCGACGAGGAACTGGCGGAGGATGTCGGCGCGCGTGGCCCCGAGCGACTTGCGGACCCCGATCTCGCGCGTCCGCTCGGTCACGCTGACGAGCATGATGTTCATCACGCCCACGCCGGCCGCGACGAGCGCGATGAGTCCGATCCCAGCGCCGCCAAGCGCGAGGGCGTCGGTGAACGTGCGGAGGCCGGAGGCGGCCTCGGCGCTCGAGAACGTCTCGAAGTCGTTCTCGGCCTCGGGCGGGAGCCGGCGGACGGCCCGGAGCACGCCGACGGCCTCGTCCTCGGTCGCCGCCAGCAGCTCGGCGCTCGGGGCGCGGACGTCGATCGTCACGTCGCGCTCGGCCAGCCCGAACGCCGGGATCGCCCGCGTGATCGGGACGACGACCCGGTTGTTGGCGTCGCCGATCCCGAACCCCCCGCTCTTGGACGCGAGCACGCCGACGACCGTGAACCGCCGGCCGTCCACGCGGACCTCGGCGCCGACCGCGTCGCGCTCGCCGAAGAGCTGCTCGGCCACCGTCGTCCCGAGCACGGCCGTGTTCCGGCCGGCCCGGACGTCGGCCTCGGTGAGGAACCGGCCGGTCGCCACCTCCCACCCGTTGTTCTGAGCGTACTCGGCGTCGGCGCCGACCACGAGCACGCTGGGCTCGGTGGCCTCCTCGGTCGTGCGGACCTCGCGGCTGCCCGTCCGCACGCTGGCGCCGACGGAGGCCGGGAGCGCGGCCCGCTCCCTCAACCGCTCGGCCTGCTCGTAGGTCAGCCGGGGCCGCCGCTGCTCCTCCTCGGTCGGCGGCCGGTCGTCCGGGACGCGGTCGAACGTGACCGTCTGCGTCCCCATCGCCGCCAGCTCGTCCATGACCGTCCGGTCGATGACGGCCACGGCCGTGACCGACGCGATCACGGAGAACACGCCGATCGCCATGCCGACGAGCGTGAGCGCCGACCGGAGGCGGTTGGCCCGGAGCGCTTCGAGGGCGATGCGGAGGGTTTCCACGAGGGGCTAGAGGCTGGCGGCGGTCCCGGTCACTCGTACCGGAGCGCCTCGATGGGCTCGGCGCGGGCGGCCTGCCACGCCGGGACGAGCCCGAACGTGACGCCGAGGAGCCCGCACAAGAAGAAGGCGAGGGCGACGGTCCCGAGCGAGAGCTCGGCCGTGAACACCTGGTTCAGCCCGACGGCCGCGAGCGCCGCCAGCGCCACGCCGATCGCCCCGCCGACGAAGCAGATGAGCACGGCCTCGACGAGGAACTGGAACAGGATCGCCCGGCGCGTGGCGCCGAGCGCCTTCCGCACGCCGATCTCGCGCGTCCGCTCCTTGACGCTCACGAACATGATGTTCATCACCCCGATCCCGCCGACGAGGAGCGAGAGCGCCGTCAGGAAGATGCCGACGCCGTAGGCCGCCACCTGGAACCCGCGGACGAGGTCGCGGAACTGGTCCTGCCGGTTGACCGAGAAGTCGTCGTCGTCGAGCGCGTCGAGGCCGCGCCACTGGCGCGTGAGCCCGGTGATCTCGTCGACGGCCGCCTCGGGCGCGACGCCCGACCGGACCTTCACCTTGACGGCGAGGTCGGGGTCGTCGGAAAAGAGGCGGCGGTACGTCTGGAGCGGGACGATCGCCCGGTTGTCGGCCGAGGCCATCCCCAGAAACGACCCGCGCGCCTCCAGCACGCCGACGACCTCGAACCGCTGCCCCCCGACGCGGACGCGCTTGCCGATGGGGTCCTCGGCCGGGAACAGCGCCTCCACGACGTCGGCGCCGAGCACGGCGACGGGCCGGCCGGCGCGGGCCTCGCCGTCGGTGAAAAAGCGGCCGGCCTCGACGTCGGCCCCACCCGTATCCACGTAGCTGGCCGTCGAGGCCTCGACGCCGACGCCGGGGGCCTCGTCGCGCCCGCGCGTGAGCGTCGCGCCGAAGCCGGTGACCGGGGCCACGGCCTCGGCCGTCTCGGACCGCTCGCGGAGGAACGCAGAGAGGTCGTCGGTGACGGGCGGGCGATTCCGGTACTTCCACCAGTCGCCGAGGACGATCCAGGGCGTCCGCTGGACGAACAGGGCGTCGTCGCCGATGATCGCCATCGAGCGGTCGAACTCGTTCTCGACCCCGTTGATGACGGTGAACATCGACGTCACCGAGACGATGCCGATGACGATCCCGAGCGTGGTCAGGAGCGCCCGGGCCTTCCGCTCCCACAGCGCCCCCACGGCGATGCGGACGCCCTCGGCGATTTCGGTGCGGACGGCGGACACGGGCGGCGGGCGGTGAGGGCCGGCTACGCCGGCGCGGGCACGCGGTTGCGGACGGCTGGCGGACGGCGCGGGCGGGACGGACCCGGCGATGTCCTCCCCCTCCCACCGGGCGGGGGGGGCGTTCCGGGCGGGGCGCTAGCGTCCGTCGCCGCCGGGCGCGGGCGCCGCCAGCCGCTCGGCCTCGGCCACGAGCGCCGCGATCGCGTCGAGCCCCTGGTCCCAGAACCCGGGGTCGTTCAGGTCGATCCCGAGCCGGCCGACGAGGACGTGCGGCCAGTCCGACCCGCCGGCCGCCAGCAAGTCCTGGTACTTCCGGGCGAAGCCGGGGCCCTCGGCCTGGTACCGCGCGTAGAGCGCGAGCACGAGCAGCTCGCCGAAGGCGTAGGCGTAGACGTAGCCCGGCGTGTGGACGAAGTGGGGGATGTAGCTCCACCAGTGCCGGTAGCCGTCCGTCAACTCGACGCTGTCCCCGTACATGGCCTCCTGCGTCTCCAGCCAGTGCCGGGCGAAGTCGTCGGGGGCCAGCTCGCCCCGCTCGCGGCGGTGGGCGTGGATGCGGGCCTCGAACCGGTTCATCGTGACCTGCCGGAAGACCGTCGCCATCGAGTCGTCGATC
>CAZDFV010000246.1:0-5254 GCA_964504495.1 uncultured Rhodothermales bacterium
GGTGCCGCTCGCCGTGCCGTCGGCCCGCCGCGCTCGTTTTCAACGCCCCCGGCGGACCGGGCGGATGTACTCTCGGTCAGTCCTTTGGCCTCCCTCCGGGCTCCCCCGGACGTCCCGTGCCCGCTCGCTCCCTGTTCCCGTTCCGCCTCGCCGCCCTCGTCGTCGTGCTCTCGGTTCCGGCCGGGTGCAACGGGGACCCCGGCGGGCCTCGCGAGGGCGCGGCCCCGCCCGCCGCCGTCGAGCGGGTGCCCGACGCCCCCGCCTGGAGCGACCCCGCGTGGCCGCCGGACGCCGCGGCGGGCGCCGTCGTCTACGTCCCCGTCTACTCCCACGTCTACCACCAGGACGAGACGCGCGAGGTCGACCTCGCGGCCACGCTCAGCGTCCGGAACACGGACCCCGAGCGCCCGGTCACCGTCGCCGCCGTCGCGTACTACGACTCAGACGGCCGCCTTGTCCGCGACCACCTCGGTGGCCCGCTCGTGCTCGGCCCGCTCGGGACGCGGTCGTTCGTGGTCGCGGAGCGGGACCGGACGGGCGGGGTGGGGGCCAACTTCCTCGTGACGTGGTGGTCCGGCCCCGGCGTGAGCGAGCCGGTCGTCGAGGCTGTGATGATCTCGACGGCGAACTCCCAGGGGCTCTCGTTCGTGGGCGCGGGCCGCGTCGTCCGCCGACACGGCGCTACGGGCGAGGCCGCTGGAGACGGGTGAGGGCGCCCGCGGGGCGGGTCGACGGGCGCGCCGGCCGGGCCGCCGGTGGGGGAGGGGCCTACGGTGCCGCGTCGGCCCGCGCCCGGAGCCGTCGCGCGGCGGCGTGCCACGCGAGCCCGAGGGCGAGGACGCCGAGGCCCACGCCCCAGTACAGCGGCTCGACGAAGAACGCGAGCCCGGCACAGGCCACGAGCCCGGCCCACGACACCCACCTCGGGAACAGCCGCCCCTCGGCCGGGACGTAGAGCGCGGCCAGGTTCGTGACGGCGTAGTAGACGAGGACGGCGAACGCGCTGAACGACCACGTCGTCCGGACGTCGCCGACGAGCGCGATGGCCGCGATCACGCCCCCCATCATGAGCACGGCCGGGCCCGGCGTCGTCCCGGCCGCGTCGAGCCGCCCGAACACGCGGGGCACGTCGGCCCGGCGGCCCATCGCGAGGAGCACGCGCGAGAGGCCGAGGACGAGGTTGAGGAGCACGCCGAGCATCGACGTGACCGCCCCGAACGCGATGGCCTGGGCCACGCCCGGCACGTCGAACGCCCGCGCGGCCACCTCGAGCGGCGCCGCCTGCTCGGCCGTCGCCGCAGCGAGCCCGTCGGCCCCGACCGCCCCGACGGCCACGAGCGCGACGGCGAGGTAGAGCGCGGCCGTGACCCAGAGCGTCGTGACGATGGCGCGGGGGATCGTCGCGCGGGGCGCCTTGACCTCCTCGCCGAGCGTGGCGATCCGGCCGTACCCGGTGTACGCCACGAACATGAGCGCCGAGGCGTAGAGCACGGCCCGGGGCCCGCCCCCGCCGTCGGGCGCCTCGAAAAAGCCCGCGAAGCCGGCGCCCGCGTTCTCCAGCGCCGTCGGCGCGCCGCTGGCGACGAACGCCGCCAGCGCGGCGAGCGTGACCGAGACGACGACGACGTTCGCCGCGTTCGAGCGCCGGACCCCGGAGTAGACGACGGCCGTGACGGCGGCCGTCGCGAGGAGCGCGACGGGCACGAGCCACCGCCCGACGTCGGCCCCGAGCGCGAGCAGGAGGTAGCCCGAGAACCCGAGCGCGGCCGTGGCCGCCGACGCGCTCTTGGCGACGAGGAACATCCACCCGGCCGCGAACCCGAGCGTGGGCGTGAGGAAGCGGTAGCCGTACTCGTAGGTCCCGCCCGAGACCGGGTGGTTCGCCGCGAGCTGGGCGCTCGAGAGCCCGTTGAACGTAGCTACGAGCGCGCCGACGGCGACGGCCACGACGACGGCCGGGCCGGCCACGCCGGCCGCGATCCCGATGCTCACGAACACGCCGGTCCCGACGATCGAGCCGAGCCCCATCATGACGGCGCCGAAGAGCCCGAGCTCGCGGGTGAGGCGGGGGGGGGAGGGGGCCATGCCGAGGGGGGAGGACGTGTGAGTCAGCCGGCGGCGCTCGTGCCGGGGGCCACCTCGCGCGTCAGCTCGGCGGCCTCGGCGCGGGCCTCCGCCAGCGCCTCCCGCCCGAGCGCCGTCGCGGCGTAGTCCCGGCGGACCCGGCCGCCCTCGGTCCGCTCCTCGCTCGTGAGGTAGCCGCCCTCCTCCATCCGGTGGGGGAGGGAGGAGTGCGTGGCCGGCGAGGCGGCGTGGCCGTGGGATGCCAGCTCGCCCATCACCCACGAGCCGTAGAAGGTCTCCTCGGCCGCGTGGTGGAGGACGTGGACGCGCCCGAAGCCGAGCGGGATCTCGCGGAGCACGGGGCCTGTTGGCGGGTTTCGATGTCGGCAACCAATGCTCGGGGGGCGGGTTCCTCTCCGCCCGGCCCCTGCCGTCTCACTCCACCGTCGCGCAGCCGGCCGGTCCAGGACGCCCTCTCCCTCGTCGCCTCCCCCGTGCCCGGAGCGGGGCCCGGGACGGGGCCCGAAGGCTGCAACAAGGACCCCGGCTTTTTCGAGCGCTACCTCAGCCTGTGGGTCGCCCTGTGCATCGCGGCCGGCGTCGCGCTCGGGGCCCTCTCGGTGGCCCAGGTGAACCTCCCGGTCGCCGTCCTGATCTGGGCCGTGATCTTCCCGATGACGCTCCAGATCGACTTCCGGAGCGTGCTCGGCGTCCGCCGCCAGCCGCGGGGGCTGACGGTCACGCTCGTGGTCCACTGGCTGGTCAAGCCTTCGGGAGGGCCCAGACCTTGGCGCTCCGCGCCGCGGCCTCCGTCGTCGCCGCCATCTCGGGGGCGGTCTCGCCGAGGGCTGGCGGGCCGCCGCGGGGACGGTCAAGAAGCTCCCCCAGGCGCCGATACCCCCCGGGCAGACTCACCCTCCCTCAATGCGCCCGCTCGTCCCGCTCGTCCTCCTCGCCGTCGTGGCCCCGGGCCTCGCCGCCCAGCCGGCCGACTCGGTCTCGGCCGACGACCCCCTCGCCGCCCTCGAAGCGCTCCTCGACGAGCCCGTCCAGACGGCCGCCACCTACATCCAGCACGTGAGCGAGGCGCCGGCCTCCGTCACCATCCTCGGGGCCGAGGAGATCGACCGGATGGGCCACCGGACGCTCGGCGAGGCGCTCGCGACCGTCCGCGGGATCTACCTCTCGAGCGACCGGAGCTACAGCACCATCGGGGTCCGCGGCTTCAGCCCCCCCGACGACTACAACAGCCGCATCGCCGTCCTCGTCGACGGGGTCCCTGTCCGGGACGCCGTCGGCGGCGTCGCGCCCGTCGGCGGGGAGCTCGGCGTCCCGCTGTCGGCCGTCGAGCGGATCGAGGTCGTACGGGGGCCGGGCTCGACGCTCTACGGCACCGGGGCCATGCTCGCCGTCGTCAACGTGATCCTCAAGGACTCCCGGACCCTCGAGGGCGTCCGGGGGCTCGCATCGGCCGGCGAGTACGGCGCGTTCCGTGGGGAGGCCGTTGCCGCCAGCACGCTCGGCAGCGTCGACGCGGCGGTCGCCGTCCACGGACTCGACGACGACGGGCCGGACGCGTACTTCCCCGAGTTCGACGCGCCCGAGACCGCGGGCGGCGTAGCCACCGGGCTCGACTGGGAGCGGAGTTGGGGGGCGCTGGCCGCCGTCCAGGCGGGGCCCGCCCGCCTCGACGTCCGCTACAGCGACCGCTCCAAGGCCGACCCGACGGCGCCGTCGGGGAGCCGGTTCGGGGTCGAGGCCCAGACGCGCGACCGGATTGGACTGGCGGCCCTCCGGGCGGACCACACGGTCTCGCCGACGCTGTCGGTCTTCGGTATGGGCTCGGTCCAGAACTACCGCCGGAACGTGTCCTACCCGCTCGCGATGGGGCCCACCGAGACCGCCGAGTTCACGCTCGTCACCGACGCCACGTCTGTGCGCGCCGAGGGGCGTGTCCAGTGGGACGCCACGCCGGCCCGCCGTCTCGTCGGCGGGGTCGAGACCACGGCCGAGGTCCGGAGCCGGTACCGGCTCGACAGGTCGGGGGTCCCCCTGTTCGACACGGACGCCCCGTACCGCACGGCCGCCGCCTACGCTCAGGGCGAGAGCCAGTTTGGCCGGGCGGTCTCCGTGACGGCCGGGGCCCGGCTCGACGCCATCCGCGGCGACGTCGCCCTCTCCCCACGCGGGGCCGTCGTGGTCACGCCCGACGACCGGACGAGCCTCAAGCTGCTCGTAGGCACGGCGTTCCGGACTCCGTCGACGTACGAGCGGCTCTACAAGAACGAGGCGGTCCGACAAATCGCCGCGCCCGACCTCGACCCGGAGCGCGTGCTCACGACGGAGGCGACCGTGGCCCGCGAGGTCGTCGCCGGCCTCCGCCTCGACGCCTCGGCGTTCGTCACCCGCGTCACCGGGCTCATCGACGTCCGGGAGACCGACTCTGAGGTGGGCGCCCGCCAGTTCGTCAACGTCGGCCGCGCCGTCGCGCGGGGCGTCGAGGGCGGGCTCGTCAGCGCCCTCGGGGGCTGGCGGACGCGCGTGAGCTACGGGTTCCAGGTCGCCTTCGACCCCGACCTGGACGACCAGCCCCTCACCAACGCGCCCCGCCACGTGGGCAAGGCCGCCGCGTACGGCCCCCTCGGGGGCGGCCTCTGGCTCTCGGTCAACGGCCAGGCTGAGGGCGCGCGGCGGACCGTGGCCGGCACCCCGACCGACCCGCACGCCGTCGTCGACGCGGCCCTCTCGGCCGACGTGTTCGGCGACGTCGGCCGGCTGACGGCCGGCGTCCGCAACGCCTTCGACGCGACGTACGCCTACCCCTCCGGCTTTAAGCACACCCAGGCCGCGATCCCGCAGCGGCCTCGGACGGCCTACGTCCGCCTCGACGTCCGCCTCTAGCGTGCCCGCCCGCCCCCCTGCGATGCCCCCCGCCGGCCGTCTCTGCCCCGGGGCCGCGGTCCTGGCCGCCCTCCTCCTCGGGGGCGCCGCGGTCGGGGTGCACGACATGGAGGTCCCGGTCGGCCGGCAGGTCCCGCTCCTGATGCGCGTCCTCGCGTTCGACCGGTCGCTGGCGGGGTCCGACCCGCTCGTCGTCGCCGTCGTCTACCAGGAGGGCAGCCGGGAGTCCCGGCGGGCGGGCGACGACTTCGAGGCGGCCCTCCGGGCCCGCCCCGCCCGCGTCCACGGG
>CAZDFV010000247.1:0-5252 GCA_964504495.1 uncultured Rhodothermales bacterium
CTCGACCCACCCGCCGCCGAGCGCGCGGTGGACGTCGAGCCGGGCGGCGGCGGCGGCCCGCCCGGCCGCGGCCAGGTCCAGCTCCGACTGGAGGAGCGTCCGGGCCGCGTCGAGGTAGTCGGTGATGTCGCCGGTGCCGGAGCGGTAGCGGCGGGCCTGGAGGTCGGCCGTCGCGTCGGCCTCGTCGCGCTGGGCGAGGACGAGCCGGTACCGCTGGCTCTGCTCCTCGTAGCGCTCGAGCGCCGCCTCGACCTCGCGGAAGGCGTCGAGCACGGCCCGGGCGTAGCCGGCCGCCTGCACGAGGTAGCGGGCCTCGGCCGCGTCGATGCCCGCCCGGATCCGCCCGCCGTCGAAGATCGGCTGGGTGAGCCCGCCGGCCAGGTTCGCTACCCACTGGTCGATCCGGAACACGTTGAGGGGCTCGCCAGCCTCCAGCCCGACCGAGCCCGAGAGCGAGACGCGCGGGAACAGCTCGGCGCGCGCGGCGCCGACGCGGTAGCGGGCCGCCTCGAACCGCCGGGCCGCCGCCCGGACGTCCGGGCGCTGGACGAGGAGCGCGGCGGGGAGCCCTGGCGGGACCGGGTCGAGCACGAGCCGCGGCCGGAGCGGGGCGCCGAGGAGCCCGTCGATCCGCTCGGCGTACTGGCCGAGGACGAGCGCCAGCCGGCCCTCGACGTCGGCGAGCTGCGCTTCGAGGACGGGGAGGCCGGCCTGGACCTGGCGGAGCTGCTGAAGCAGGGCGTACAGCTCGAACGAGGCCGTGAGCCCCCGCCGGTAGCGCCGCTCGGTCACTGCTACGCGCTCGCCGAGCACGCGGACGATGTCGGTCGTCACCTCGATCCGCCGCCTCAACTCGACGGCGTCGAAGTAGGCCCCGATCGTCTGCGAGAGGACCGCCAGCCGGACGGCCTCCAGGTCGTCCTCGCTCGCGATCGCGTCGGAGATCGCCGCCCGCGTCTCGTTGCGGACGCGCCCGAACAGGTCGAGCTCGTAGCTCACGCCCAGCGCGAGCCGGTAGGTCTGGAACGAGACCCGGCTGGGCGGCTCGGCCCCGCCGCCCGCCGAGTCGGGCGCCATCCCGCCGCCTCCGCCACCCCCGAACGCGGCGCCGACGCCGGTGTTGGCCGGCTGCGTCTGGTACGAGGCATCGGCCGAGCCCTGAACGCTGGGGAGGAGGCCGGCCCGCTGGATCCCGTACTGGGCCCGGGCCTGGAGCACGCGCCCAAAGGCCTCCACGAGGTCGAGGTTCGAGTCCAGCGTGACGGCGACGAGCCGGTTGAGCGTCGTGTCCTCGTAGGCCGTCCACCACGCGAGCGGCTGGTAGAGGCTGTCGACCTCGGCGTTCGCGTAGTCGGGCGGAACCACCGCCACACGCGCAGGGACGGCCGGCTCCGGGACGAGCTCGGAGGTCCGCCCGCACCCGGCCGCGGCGACGGCCGCCAGCAGGGCGAGGGCGAGGGGGACGGGGCGGCGCACGGTGGCGGTTACCCTCGCTCCTGGAACGGGTTCGCGCTGGAGGGGCCCTCGGCCCGTCCGTCAGGCCGGTCCTGAGCCGCGGCGGGTGCGCCGCCCCACGCCGACGCGCTCGCGCCCCGCTGGCGGACTGTTGGGGCCCGGTGGAGACGCCGCCGGGCGCGACCGCCCGCGCTCTAGTAGTGGCGGTAGCCGCCGGCCCGGAGCGGCACGCGGTTGCCGTCCGGGAGCCGGAGCACGACGCCCTCGTCCGGCTCGACGACCTGCCCGACGACGGCGTACGTGTCCGCGTCGAGCCTCGGGGCCTCGGCCTCGGGGAGCGTGAACAGGAGCTCGTAGTCCTCGCCGCCGTAGAGGACGTACGCCTCGGGGCGGGCGTCGAACCGCTCGGCCGCGAGCGCCGTCTGCACGTGGACGGGCAGCAGCCCCCCGTCGATCACGACGCCGACCGTCCCGGCCTCGGCGAGGTGGTGGGCCTCCGACGCGAGCCCGTCCGAGACGTCGATGAGCGCCGAGGGGCGGACGCCGGCCTCGGCCCACGCCTCGACCCGGTCGAGCCGGGCCTGGGGGAGGAGCTGGCGCTCGACGACGTAGGCGAACTCGGCGAGGTCGGGCTGGGGCGGCGCGCTAGAGGCTCCGTCGCCCTCGGTCATGGCGTCCTTGCCGGCGATGAGGACCTGGAGCCCGGCCGCGGCGCTGCCCAGGTCGCCCGTCACGCACAGGAGGTCGCCGGGCTCGGCGCCGCGCCGCGCGACGACCGCCGATTCCTCGGCCTCCCCGATCACGGTCACCGACAGGACGAGCCGGGCGGCGGCCGTCGTGTCGCCCCCGACGACGGCGACCCCGTACCGCTCGCACGCCTCGGCGACGCCGGCGTAGAGGGCCTCGGCGCCCTCGACCGACAGGTTGTTCGGGAGCCCGAGGGTGACGGTCGCGAACCGGGGCCGGGCGTTCATCGCGCACACGTCGCTCGCGTTCACGGCGACGGCCTTCCACCCGAGCGCCCGGAGCGGGACGTACGTCCGGTCAAAGTGGACGCCCTCGACGAGCGCGTCGGTCGTGACCACGTGGACGCGGCTCGGCCCGTCGGAGCCGGCCCCGCCCACGCGGTAGACGGCCGCGTCGTCGCCGATGCCGAGGACGAGGTCGCGGGCGTCGGCGGCGTCGCCGAGGCGGTCGCGGAGCCGCGCGATCAGGCCGAACTCGCCGACCTCGGAGACGGGCGTGAACCGGAGGTCGCCGTCAGGCAAGGGGGCGGCGTCGGGGGCGTCGGGCATCGGTCGGGGCGGCTGGCGGCGTCCGCCAGCGGGGCGGGCGCCCGGGCGGTCCCGCCGTCTACCCGTCCTGCCCGCTCCACGATCCGCCGCGCCGGTCGGGCGCGGGCTCCGCCTCGACCGCCTCGGGCACGCGCCGGAACCGGACGGTCGTGACCGGGGCCGTCCCGCTCCGCGTGAGGTCGTACACGAACAGGGTTTCCTCGCCCGTCGTCCGGTGCCGCGCGAAGACCTGCACCGTCGTCCGCTCGTGGACGTCCCACGGGTCGGGGTCCTCGTCGAGGGCCACGAGCGCCGAGCCGTACCGGACGTCGAGGATCTCGTAGGGCTCGGGGAGCTCGAACGTCCGCTCGGACGGCGGGGCCGACCGGACGGATACGCGGTCCAGGGCGCGCTCGGCACCGCCGCATCCGGCGAGGGCGAGGGCGAGGGCGGAGACGAGGAGGGGGCGCATGGCGGCTAGCGGTCTGCGCGGTCGAGCCGGATCACGGCCGAGGGCTCCGGCCGCGCCTCCACGTCGTCGTAGACGAACACGACCTCCCGGCCCGTCGCCCGCAGCCTGCCCCCGCGTAGGTGGGGGCGTAGACGGCCACGACGCCCCGGCCACGGACGCTCGTGCTCGTGTTCTCCCCGCTGGCGATCCCCACGAGCGAGGCGTCGTAGTCGACCGAGCGGACGTCGTAGCCGGCGGGGACGACGACCCGGTACTCGGGCGCGGGCGCGCCGGCCTCGGCCGTGGGGAGGAGGGTGCTCCCGTAGCCCTCGGAGCACCCGGCGAGCGAGGCCGCCAGCAGAAGGGGAAGAAAGACGCGCATCGGCCGGGGGAGGGGTGTCCCGCTCAGCCGCCCCGGCCAGGCCGGAGGTCACGGGAGCGTGAGCGACCCCTGGAAGGCCGGCCCGCTGGCGCCCGTCACGGCCGGGAGCCCCGTCCGCACGCCCTCGACCCACTCGTGCGCGAGGACGGCGAACAGGACGGCCTCCTTGGCGTCCGGGTCGAGACCATGCGCCGCCGTCGTCTCGAGCGGTGTCGGGGCGAGCGCCTCGGCCAGGTAGCGCATGAGCGTCGGGTTGTGGACGCCGCCGCCCGAGGCGATCACACGGGCCGGCGCCGGCTCGACGTGCTGGCGGACGGCCTCGGCGACCGTCCGGGCCGTGAACGCCGTCGCCGTCGCCAGCAGGTCAGCCGGCCCAGAGGGTCCGCGGGCGACGAGCCAGTCCACGAACGGCTCGCCGAAGTCCTCGCGGCCGGTCGACTTCGGGGGCGGCTGACGGAGGTAGGGCGTCGTGAGGAGGTCGTCCAGGAGCGCCCGGTCGGGCGTGCCCTGCGCGGCGAGCGCGCCGTCGGCGTCGTACGGCCGGCCGACGAGGCGGAGGGCGAGGGCGTCGAGGACCATGTTGGCCGGGCCCGTGTCAAACGCGGCGCGCGGCGGCCCGCCCGGCGGGAGGACGGTCAGGTTGGCGATCCCGCCCAGGTTGAGGAGCACGCGCGGCTCGCTGCCGTGGGCGAAGAGGGCGCCGTCGAGGTAGGGCGCGAGGGGCGCGGCCTGCCCGCCGAGGGCGAGGTCGCCGGCCCGGAAGTCGGCCACGACGGGGGCGCCGAGCCGGGCGGCGATCACGGCCGGGCTCCCGATCTGGAGCGTCGAGCGCGTCGGGGCGCCGGCGCAGCTCTCGGCCTGCGGCACGTGCTGGACCGTCTGTCCGTGGCTCCCGACGAGGTCGGGCCGCTCAACGCCGGCCGCGTCGAGCGCGTGGCGGCCGGCCTCGGCGAACCGCTCCCCCAGCCGAAAATGGAGCTGCGAGACGAGGCGGACGTGCGAGGTCCGCACCTCGACGCACGCCGCCAGCGCCTCGCGGAGCGCCGGCTCGAACGGCTCGCCCGCGAACCCCAACGTCTCGATCTGGAGCCCGGTCCCGGTCCCCTCCACCCGGACCACGACGGCGTCGACGCCGTCCAGCGAGGTCCCGCTCATGAGCCCGACGACGACGCGGGGGCCGGGCTGGAGCAGGGCGCGGAGCGGGTGGGGCACGGGCGTGGAGGGGGCGGCCCTCGCTCGGGCCGGTCGGCTCAGCCCTTCTTCTGCCGCATCTCCTCGGCGAGGGCTCGGAGCTCGTCGGCCCGGTCGGGCTGGCGGACGGCCAGCGTGTCGTACACGGCGGCGGCCTCGGCGTACCGGCCCTGCGCGGCGTAGATCTTGGCGAGCGTCTCGGACGCCATCTCGTCCACGTCGCCCGTGTCGAGGGAGACGGCCGGCCCGTTGAACGACGGGTCGGGGCGGATGCGGGGGGCGCCCTCCAACTGGGAGATGAGCGAGTCGAGCTCGTCGGCGACGGAGGGGGGGGCGCCGGACGGCTCCGACACGTCCGGGTCGGGGAGGGGGGCCGGCAGGCCCGCGCCCTCGGGGAGGACGATCCAGTCGTCGGCGCGCTCCGCGTCGGGCGGGCTCGTCTCGGGGCCGCTCGCGGCAGGCCGCGCGGGCTCCGGGCCGGCGGCGACCTCGGACGGCA
>CAZDFV010000248.1:0-5228 GCA_964504495.1 uncultured Rhodothermales bacterium
CCGGCGCAACGGCGCCCGGCCGCTCGGCCACCCACGCCTCGGCCGCCGCGCGGTCGCCCGGCGCGAACGCCCGGGCCTCGACGCCCGGGAGGAGCGCGTCCTCGGCTCCGACCGCGGCCCGCACCCAGCCCTGCCCCGTCACGACGGCCGCCCGGTGGAAGCGGGGGAGATTCTTGAGCTGGCCGAGGCTGTACCCCAGGTCGCGGAGCAGGGCCGCCGGGTCGATCCACCCGACGCCGTCGAGGACGACGAAGAACGAGACCCGGTCGTGCCGTTTCAGCGCGTCGTCGAGCGCGGCCTGGGCCCGGCCGACGTCCTCGGACGTGATCCGGCCGCCGGCCCGGAGGGCGACGACGTGGGGGGCGGGCGGGTGGAGGCGTTCGATCATGGCAGAGGGGCGGTCGGCGGGAGGGGAGGTCGGTTGTACGGACCGCCAGAGCCGGGGTCCCCCGCCGCCCTAGATCCGGGCCGGCTCCGGCGCGAGGACGGCCCCGTCCGTCGCCCCGTCCCCGTCGAGCGCCAGCCCGTTCGTCGGGGCGCTGGCGGCGTCCTCGGGCGCGGTGCCGCGCGCGGCGGCGACGCGCAGCGCGACCGAGTCGAACGCCGAGTACATGACCGGGACGATCACGAGCGTGAGGAACGTGGCGAACGTGAGCCCCGAGATGATGGCCGTCCCCATCGGCCCCCAGAACTGCGTGTTCTCCGAGCCGAACGAGAACGACGGGTCGAGGTCCGTGATCAGCCCGACGAAGTCGATGTTGATCCCGAACGTGAGCGGGATGAGGCCGATGACCGTCGTGAACGCCGTCAGGAGGACCGGCCGGAGCCGCGTCGCGCCCCCGTCGATGATGGCCTCCTGCTTGTCCTCGCCCCGGTCGCGGAGCTGCTCGATGTAGTCCACCAAGACGATCGCGTTGTTGACGACGATGCCGGCCAGCGAGATCAGCCCGATAAACGTCATCAGCCCGAACGGCGTCCGCGTCAGGATCAGCCCGAGCATGACGCCGATGAGCGACAGGCCCACGGCGACCATGATGATGAGCGGGTTCTTGATCGAGTTGAACTGGGCGATCAGGATGATCGTGATGAGGGCCAGCCCCATGAGGAGGGCCGTCGTGAGGAACCCGAAGCTCTCGTCCTGCTCCTCCTGCGCGCCCGTGTACTCGATCGAGTAGCCCGGCGGCAGCTCCTCGATCGTCGGCGCCAGGGCCTCCTGGACCTGGGCGAGCACGGCGTTCGCGTTGGCGCCCGGCGCCGCGTCGCCGAGGACGGTCACGACGCGCTCTTGGTCGAGGCGCGTCACGCTTCCCAGCCCCGACGCCGGCTCGATACTGGCGACCGAGACGAGCGGGACCTGGACGCCCTCGTTGAGGACCGTGAGCGACTCGAGCTCGCGGAGCGACTCGCGGTCCTCCTCCCGCAGGCGGACGGTGATGTCGTACTCGTCCTTCCCGTCGCGCCACTGGCTGGCCTCGACGCCCTGGACGGCGCCCCGGACGGCGAGCGCGATCTGCTGCGTGCTCAGGCCGAACGCCGCCGCCCGCTCCCGGTCGATCTCGACCCGGTACTCGGGCCGGCCCGAGTTCAGGTTGTCGCGGATGTCGACGAGCCCCTCGATCCGCCCGTCCTCGACGGCCGCCTCGAGCTGGGCCTTGATGTCGTTCGCCGTCGCCTGGATCGTCTCGAACTCGTCGCCCGAGACCTCGATGTTGACGGCCGCCCCGGTCGGCGGGCCGCCCTCGTCCTGCGTCACCTGGAGGTCGATGCCGGGGAGCCCCGCCAGCGACGCGCGGATCCGCCGGAGCGTCTCCGACGACGACTCGGCCCGCTGGTCGTAGTCGACCATGTTGAGCGTGACCGACGACCGCTCGGCCGACGCCGAGCCGCCCCCGAACATGGCGTCGCCGCCGACGCCGACCGACGTGGCGATGTTCTTCGTGTTCTCGGCCGTGGCCGGGTCCTCCTCGATCAGGGCCTGGACGCGCCCGAACACCTCCTCCGAGACCTCGTTCGACCGCTCGATGGTCGTCCCGACCGGGGCCTCGGCCGTGATCTGGATCATGTTCGGGTCGGTCGTCGGGAAGAACTCGACGCCGGTCGGGGCCACGAAAAAGAGGGACACGACGCCGACGAGCGTCCCGAGCGTGGCGGTCAGCAGCCGGGCCCGGTTGTCGGTGAGGATCAGGTACGGCGACCCGAACGACGTCGTCTTGTCGCGGCGCTGGCGGCGCCCGCCGGGCCCGAACACGAGGCCGAGCGCGCCCGCACCGACGATGAGTGCCGGGAGGAGCAGGAGCTCCAAGACGAGGAGCACGCCGCCCTCGCCCTCCGGCCCGTACGTGATCCGCCCGGCGAGCGAGAGGAGCGCGATGAGCGCCACGACGACGCCCGCGAAGATCAGCCCGCCTTTGACGCTCGTCCGGCCGCCGAGGAACGCCGTCTCCAGACTGTGCCCGACGATCCCGAGCACGCCCACGAGGAGCGCGATCCCACCGGGAACGAGGAGCAAGAGCCCGGCAGGCGCCGCCGCTGCGTTCACCGCCGCCCCGGCAATCAGAAGGGCGAACCCACCCGTGAAGGCCCCGAGCGCGAGCGTGTTGCGGAGGATCGGGCGTCGGACGGAGTAGTCGCGCTGGAGCATCCACCGGAGGAACCGGCGGTACGCCTCGGTCATGCGCGGGACGGTCCGCCCGGCGAAGCGGTGGTGGGCCGGCTCCAGGGCCCTCCGGTAGAGGAGGACGAGGGCCGGCACGGCGACCGCGAGGAACACGAGCGTCTTCCAGTTGGCGATCCCCACGATGAGGGCGAGGAACGCGACGAGCCCGAGGCCCACCTTGCTCAGCCCCCGCTGGCGCTCGGCGCGGGCGGCCGTCGCCGCCTTCAGCTCGGCGTCGGTCTTGACGAAGTAGCCGGCCACGACCGGGTTGATCACGAGGGCCACGAACAGCGACGACGTGAGCGTCACGATGAGCGTGAGCGGCATGTAGCCCATGAACTTGCCGATGATGCCCGGCCAGAACAGCATGGGCACGAACACGGCGACGGTCGTCGCCGTCGAGGCCGCGACCGCGAGCCCGACCTCGGCCGTCCCCTTCCGCGCGGCCTCCCACTGGCCGTAGCCCTCCTCGCGGAACCGGTAGATGTTCTCGATGATGACGACGGCGTTGTCGACGAGCATCCCGAGCGCGATGATGAGCGAGAACAGGATGATGAAGTTGAGCGTCTGGCCCATCACCGCGAACACCAGGAAGCTCAGGAACATGCTCAGCGGGATCGCCAGCCCGACGAGCGCCGCGTTCCGCACGCCGAGGAAGAACAGGAGGACGGCGATCACGAAGAGGATGCCGGCCAGGATGTTGTTCTCGAGGTCCTCGACCAGAATCACAACCTGCTCCGACTGGTCGCCCGTGAGCACGTGGCTCGTGCCGGACGGGAAGGCGAAGTCGGCGATCACTTCCTCGACCCCGTCGACGACCTCGATGATGTTCTCGCCCGACGACTTCTTGACGTTGAGCCGGATGACCTGGAGGTTCTCCATGTCCGAGACCGGCTGGAACTCGCCCTCCTCGTCCTCCCGCTGCAAGAGCTCGAGGCGCGCGTACGAGCTCCGGTCCTTGTACCCGAACTCGACGTCGGCCAGGTCGCGGACGTAGACGGGCACGCCGCCGGGGCTCGCCACGACGAGGTCGAGGATCTCCTCCGGCCGGTCGAACTCGCCGTTGACGCGGACGAGGTAGTTCTCCGGCCCGACGTCGACCGAGCCGCCCGGGATGTTCGCGTTCTCCGTCTGGACGGCCGTGACGACGTCGTTGATGCCCAGCCCGGAGGCCTGGAGCGCGGCGAGGTCCACGTCCACCTGGACCTCGCGTTCGAGGCCGCCGAGGAGGTCCACCTCGGAGACGCCCGGGACCGATTCGATCTCGTCCTGGAGCTCCTCGGCCGTCTCGCGCAAGCCCGTCAGCGACCCGTCGGTGAGGAGGTTGACCGTCACGACGGGGAAGTCGTCGAAGCTGATCTCGCTCACGATCGGCTCCTCGACGTCGGACGGGAACTCGGTCTTGGCGATGTCGACGGCCTCGCGGACCTCCTGGCTCGCCTCGTCGATGTCCTTGTCGGGGAAGAACTCGGCGATGACCGTCGAGACGCCCTCGGTGCTCGTCGAGCGGAGGACGTCGAGCCCGGTGATCGTCGAGACCTCGCGCTCGACCTCCTGCGTGATGATCGACTCGACGTCGTCGGGGCTGGCGCCGGGGTAGATCGTGGTCACGACGATCGTCGCGAACTCGATCTGCGGCTGGCTCTCCTTCGGGAGGGTGACGTAGGCGACGAGCCCGCCGATCGTCAGCGCGAGCGCGAGGACGACGACGGCCGTCCGGTTCGAGATCGCGAGGTCGGTGATTTTCATTGCAGTGATGCGTGATGAGTGATGCGTGATTCTCTTTGCGATGAGGCGTGCCAGCGGCACCCTCACGCTTCACGCATCACTCTTCAGAGAGGGCGTCGCTCGCCGGGCGGACGGTCGGCTGGCGGTCGTCGCCAGCGGGGCGGATGGCGGTGCGGCTGGCCGTGTTCACTCGTTCGGTGATGCGGACGCGGTCGCCCTCGGCCAGCCCGCTCTGGCCCGACACGATGATCCGCTCGCCCGGGCGGACGCCGGCCGTGAGCACCACCTCCGTCCCCGAGGTCGGACCGAGCTCGACGGGGCGGCGCGCGGCGCGCGGGACGCCGGCCGAGTCCTCCTCGACGACGAACACGCTCTCGCCCCGCTCGTCGCGGACGACGGCCTCGGTCGGGACCGTGATCGCGTCGCGGAGCACGCTCCGCGTCAGCTCCAGGCGGACGACCATCTCGGGCTTGAGCGTCCGGTCGTCGTTCGCGACGGCGATCTCGACGGGGAACGTCCGGCTCTGCGGATCGACGGCCAGCCCGACGAACGTGACGCGCCCGCCCCGCGGCTCGGCGTCGTACGCCGCCGGGATCACGCGGACCGGCGAGCCGACCTCGATCTCGCTCGCGTACCGCTCCGGCACGCCGGCCGCGATCTTGACGCCGCCGGCCCCGACGAGGCGGACGACCGGCTGGCCAGGGCTCGCCAGCTCGCCGGGCTCCATGACCCGCTGCTCGACGACGCCCGAGAACGGCGCGCGGATGACGGTGTTGGCGAGCTGGGCCTGCGCGCTCTCGACGCCCGCGCTCGCCGCGCCGGCCTGGGCGCGCGCGGCCTGGAC
>CAZDFV010000249.1:0-5188 GCA_964504495.1 uncultured Rhodothermales bacterium
CCTCGGCGGCGTGTCGCTGCCGTCGGGCGCGGCCGTCGAGGTCGGGGGCCGGCTGGCGGGCGCGGGCCGCGAGGTCCGGTTCGAGGTCGAGAGCGTGCGGGCGCTCGGGCTCGACCTGGGCGGGACCGTCGCGCGCCGGCTCTCGGGCGTCCTGAACCCGCTCGTGGACCTGGGCGGGGCGCGCCCGGCCCTCGACGTGACGGACGTCCGGGTCGAGAACGGGGCCGTCGTCGTCGAGGTCACGGGCGACCTCGACGGGCTCCGCGTCGAGTAGGGTGGGGCGAGGGACGAGAGGGGACCCACCCGTCTACTCGTCCCCCCAAGCGCGCAGAGCGCGCGTCCCGCACCCCTCCCCGGCCTCAGTTCCGGCCGAGCCCCCAGGCCGCGACGAGGCCCGCCGCCAGCGCGGCGCCGACGGCCGCGAACGGGCGCGTCTGGAGCTGCGTCCACACGCTCGACTGGAACACGTGGCCGTCGGCGCTCCCGTGGACCCGGCCGCTCCCCGGCTTCGGCTCCTGGAGCGTCCCCGAGCGGTCGTCCGAGGCCGGGGCGTCGCCCTTCTGCTGGTCGAAAAAGGCCGCCTCCATGATCTTGTCGGTCAGGCGCGGGGCGAGCCCCCCGAGCACGGCCATCGCGCCGTCCTTGGCCCCGACGGTCACGTCGCGGAGCGGGCGCTCGGCGGCCGCGAGGATGGCCCGGGCCACGACCTCGGGGGCGTAGGTCGGCGTCGGGAGGGCCGGCTCGCGGTCCATGTAGTTCGCCGCGTGCTCGGGGTACGGCGTGTTGATCGCGCTGGGCTTGACGAGCGTGACGGACACCGGGACGCCCTCGTTCTCGAGCTCCATGCGGAGGGCGTCGGTGAACCCCTTGATGGCGTGCTTCGAGGCGCAGTAGTGGCCCTGGAGCGGGATGGCCCGGTCGCTCAGGACGCTCCCCACGTTGACGAGGGCCCCGCCGTGCTCCCCGGCCCGCTGGCGGAAGTGGTCGGCGGCGACGAGCGAGCCGTGGACGGTCCCCCAGTAGTTCGTCGAGAACACCTGGCGGGCGGCCTCCTCGGGCACGTCCCTGAGCTCGCCGTAGACGCTCGCGCCGGCGTTGTTGACCCAGGTGTCGAACCCGCCGAACCGCTCGGCCGCCAGCTCGGCCACGAGGTCGAGCACGGCCCGGTCGGCCACGTCGGCCACGACGGTCTCGACCTCGGCCCCGAGCGCGCGGCACCGCTCGGCGGCGGCGTCGAGGTTCTCGGGGGAGCGGGCGACGAGGACGAGGGCGGCGCCGCGGCCGGCGGCCTCGAGCGCGGTCGCCAGCCCGATCCCGCTCGAGGCGCCGGTGATCACGATCGTTTGCTGGTAGAGGGGCTTCAGGGAGACGGGCATGGGTCGGGGGGGATGGGGCCGGTGGTACCCGCCCCGGCCGGCGCGGTTTGGGGCCGCCGCCGATCTCGGGGATTCCACGCGGCCCGGCGCGGCGCACGCGCCAGACGTACCTTCGGGCCGTCGCCTCTGGCTCACGCCCCCCGGCTCACGTATGGCGTATGACGCAGTCGTCCTCCCCCCGCTCCGCGTGGGGCTCGTCGTCTTGGGCGGGCACGTGACGGGCGCGGAGCTCGTCCGGGCCTGCCAGGACCTCGTGACCCGGCCGGCCTGGGCGCCCGGGTTCGACGAGGTCTGGGACCTCACCGGGGCCGCCGAGGTGGACGTGAGCCCGGGCGAGCTCAAGGACCTCGTCGTCTCGGCCCACGAGTACCGCAACCGCATCGGGTCCAGCCGGGTCGCGTTCGTCACGCGCCGCGAGAGCCTCGACGTGCTCCTCCGCCTGTTCGGGGTCCTCACCGCCGACCTCGACCGGGAGTACCGGTGCCTCGACACGCGCGAGGACGCGGCCGGGTGGCTCGGCCTCGCGCCCGGCGCCCTGACGGAGCTCGACGTGGACGGCCCCGCCCCGACGCCGTGACCGGCCGCCGCCCCGCACGGCTCGACTACCGGATCGACCCGGCCGCCGGGCTCGCCCTGGCCCGCGTGAGCGGCGAGGTCACGGGCCACGACGTCGCCCGGTTCGTCCGGCGCCTCCAGTCCGACCCCGACTGGCGGCCCACGTTCGACGCGATCTGGGACGAGCGCGGGATCACGCTCCTCGACGTCACGCCGGACGGCCTTGACGAGATGGTGGACGCCCAGGCCGAGGGCCAGGTGGGCGCGGACGTCGTCGTCACGGAGCGCGAGGACCGCGAGCTGGTCCAGCGGCTCTACGCCCTTCGCGTCCGGGCGCGGGGGCGGCCGGCGACGGTGTGCGACACGCTCGACGGGGCGCTCGCGGCCGTCGGGCTCGGCGCGCTCCCCGAGCGCCTCCGGTGGTAGCCCCTACGCCTCGACGGCCGCGGCGGCCGGGGCGCCCTCAACCCGCTGGCGGCCGCCGTCGGCGCCGATCCGCGTCCGCTGCATGACGATCGGGAGCCGCCGCCCGCTCCCGAACGCCTTCGGGCTGACGCGGAGGCCCGGGGCGGCCTGCCGGCGCTTGTACTCGTTCCGGTCCACCATCCGAGCGACGTGCTCCACGAGCGCGCGGTCGGTGCCCGTCGCGGCGGCGATGGCCGCGGGCGCCTCGTGGCGCTCGACGTAGCGGACGAGGACGGCGTCGAGGACGTCGTAGGGCGGGAGCGAGTCCTGGTCCGTCTGGCCCGGCTTGAGCTCGGCCGACGGTGGCTTCGTGATCGTGTTCCGGGGGATCAGCTCGCGCCCGGCGCGGTCGTTGATCTCCTCGGCCAGCCGGTACACCTCGGTCTTGAGCACGTCCGAGAGGACCGCCAGCCCGCCCGACATGTCGCCGTAGAGCGTGGCGTAGCCGACGGCCATCTCGGACTTGTTGCCGGTCGTGAGGAGGAGGTGCCCGAACTTGTTCGAGACGGCCATGAGCGTGAGCCCGCGCGCCCGCGCCTGGACGTTCTCTTCGGCCACGCCCTCCTCCGTCCCGGCGAACAGCCCCGCCAGCATGTCCGCGAAGGCGTCGACGGCCGGGCGGATCGAGACCTCGTGGAACTCGACGCCCAAGTTCTCGGCGAGGGCGCGGCTGTCGTCGACGGACCCCGACGACGAGTAGGCCGAGGGCATCGTGATCCCGACCACGCGCTCTGGCCCGAGCGCCTCAGCGGCGATCGCGCACGTGACCGCCGAGTCGATCCCGCCGCTCAGCCCGACGAGCGCCTTGTCGAACACGCCCGGCCCCGTTTTGCGCACGTAGTCGCGGACGCCGAGGACGAGCGCGTCGTGGATCTCGGCCGTCACGTCCCGCTCCGGCACCTCCCGCGCGCTGCCCGGGGCGTCCGTGTCCCACACGAAGAAGTCCTCCCCGAACGAGCGGGCCTGCCAGAGCACCTCGCCGCGGGCGTTCTGGACCTGGCTCCCGCCGTCGAAGACCAGCTCGGTGTTGGCGCCGACCTGGTTGACGTAGACGAACGGGACGCCGTGCTCGCGCGCGCTCCGGGCCACGATCCGCCGCCGCTCGGCCGGCTTCCCCGTCGCGTACGGGCTGGCGGAGACGTTGACGAACAGGTCGACCCCGAGCGCCGCCAGCTCGTCGACGGGGTTGGCCTCGTAGAGCCGGTAGGGCGCGGGCTCGTCGGCCGGGCCGTCCGCGCCGTGGTTGTTCCACATGTCCTCGCAGACGTGGAGGCCGAGGCGGAGGCCGCCCCACGTGACGACCGTCCGCTCCGGGCACGGCTCGAAGTAGCGGACCTCGTCGAACACGTCGTACGTCGGGAGGAGCGTCTTGGAGACGGCGTCGACGACCCCGCCGTCCGCCAGCAGGAGGGCCGTGTTGAACAGCCGCTTCCCGACCGGCGTGTCGTTCCGTACCGGGGCCCCGACGACCGCGCCGAGCCCGGCGGGGAGGTGCGCCGAGAGGTGGCGGAGCGCGGCGTCGACGTCGTCGAGGAAGGCCGGGCGGTCCAGCAAGTCCTGCGGCGGGTAGCCCGTCACGCAGAGCTCGGGGAAGACGGCGAGGTCGGCGCCGGCCTCGGCGGCCCGCCCCGCGTCGCGGAGGACGAGGTCCACGTTCCCGGCGAGGTCGCCGACGGTCGGGTTGATCTGGCAGAGGGCGATCCGCATGGCGGAGGGGCTGGCGGGCCGGTTGGACGCGCGGGCCCGGCCGCGGTGCCGGGCAGGGCCGACCGGCCAGACCTGAGGCGGAGGCCCGGGCCCCCCGCCCGCCGCCGGGGCGCCTAGCGCACTGCTCAGGGAGGTGTCATCCTGAGCGGAGCGAAGGATCTCAGCGCGGTGTCGAAGCCGTAGGTGCCGGTGCCGAAGGGCTCGGGGTCTCCCGTCGAGATCCTTCGCTGGCGCTCAGGATGACAAGGCGCTCAGGATGACAAAGGGGGACGCACATCGTCATGAGCAGCGCTCTAGCGGCCCAGGCGGAGCCGGAGGCCGGCCAGCCACAGCCGGCCCGGCATGGGCGCCCCGAAGACCTCGGTGTACCGGGCGTCGAAGGCGTTCCGGGCCTCGACGTAGACCTGGGCCGGCGGGCCGTCGGCGTGCGGGCGGAGGGCGAGCGCCAGACGGGCGTGGGCGACGGTCACGGCGTCGAGGCCCACGCGCGTCTTGTGGAGGGCCTCGACCGAGAGCAGGGCGCGCCCGGCCTCGGCGGCGGCCCGCCCTTGGACGAGGTGCGGGCTGTGGTCGAGGACGTACTTGAAATCGCCCGCGGCGAAGGCGCCCGCGTCGATCTGGACGTCGGTGTAGGCGTAGGCCGCCGACAGGCGGAGGGCCTGCTCGGGGCTGAACCGCCAGCCGGCCTGGGCCGTGACCTCGACGCCGGCGGCCTCGGCCTCGAACACGTTCCGGGCGCGGAACACGGCGCCCCCGTCGGGCCCGTCGCGGACGTAGTCGATGAGGCTGTCCGTCCGGCGCCAGAACGCCGTCGCCCGGAGCGCGAGGCCGGGGACCGTCCAGTCCAGGCCGCCCTCGGCGTTCCACGCCCGCTCGGCCTGGAGGTCGGGGGTCCCCACGTTCCCCTGCGGGTCCTCGCGCGCCGTGTTGATGTAGCGCTCGACGTAGGTCGGCGCGCGGACGGCCCGGCCGGCGGCGGCCCGGACCGTGAGCCTCGGGGCGGCCGCCCAGGCGACGGCGAGCATCGGCGTCGGCTCGACGCCGAAGCCGGGGTCGGCGTCGAGGCGCGCGCTCACCGAGACGGT
>CAZDFV010000250.1:0-5188 GCA_964504495.1 uncultured Rhodothermales bacterium
CCGGGCCCGCCCGCGCGCGCCGCCGGCCCGCGCCAGCCGCCGGAACCGCCGGGCCTGCCGGACGTGGACGGCCGCCGCCCACACCGACGTGGCGATGAGGAACGCGCCGTACCCGAACAGGGCCGGGCGGTACAGCCGGAGGTCGAGCGTGACCGCGGCCCACGCCGTCAGGGCGAGGAGCGCGGCGAGCGCGGCCGACGCGACGGCGAGCACGACCCGCCCCTCGCGGCGGAAGGGCCGGGCGAGGAACGTATAGCTCAGCCGCACCGCCGCGAACCCGGCCACGGCCACGCCCACGTACAGCCCCATGTTGAACCGGTTGGCCCAGGCGTCCGACGACAGCGTCATCATCGTGAGCAGGTAGGCCACGGCGAACAGGGCGTTCCCGCCGAGCAGGACCGCCAGCCACCGGGCCGACCGCGTCTTCCGACGGATCGAGAGGACGTAGGCCCCGGCGATCCCGGCCGTCAGCGCCTGGCACAGCAGGGGGACGACCTCCGGGGCGAGCGTGAACGACGGCATGGTCTCGGACTCCTCGGTGCCGGTGCGGGTCGGTGCCGATACGGACGGAAGGTAGGGGGTTGCACCGGGACGGCCCGGGGGCGCCCGCCGACGCCCCGTGTAGGGCCGCTCCCCACAGCGCTGGCGGGGTCGGGACGGCGCGCCGGGGGGCGGACGGCCGCCGTCCGCGGCGCGCGCCCGTGGAGACCTTCCCGCTCCCCGCCGCCCCGCCGTGACCGCGTTCGTTCCCGCCGACGACGTCGGCATTCTCGACTCGCCCGAGGAGGTCCTCTCGACCCTCCGCAATGACGGGTCCCGCCGCTGGCTCTACCCGACGCCGTCGACCGGGCGGCTCTGGCGCTGGCGCCGCGTCGTCGGGTGGGCGCTGATCGCCTTCTTCGTCGCCCTCCCGGTCGTCCAGATCGGGGGGAGGCCGGCCGTGCTCCTCGACATCGCGGCGCGCGAGTTCACCTTCTTCGGGTTCACGTTCTACCCGACCGACACCTTCCTCCTGCTCCTCGTCGGGATCGCGGCGCTCGTCTCGATCGCGCTCGTCACGGCACTCCTGGGGCGCGTGTGGTGCGGGTGGGGGTGCCCGCAGACGGTCTACCTCGAGTTCGTCTTCCGCCCGGTCGAGCGGCTCGTCGAGGGCGCCGAGCACGTCCGCGCGCGCCGCGACGCCGGCCCGTGGACGCTCGACAAGGCGTGGCGGAAGGGCGTCAAGTGGGCCGTCTACGTCGCCGTCTCGGCGTTCCTCGCGCACACGTTCACGGCCTACTTCGTCGGGTGGGAGCGGTTGCTCGCGTGGATGACCGGCCCGCCGACCGAGCACTGGCCGTACTTCGTGCTGGCGGCGGTCACGACCGGGCTCGTCCTGTTCGACTTCGGCGTGTTCCGCGAGCAGATGTGCACGATCACGTGCCCGTACGCCCGGTTCCAGTCGGTCCTCCTCGACCCCGACTCCCTGATCGTCTCGTACGACCCGACGCGGGGCGAGCCGCGGGCCCGGCGCGGGAAGAAGGCGATCGCAGAGGAGCAGGCCGGCGAGCGGCCGCCGCTCGGCGACTGCATCGACTGCGGGGCGTGCGTCAGGACGTGCCCGACGGGGATCGACATCCGCGAGGGGCTCCAGATGGAGTGCATCGCGTGCACGCAGTGCATCGACGCCTGCGACGACATCATGGACGCCGTGGACCTCCCGCGCGGGCTCATCCGGTACACGAGCGAGCGGGCCCTCGAGGGCGAGCGGACGCGCGCCGTGCGCGGGCGGACGGTCGCGTACGGGCTCCTCCTCACGGCCGTCGCCGTGGTCTTCACGGTCGCCCTCACGACGCGCCAGCCGTACGACGTGAACCTGGGGCGGTCGGTCGGGGAGCCGTTCGTGGAGCTGGAGGACGGGGCCGTCGCCAACCGGATCCGCCTCCGGGTACGGAACCAGACGGCGACGGCGGGCGCGTTCCGCGTGTCGCTGGCGGCGCCGGCGGGCGGGTCGGTGCGGCTGGGGGCGGCGCAGCCGGTCGAGGTCGGTTCGCAGGAGATGGTCCGGGTGGAGGGGTTCGTCGTCGTCCCGCGCGCGGCGTTCGGCGACGCGGCCGAGACCGCCGCGGCCGTCCGCCTCACGTTCGAGGACGGGTCCACGCGCGACGTCCCGTTCGTCCTGCTCGGGCCGAGCCAATGACGCCCCAGGGTCAGCGCGTCCGCACGCGGGGGAGCGCCCGGCCGCGGAACCTGGCCGTGGGGTGCCTGGCGGTCCTCGTCGTCCTGGCCGCGTGTGGGCTGCTCGGCCGGCTCCTCCAGGAGGCCGGGCCGGAGGCGGACGCGCCCCCGACGGAGCAGGTCGCGCCGTAGCGCCGCCCGCTGGCGGTCCGTGCTGCGGCCTCCGCCAGCGGGTCGGTGTGGGGGCAGGGCCGCTGAGTTCTGATCCGGCTATACAACTACGTGTAGTCGTTCCCGCGCAGGCGGGACCGCGAAGCGTCGGCGCCAGCCAATCCAGGACTCGTGCGGCACCATGCTTGTCCGTTCTGGATTCCCGCCTGTGCGGGAATGACTTGTCTTGTTTGCTCACCACTCTGAAGTTTGCTCATCAATCTGAAGCAGCGCCGAGAACGTAGCGGCCCTGCGATGTATGGGCGCTCCCTCCACCCCTCCCGTTCAGGAGCCGCAGAAACCCCTCGGCCCTGCACAGGCGCCGTCCTTGGCGGCCCGTGCCGGCGGCGTCCGCCAGCGGGCCGGTGTGGGGAAGGGCCCCACACGCCCGCGCGGTCCGGCCCGGCCCGCCGCCCCGCGCCGAGCCGCCACGCCCCGGCCCCGTCCGTCCGTCTCTTGAGCCTCCCGCCCCCACGCCCGTGACGCCCGACGACCCCGACCGCCGACCGCCCCTCGTGCCGCCCCACGTCGCGTGGCCGGCGTTCGTCGTCTTCCTCCTCGCCATCAGCATCACGATGGCCGCCGTGACCGTCTTCGCCGCCCGGTCGGACGGGGGCGCCCGCATCATCGACGCGGCCGAGGCCCCAGCGCCGGCCGACACGTCGGAGTCCGCCGACACCCTGACGGTCGTCCCATGAGCGGCCCGGCGTTGGCGGCCCCGACCGAGGCGCGTACCGAACCGGACGCCCCGTGCGTCCACTGCGGCCTGCCCGTCGGCCGGCGCCCGGTGCGGACGGCGGCGGGCGAGCCGTGCTGCTGCACGGGCTGCGCTGTCGTCCGCGACGCGCTCGTCGAGGCCGGCTACGGCGACACCTACGACCGCCTCCGGGCCCTCGCCCCCGCGCCCGCCCCGCGCCCCCACCAGCCGGAGGCGCTGGCGCTCGCGGAGCTCGATCAGCCCGCGTTCATCGAGGGCTCCACACGGCCGGTCGAGGGCGGCCGGGCCGTCGACCTGTTCGTGGACGGCGTGCACTGCGCGGCGTGCGTGTGGCTCGTCGAGCGGCTCCCGTACGAGGTCGCGGGCGTGACGGAGGCCCGCCTCGACCTGCCCCGCGCCCGGCTCTCGCTCACGTTCGACCCGGCGCGCGTGAGCCTCGGCGAGGTCGGGCGGTGGCTGGCCCGGTTCGGGTACGCCGTCCGCCCGTCGCGGCCGGAGGCCGGCGAGGCCACGGACGCCGAGCGGCGCCTGCTGGTCCGCGTCGGCGTGGCGTGGGCCCTCGCGGGGAACGTGATGCTCGTCGCGGCCGCCCTCTACAGCGGGCTCGACGCCCACGCCGGCCCGCTGGCGACGGCCGCGCGCTGGTTCAGCCTCGCGCTCGCCGTCCCGGCCGTGGGGTACGGCGCGGCCCCGTTCTTCCGGCGCGCCTGGGCCTCGGCCACGAGCGCGTGGCGGGCCCGGAGCGTCCGGCACCTCCACCTCGACACGCCGATCGCGCTCGGCATCGCCGTCGGGTTCGGGCACAGCGCGTGGGCCACCGTGACCGGGCGGGGCGAGGTCTGGTTCGACTCCGTCACCGTCCTCATCGCCGCGCTCCTCACGGCCCGGTGGCTCCAGCTCCGGAGCCGGCGCCGGGCCGGCGAGGCGAGCGAGCGGCTCCTCGCCCTCGTCCCCCGCGTCGCGCGGCGCGTCGGGCCGGACGGCCAGGCCGAGGTCGTGGACCTGGCCGAGATCCGGCCCGGCGACCTCGTCGAGATCCCGGCCGGCGAGGTCGTCCCCGTCGACGGCACGGTCGAGACGGGCGCCAGTCGGCTGGACCGGGCGGCCCTCACCGGCGAGGCCCGGCCCGAGCCCGTCGCCCCGGGCGCCGCGGTCGAGGCCGGGACGACGAACCTCCAGGCCCCGCTCCGCGTCCGCGCCACGGCCGTCGGCGAGGGCACCCGCGTCGGCCGGCTGCTGGCGTGGGTCGAGCGCGGGGAGGTCCGCCGGGCGCCCGTCGTGCTCTGGGCCGACCGGATCGGCGGCGTCTTCGTCCTGTCCGTCCTCGCGCTGGCGGCCCTCACGGCCGGGCTGTGGTTGTGGCTCGACCCGGCGGCGATGCCCGCCCACGTCGTCGCCCTCCTCGTCATCACGTGCCCGTGTGCCCTCGGCATGGCGACGCCGCTCGCGCTTGCCGTCGCGCAGGGCCGGGCCGCGCGTGCCGGCGTCTTCGTCAAGTCCGACGAGGCCGTCCAGCGGCTGACCGAGGTCGACACGGTCGTCCTCGACAAGACCGGAACGTTGACGGAGGGCCGGATGGACCTGGCCGAGCACCTCGGGAGCGAGGCGGCGCTCGACCTCGCGTCGGCGCTCGAAGCGCACGCCACGCACCCCATCGCCGACGCGCTCGTCCGCGAACGGGGCGTTGGGGAAGAAACCGTCGCCAACGTCGAGGCCGTCGCCGGGCAAGGCGTGCGGGGGAGGGTGGGGGAGAGTGCCGTCGCCGTCGGCCGGCCGGAGTGGGTGGAGGGCCTGTCCGCCCCGCTCCCGGACCGCTGGCGGACCGCCCTCGCAACCTGGGCCGAGGCCGGGCACACGCCCGTCGCCGTCGCCGTCGACGGCGCTCCGGCCGCAGTCCTTGCCGTGGGCGACCGGGTCCGGCCGGAGGCCGCCGCGCTCGTCCGCCGGCTCCAGGCCGAGGGCAAGGCCGTCCACGTCCTCTCGGGCGACGCGCCCGCGACCGTCGCCGCCGTCGCCGGCGCGCTGGGCGTCGAGAGCGCCGAGGGCGGCGTCTCGCCAGAAGAAAAGCGCGAGGCCGTCGCCGCGCTCCAGGCCGAGGGGCGG
>CAZDFV010000251.1:0-5179 GCA_964504495.1 uncultured Rhodothermales bacterium
CGTCGGCGTGCCCGTCGAGGGCGACGTGGATCGTGGCCCGGGTGCCCCGGCCCGGGGCCGCGTCGAGGTCGAGCCGGCCGCCGAGGAGCTCGAGCCGGCCGCGGACGCTGTAGAGCCCGAACCCGCCGTCCGCCCCGTTCCCGTCCGCGAGCGCCCCGGGGTCGAACCCGGCCCCCTCGTCCTCGACGACGACGGCGAGGGCCCCGCCGTCGGCCCCGACCCGGACGCGGGCCCGGCCCACGCCGGCGTGCTTGACGACGTTGAACAGGAGCTCCCGGACGAGCTCGGTGAGGAGCACGCGGACCTCCCGGCGCTCCACGACGGCCGGGCCGTCCGAGACGACCTCGACGTCGAGCCCGTGCCGGGCCCCGACGTGGCCGGCCAGCCATCGGAGGGCCACGCTGTAGTCCTCCTCGTCGAGGACGGGCGGGGTGAGGTCGAGCGTGAGCTGGCGCGTGGCCTCGATCGACTCGGAGAGCGCGTCGTGGGCCCGGTCGAGGTCGGCCTCGGCCCGCCCGTCCGCGGCCAGCCGGCGGAGCGACTGGACGGCGAACTGGGCCCCGAACAGGAGCTGCTGGACGTGGTCGTGGAGGAGGGCCGAGACCCGCTGGCGCTCGGCCTGCTCGGCGAGCGTGAGCGCCGAGGCGAGCTCCCGGACCTCCCGGTTCCGCTGGGCGAGCGCCGCGGCCTGCTCGGCCAGCCGGGCCTGCTGCTCGGCCACCTCGCGCCGGAGCGCCGCCGTCTCGACCGCCCGCCGGACGGCCCGCTCGAGCGCGGCCGCCTCCATCCGCCCCTTGACGAGGTAGTCGGCCGCGCCCCGGCGCATGGCCCCGACGACGACCTCGGCGTCCTCCACGCCCGTGAGCATCACGACCGGGAGGTCGCGCGCGGCGAACCACGGGACGAGGTCGACGCCCTCGGCGTCGGGGAGCCGGACGTCGAGGAGCACGAGGTCCCACGGCTCGGCCTCGGCGCACGCCCGGCCCTCGCCGGCCGTGGCCGCCTCGCCGACGGCGTACCCGTCGCCGAGGAGCCGGCGGACGCGGGCCCGGTCGACCTCGTCGTCGTCGACGAGGAGGAGGCGGAGGGGCGCGGCCGGGCGGGGGGCGGTCATGCGGCCTGCGTGAGGTCGGGGGGGAACTCGATGAGCCGCCAGTAGACCCGGAGCAGCTTGATGACCTCGAGGAAGTCCTCGCCGGCCCGGCTCTTGAGGATGTACCCGGCCACGTGGTGGTCGTAGGCCGCGACCTTGTCCTCCTCCCGGTCGCTCGTCGTGAGCACGAACACGACGGTCCGGGCCAGGGCCGGGTCGGCGCGGAGGGCCTCGAGGAACTCGATCCCGTTCATCCGCGGCATGTTGAGGTCGAGGAGGACGACGTACGGGTGCGGGACCTCCGGGGCCCCGGGCTCGCCCCGGAGCGCGGCCAGGGCCGCGACCCCGTCGGGGACGACGACGAACGGGTTGGCGATCCGCTGCTGGCGGAACGCCCGCTGGATGGCCTCGGCGTCGACGAGGTCGTCTTCGACGAGGAGGAGGGTGACGCCGTTGACTTCCATCGGCTTAAGAAGGTTCGCTGAGCGGCCAGGTAAACCGGAACCTAGCACCGCCGCCCTCGGCGGCCCCGACCGTGACCGCCCCGCCCCGGGCCTCGACCGTCTTTTTCACGACGGCCAGGCCCATCCCGCTCCCCTCGACCTCGTCGCGCGGCCGGAGCGTCTGGAACATCCCGAACACGCGGGCGCGGTATTCCGGCGCGATCCCCGGCCCGTCGTCCTCGACCGTGAACGCGGCCCAGCCGCCGCCCGCCAGCGGGCCGCCCGCCAGCGGGCCGGCGACGACCTCGGCCGAGACGGTCACGCGGCCGTCGGGCCGGTCGTGGTGCTTGATCGCGTTCCCGATGAGGTTCCGGAAGACGAGGGCGAGCGGGGCCCGGGCCGTCTCGACGACGGGGAAGTCGCCGCCGAGCCGGACGTCGAACCCCTCGGGCGGGGCCACCGTCGCGACCACGTCGCGGACGAGGGCGCCGGCGTCGACGGGCTCGGGGGCCGCCTCGGAGCGGCCGGCCCGGGAGTAGGCGAGGAGGCTGTCGAGGAGCCGCTCCATCCGCCCGGCCCGCTGGCGGAGGAGCCCGAGGTGCCGGGCCGACGCCTCAGGGAGCGCGTCGGCGGCGTCCTCCTCGATCCAGGTCGCCAGGCTGTCGATGGCCCGGATCGGCGCCTTCAGGTCGTGCGAGGCGACGTAGGCGAACTGGTCGAGCTCGGCGTTCGAGCGCGCCAGCTCGGCCGTCCGCTCGGCCACGCGGTCCTCGAGCTCGTCGTTGAGCGCCCGGAGCGCGGCCTCGGCCGCCTTCTTCTCGGTGACGTCCTCGATGATCGAGATCACGTGCTCGACCCGGCCCTCGGGGTCGTAGTCCGGCGCGACGGTCAGGTTGGCCCAGACCCACGCCCCGTCCTTCCGGCGGTACCGCTTCTCCATCTGGTAGTGCGGGATCCGGCCGGCCAGGAGCCGCTCGAACTGCTCGACGTCGGCGTCGAGGTCGTCGGGGTGCGTGATGTCCTGGAACGCCATCCCGCCGAGCTCCTCGCGGGAGTACCCGGTGATCTCGCTCAGCCGCTCGTTGCTCTGGATCACGCCGCCGGACGGGCCCACGAGGGCGATCCCGACGGCCGCGTTCTCGAACGTGGCCCGGAACCGCTCCTCGCTCGCGGCGAGGGCCTCGGCCGCCCGGCGGGCCGCGGTGGTGTCGGTCGAGACCCCGCCGACGGCGAAGACCGCGCCGTCGGCGTCGCGGAGCGGGAACTTGACCGAGAGGAACGCCCGCTCCTCCCCGTCCACCCAGGCGGCCTCGTCGAACTGGAGCGAGCGGCCGGCCTCGACGACGGCCCGGTCGTGGGCCCGGAACGCCGCGGCGGCGGCGGCCGGGAAGACCTCGTCGTCGCGGCGGCCGAGGGCCTCGGCCTCGGCGAGGCCCGTGAGCGCGGTCCACGCCCGGTTGACGAGCGTGTACCGGCCGTCGAGGTCCTTGGCGTAGATGATGGTGTCGGTCGCGTCGAGGATGGCCTGGAACCGGGCCTCGCTCTCGGCCAGCGCCCGCTGGTCGGCGAGCCGGTCGGTCACGTCGAGCTGGGCCACGACGCCGCCGACGACCCGGCCCCCGGCGTCGCGGACGGGGGCGGCCGAGTTCAGGATCTGCCGGCGCGGGCCGCCCCCGAACGGGGCCACCTCGACGTGCTCGCCGCGAACGGTCTCGCCGGTGCGGAGGGCCCGGGCCATCGCCCACTCGTCGGCCTCGACCCGGCGGCCGGAGTCAGGCCAGTACCCCTCCCAGTCGGCGTAGCCCTCCCAGCTCTCGGTCTCGGGCGGGACCCCCCAGATCGCGCGGTTGGCCGCGTTGTCCCGGACGACCCGGCCGTCTGCGTCGGCGATGATCACGCCGACGGGGAGGGCGTCGAGGACGGTCGAGAGCCGGGCCTCGCTCTCGCCGAGCGCCCGGGTCGTCGCCTCCCGCTCGGTCACGTCCTGGAGCGTCCCGATCACGCGAGCGAGCCGGCCGTCGTCGCCGGCGGTCCCGCGGACCGAGGCGACGACGTGGCGCGGGCCGCCCCCTGCGGCCCTGCCGGCCAGGACGCGGTAGGCGACCCGGAGCGGGCCGGCGGCGGGGTCCTCCCGCAGCCGCCCGAGCGCCCCGCCGACGGCGGCCCGGTCGTCCGGGTGGACGCGGCCGAGGAAGTCGTCGAACGAGGGCATCTCGGGGAGGTCGAGGAGCGCCTGTGCGCGGGCGTCGCAGCGGGTCCGCCCCGAGACGACCTCGTGCTCGAACGTGCCGAGCTGGGCGACGTCGAGGGCGAGCTGGAGCCGGGCGGCGTCCTGGGCCGTGCCGTCGGCCGCCTCGCGCTGGCGCGTCACGTCGGCGACGGCCCCGACGACCCGGGCCGGCTCGCCGTCGGGCCCGGCCACGACGGTCCCCCGCGAGCGGACGTAGCGGACCCGCCCGTCGGGCCGGAGCACGCGGCGTTCGACCTCGTACTCGTCGCCGGCCGCGACGACGGCCCCGAGGTTCCGGCGCGCGGCGGCCCGGTCGTCCGGGTGGAGCCGGGCGTAGTAGGCGTCGACCGCGTGGGGGCCGTCCCCCTCGACCCCGAACAGGGCGTCGGTCCCGCCGTGCGTCGTGACGGTCCCGGTCGCCAGGTCGAGGTCCCACGTCCCCGCCAGCCCGGCGAGCATGGCCGTCTGGACCTCTCGGAGGCGGACGGCCTCGGTCACGGGCCGGCCCTCGAGCAGGAGGAGGCCGCCGACCCCGGGCGCCGGCCGGAGCGTGACGTCGAGGACGTGCCGGCGGCCCCGGGCGTCCCACACGGTCTCCTCGTACCGGACGGCCTCGCCGTCGGCGGCCCGGGCGAGCGCGTCGCGGTGGCGGGCCTCCATCCCGGGCGGGAGCGGGAGGCTCTCCCAGAGCGGGCGCCCGACGACCTGGCCGCGCCCGAGACCGCAGAACGCGAGGGCCGTCTGGTTGGCTTCGAGGACGGCCCCGTCGGGCGTGAGCAGGCCGGTGAGCTGGGTGATCCCGTCGAAGACGGCCCGGAACAGGGCCTCGCTCCGGGCCCGCGCGCCGGCGAGCGCCTCGGCCCGCTGGCGGAGCTGGTACCGCGCGGCCACGCCGTCGGCGGCGACCTCGGCAATGGCCTCGAGCGCCTCGCGGTCGGCGTCGGTCCACGCTCGGGGGACCGCGTCGATGGCGCAGACCGACCCGACCGGGTACCCGTCCGGCGTCCGGAGCGGGACGCCGAGGTAGGCGACCACGTCGAGGTCGCGGACGGCCAGGTTGTCCCGGACGCGGGCGTCCTCGCGGGCGTCCCCGACGACGAGCGGGGCGTCGTCCGCGACGACGTGCTGGCAGAACGAGTGCGAGAGCGGGGTCCCGCCGAGCGAGCACCACGGCTCGGCCAGCCCCTCCTGGCCCTTGAACACCTGGCGGTCGGCGTCGACGAGCGAGACGAGCGCGACGGGCACCCGGAGGCACCGCCGGACGAGCCGGACGGTCTGGTCGAACGGGGCCTCGGGCGGGCCGCCGAGGAGGCCCGTCGCCTCGAGGGCGGCGAGCCGGCCGGGGTCACCGAGGGCGGCGGGGTCGGGCATGGGGGGGCGCGGGCGGGCGCCGGAAGCTAGCCGGGCGGCCCG
>CAZDFV010000252.1:0-5164 GCA_964504495.1 uncultured Rhodothermales bacterium
GGGCGCGGTCGCCCGCGTTGAGCCGGCGCGGGGCGCCGCGCGCGTCGCCGTGGGGGAGGGGCCGCTCCGCGGCGCCCTCGTCTACAGCCTCTTGTTCTACGCCCTTGCCGCCCTCCTCGATGGCCGGGGCCGCCGCGTGCTCCACGGGGCGTGCCTCGCCCGCGACGGCTGGGGCCTCCTCCTCGTCGGTCAGAGCGACAGCGGGAAGTCGACGCTCGCCGTGCGGCTGGCGGAGGCCGGGTGGGACGCGCTCACCGACGACTCGGTCGTGATCGGGCCGGCAGGGGGCGGGGTCCGGGCGTGGCCGCTCCGCCGCGACTTTTGCCTCGACCCGGAGGCGGAGGCTCTGTTTCCCTGGGCCGCCGACCACTGGGAGCCGCACGTCGCCGACCCTGGAAAGCGCCGGCTCCGGATCGGGGAGAGGTGGCCGGGCGGGCCCGCCGCGTCGTGCGTGCTGCGGGCCGTCGTCTTCCCCCGCGTCGTGGACGCGAGCGAGAGCCGGCTCGTCTCGCTCTCGGCCGGCGAGGCGCTCCTCGGCCTCCTCCGGCACACCGGGGCGCCCGGCGTCGCCGCCAGCGGGGACGCCGCCGCCCACCTCGACGCGCTCCGCCTCCTGGCGGGGCAGTGCCAAGCGTGGGCGCTCCACGCCGGCCGCGACCTCCGCGACGACGCGGGAGCCGCCGACCGCCTCCTCCGCCACGCGCTGGCGGACGCGCCTGTGCCCACGCCATGAGACCGCTCCTCCTCGTCCTCGCGCTCGCGGCCCCGGCCTCGGCCCAGACGATCCTCGACCTCGACAGGGGATACCCCGAGGACCAGTTCTACACGCTCACCTACAACGCCCCCAGCGCGTTCACGCTGACGTCGGTCGCGGACGGCTACGACGGCCGGGCGGCCGAGGCCCGCTGGCGGATCGAGGCCGGCGCGGGCGGGCTGGGGTTCGCCGGGTTCGGCTACCTCCACGGCGTCGCCGCGCCGCCCAACCCGTTCCCCGACCTGGCCGGCGCGACGCACCTCGGCCTCTGGGTCAACAACGTCGAGCCCGCTTCCGGGGCCGAGCGCGTGGCGTTCCGGTTCGAGCTCCACGAGCGCGACGTGGAGACGGACCCCGACGGGTTCCGCGGCTCCCAGGTCTGGGTGTGGGAAGCCCCCGACGTGCTCGCGCGGTCGCCGGGGTGGTTCCACCTTCTCATCCCGCTCCGCCAGGTCGAGGCGGTGGGGGAGGAGGGGTTCGCCGTCCTCCCCGGCGGGTTCGAGGGCGACGGCCGGCTCGACCTCGATGCCGTCAAGCACTGGTCGGTGCTCCTGCTCGTCGAGGGGGCGCCCGTCGGGACGGTGGTCGAGGGGCGGACGCGGTTCGACCTCTTGACGGCCGAAACGCGCCCGGTTGCCGGCGAGCCCGACGCCCCGCTTGAGGACGCGCTCCTCCCGGCCTCCCCCAACCCGTTCACGACCTCGACGGCGCTCGCCTACACGCTGGGCCAGCCGGCCGAGGTCTCGCTCCGCGTGCTCGACGTGTTGGGGCGCGACGTCGCCGTACTCGCCGAGGGCCGGCGCGCGGCGGGCCGGCACCGCGTCGTGCTCAACGGGGCCGGGCTCGCGGCCGGGACCTACGTGCTCGTCCTCGATGTGGACGGGCGCCGGCTGACGCGCCGCGCTACGCTCGGCCGCTGAGCCGACGGCCCGGGGGACTGGCGGGCCCGGGGGACTGGCGGGCCGCCCCGCCAGCAGGGCGGTGCGCCGTGCGTGCGCCGATGGATGAGGGCGGGGGCGCCAATCCTACCCCCCATTAGGCCGCGGCCAGGGAACGCCCCAGAGACATGAGCACAAAGTGAACAGAAAGTGGCCTGTTCACCTGTCCCTGACCTCACCTACCCTTCACGAACGGCCCACGTCGAGGGCGCTCGCCCCCGAGCCCGCCGCCACTCCTGCCCCAACCTCAGCCCACGACCGAGGGAGCCCATGACCCACGATACCAGCCCCGCGGGGGACCCGCAGCCCGGGCACCCGTCTCTCCAGCCGACCGACCGGCGCAGCTTCTTTAAGTGGATCGGGGCCGGGCTCGGCTCGACCGCGTTCCTCTCCGGGTGCGGCGTGCTCAGCCAGTTCGACGACCTCGAGCTCCCGATCGACACGGGGACCGACGGGCCGGTCACGCTCGACTTCTCGACCGACGTCGGCGTGCTCAACTACGCCTACGTCCTCGAGCAGCTCGAGGCCGCCTTCTACGTCCGCGCCGTCGCCGACCCGTACGACGGGATCACCGACGAGGAGCGACGGGTCCTCCGCGACCTCCGGAACCACGAGGTCATCCACCGCGAGTTCTACCGGCAGGGCATCCCGCTCTTCGGGACGGCCGCCCCGGCGCTCACGTTCGACTTCAGCGCCGTCGACTTCTCGAGTCGGGCGAGCGTGCTGGGCACGGCCCGGGTGTTCGAGGACCTCGGCGTCTCCGCCTACAACGGGGCCGGCCCGCTCCTCGCCGACCCGGCCATCCTGACCGTCGCCGGGAAGATCGTCTCGGTCGAGGCCCGGCACGCGGCGGCCATCCGCGACCTGCTCGAACCGCTCTCCCCGTTCTCGATCGGCGAAGACGAGAGCGTCGCGCTCGACCCGGCCGGCGAGGGGGCCGGCGCCCGCGACGTGATCGACGCGAACGGGCTCGACCGGGCCTTTATGCCGCCCGACGTGCTGGCGGCCGCCGCCGCCTTCGTCGTCAACCCGATCTCCGTCACCGGGCTCGACATGTAGCGGGCTCGCGCCCAGCGACCCCGTCCCCCCCGCTCTCCACTCTTATGAACAAGCAGCAGACCCTCCTCGGCGCCCTCGACCCCGACGTCGCCGGCCGCATCGCGTCCCGGCGCGGCGCGCTCCGCACGGCGGGCCGGTTCGGGGCCGGCGCGCTGGCGGCCCTCTCGGTCCCCGGCGCCCTCGGGCTCATGGCCCGCGACGCCTTCGGGCGCACGCTCCCGAGCCAGGTTGACAGCGTGCTCCGGTTCGCGCTCACGCTCGAGTACCTCGAGTTCGAGTACTACGACACCGGCGTGAACACGGCGGGGCTCATCCCCGAGCCGGCGCTCACGGTCTACCAGGGCGTGACGAACCACGAGCGGGCCCACGTCCGCCTGCTCGAGGCCGCGCTCGGGCTCGCAGAGGACGAGGCCAAGCCCCAGTTCGACTTCACGGCCGGCGGCACGTTCGACCCGTTCGATAACTACCAGACCTTCCTCGCCCTCTCGCAGGGGTTCGAGGACACCGGCGTCCGCGCCTACAAAGGGCAGGCCCCGGCGCTCATCGACGAGCCCGACGTGCTCCGGACGGCGCTCCAGATCCACTCGGTCGAGGCCCGCCACGCCTCGATCGTCCGCCGCCTCCGCGGCCAGCCGGGCTGGGTCGAGTTCGACCAGACGAACGTCCCGGCGCTCGCGGCCACGTACGCCGGCGAGGACAACACGACGCACCTCGGCGTCGACATCACGACGCTCACCGTCAAGTCGGTGGAGGCCGTCACGGAGGCCTACGACGAGCCGCTCACGATGGCGGAGGTGCTCGCGATCGCCGGCCCCTTCATCGTCGACACCGAGGACTAACCGCCCGGCCCCGCCCCACTCTACGACCCCACTCTGATGGACACGTACACCCCGGACCCCGCCCCCTACGACTGGCAGCCCCCGTCCTCTGAGCCCCCGGCGGCGGAGGGGCTGGACAAGCGGGCCTATGCCGAGCCCGCCCTCCGGCTGTGCGGGGCCGTCCCCACGCTCACCGGGGGGTCGGACATCTTCGGCGACATGACGCCCTAGCCCAGGCCGCCCGCCCGACCCACCCCACGACTTCTACGGAGGACCCCCATGAACCCCACGCACACGCTACAGACCGGAGCGGCCGCCGTGCTCGTCGCCGTCCTGGCCCTCGCCGGGACCGCCACGCCGGCGCTCGCCCAGGACGCCGACGCCCTCGTCGCCGTCTGCACCGACGACGACGGCGCCCTCTTCCGCGTCGACAACACGGGCGACCGCGAGTACGACTTCCGGCTCCGCCAGGCCGGCGGCGGTGCCTACGTCGCCGGCTCGGCCGACCCCATCGGCCGGGGCGGGGCGTTCGTCCACCTCCCGGCCGGCTCGACCGGTGAGCTCGTCGTCCGCGACGAGGTCGTGGCCACGGCGGCCGCCAGCGACGCGCCGTGCCCGGCCGCGGCCGTGGACATGGGCCGCCCGATGTGCGAGGGGCTCGGGATCGACGAGGGCTCGCGGCAGGCCCTGTTCGTCGGGGCCTCCGAGTTCCGCGGCGTCTCCCAGATCGACATCACGGTCGAGAACGGGCGCGTGCTCGTCTACTCCCCCCACGCCCTGTTCGTCCTCGACGCCGGCGGCGTGGCCGCGCCGGTCTTCGAGGTCGAGGCGACGATGGGGATGCGGACGACCGAGACGTTCGACGCCGGCGCCCTGTTCAACGCGGGCTACGGGCTCCTCCTGGAGGGGAACGCCGAGGGCCCGGTCGCCTTCTTCGCCACGATCTACTCGCCGGGCGGTGTCGTCGAGTGCGACCCACAGTTCGGGACGCCGGGCGAGGTCACGGAGGCCGAGGGGCTCGCGCTCCTCCAGAACGCCCCGAACCCGTTTGAGGGCGGGACCGAGATCCGGTTCACGCTCGACGAGGGGGGCGAGGTCTCGCTCCGGGTCTACGACGTCCTCGGCCGCCGCGTCGCCACGCTGGCGGAGGGCGAGCTCGCCGCCGGCCCCCACGCGGTGACGTGGGACGGGACCGACGAGGCCGGCCTGAGCGCCGCCAGCGGCACGTACCTCTACCGGCTGGACGCCGGCGGGCGCACGCTCATGCGGCGGATGACGCTGCTCCGGTAGGCACCGACTCCCTGGCCGAAGGGAGAAGAGCGGGGGCCGGCAGAGACGTCTCTGCCGGCCCCCACTGCGTTGGGCCGGGTGCCGCGTCAGCCCCGGCGGTTGGCGAGGGCCGCGCGGTCCGGGTGGGGCGGCTCGCCGGACGGGGTGAGGAGAGGGCCGGCTAGCCGGCGGAGCGCGACGTACCCGAGGTAGCGGGCCTGGCCCCGGAAGCCGTCCGGCGCGAGGAGCGTGAGGCGGGCCCGACTGCGGACGCCGCGGCGGTCCGCCCGTGCGAGGTGCTCGCCGACGTCGGCCGCCAGTCGGGC
>CAZDFV010000253.1:0-5136 GCA_964504495.1 uncultured Rhodothermales bacterium
CGCGCACGGCCGGAAGCTCGGCGACGGGGAGGGCCACGACGACCGCGAGGGCGGCGGCCCACGCCGCGTGGCGCGTGCCCGCGCTCGTGCGCTGCGCGGCCCCCTTTAGCACCCCGGCCACGACGCACAGGACGACGGTCGCCCGAACGGCCGTCGCGAGGAGCGCGGGGGCGGCCTCCGCGAGCAGGGACAGGTCAGGCATCGTCCTCCAAGGGCGGGGCGTCGGTCTCCGCAGCCGCCTCGGACCGGGCCCGGTCGACGAGGGCCGCCAGCCGGTCGAGCTCGTCGGCGCTCACGTCGCCCTCGTCCAGGAGGGCGGCCACGACGTCCGCAGCCGACCCGCCGAACAGGGTCCGACGGAGGTGGGCGAGCCCACGGCGGCGGGCCGCCTCCTGCCCCTCGGCCAGCCGGTAGAGGTTCCGCCGGCCGTCGCGCCGTCGGGCGAGCACGCCGCGCCGGACGAGGGCGCCGACCATGACGCGGACGGCCGAGGCCCCGGGGGCGTCCGGGAGCCGCTCGCGGATGCCGGTAACGGAGGCCTCGCCCAGCTCCTGGACGGCCTCGACGATCTGGCTCTCGCGGCGGCTGAGGGAGGCGTGGAGGTGGGCGGACATGGAAGCGCGATTATTTTAGCGCCCCCAACGTAGGCCCCTCCCCCCGCGGCGTCAAGGGGAAGCGCGAAATAAATCGCGCTTGTGTCTCGCTGGCGGCACGCCCCGCCCGCCGAACAGGGCGCGGGCGTGGGCGTAGGCACCGGGCCCCTCCCCCGCCCGCCGTGTCCCTCGTCCTCGTCGCCAACCGCGCCCCGATCCGCCAGACGCCGGGTGGGTGGGAGCCCAGCCTGGGCGGCCTCGCCTCGGCCCTCCTCCCCGTCCTCGAAGACCGCGGCGGGGCGTGGGTGGCCATGCAGCCGCCCGGCGAGGAGACCCCGCTGTCGCAGGGCTACCCCGACGACGCCCCGGCCTTCACCGTCCGCCGCGTCCCGCTCGACGAGGCCGAGTACGCCGCGTTCTACCAGGGGATGGCGAACCGCGTGCTCTGGCCGCTGGCGCACTACCTCGTCGAGCACGTCGAGCCCGACCGGACGTTCCGCGACGCCTACCGGGCCGTGAACCGGCGGTTCGCCCACGCCGCGCTCGAGACCGCCCGGCAGAGCGGGACGGACCGGTTCTGGGTCCAGGACTACCACATGATGCTCGTCCCCGAGATGATCCGGGGGGGGATGCCGGAGGCCGAGATCGGCGTGTTCTGGCACGTCCCGTGGCCGGCGAGCGAGGTCTACCGGATCCTCCCCTCGGCCCGGACGCTCCTCCGCGGCCTGCTCGGGGCCGACCTCGTCGGGTTCCACACGGAGGGGTACGCCGAGAACTTCCGCGAGGCCGCCCGCGACCTCCTCGGCGCCCAGATCGAGGGCGACGTGATCGTCTGGGAGGGCCGGCGGTGCCGGGCCGAGTCCCACCCGATCGGGATCGACGTCGGGCGGTTCCAAGCCCTCGGCGACCGCCTCGAGACGGACCGGGAGGCCGAGGCCCTCCGCGCCGAGCTCGGCGGCGGCCAGCTCGTCCTCGGCGTGGACCGCCTGGACTACACGAAGGGGCTCCTCTTGCGGATGGAGGCGTTCGAGCGGTTCCTCGAGCTCTACCCCGAGACCCACGGGCGCGTGACGGTCATGCAGATCGCGACGCCGAGCCGGACGGGCGTGCCGGCCTACGACCGGCTCAAGCGCGACATGGACGAGATCACCGGGCGGATCAACGGGCGGTTCGCGAAGGGCGCCTGGGCCCCGGTCCGCTACCGGTACCAGTCGTTCACGCAGGAGGACCTGGCCGTGCTCTACCGAGCGGCCGACGTCGGGTTCGTGACCCCGCTCCGCGACGGGATGAACCTCGTGGCCCACGAGTTCGCGACCGTCAGCGAGACCGGCGCGCTCGTCCTCTCTGAATTAACCGGCGCGGCCGACTACCTCGACGGGGCCATCTACGTCAACCCCTACGACGCCGACGGGCTGGCCCGGTCGCTCCGGGCCGCGCTCGACCTCCCCGAGGACCAGCGCCGCCAGCGGCTCGGGCGGATGAAGGGGGCCGTCCAGCGGCTCAACGTCCACGACTGGGCCCGGCGGTTCCTGACGTCCCTCGACGGCACCGACGAGGCCGCCGACGAGTCCGAGCCCGAGGCCGCCGCCTCCTGACCCGCTGGCGACGGCCGCCGACGCCCGACGGGGGCGCCGCCAGGGGGGAGACGTCCCACCGAGGCGCCCCGACCCCTCACCCCCTCCCCTCCGCCCGCGTGCCCCCCGTCCCCGACCGCCCGCTCCTCTTCCTCGACTACGACGGCACGCTCGCCCCGATCGTGGACGACCCGGCCGCCGCGCACCCCCACCCCGACGTGCCCGCGCTCGTGGCGGCGCTCGCCGCGGCCCACCCCGTCGTCGTCGTGACCGGGCGCGACCTGGCCGCGCTCGGCCGGCTCCTCGTCGACGGCGAGGGCGCCCCGGTCGCCGTCCGGGCCGTCGGGCTCCACGGGGTCGAGGAGGGGCAGCCGGGGTCGGTCGCGCGGCGCGCGACGGACGCCCACCAGGACGACCTCGACCGGCTGAGGGCCGCTGTTCCCGAGGTGGAGGGCGTCTGGGTCGAGGACAAGGGGGCCGCCTTTGCCGTCCACTACCGGAAGGCGGCCGACGAGCGGGCCGCGCGCGAGGCGCTCGAGGCGTGGGTCGAAGGCGCGCCCGACGGGCTGGCGACGATCTGGGGCAAGACGGTCGTCGAGCTCCGCCCGGCCGGCGTCTCGAAGGGGACGGCCGTGACCGCCGTCGCCGCCGAGCACCCCGGCCGGACGCCGGTCTACCTCGGCGACGACGTGACCGACGAGGACGCCTTCCGCGCGCTCCAGGCGCTCCGCCAGCCGGCCGTGACCGTCAAGGTCGGGGAGGGCGAGACGGTGGCCGGCCACCGCCTCGCGGACGTCGAGGCCGTCGTCGGGTACCTCCGCCGGTTCCTCCCAGACGGGGCCTAGCAGCCCGGCGCGCCCTCAGGGGGCCCCCGGTTCTCCCCGTGTCCGGGCACGGCGTTTGGAGGGAGTCCTGTGTCTGGACGACCTTCCCCGCTTCCCGCCCCCACGCCCGTGCCCCCCCCCTGCCCCCCGCCCGACGGCGATTACCTCCCGATCGAGGACTACGGCGTCGTCGGCAACATGCGGACGGCCGCGCTCGTCGGCAAGAACGGCTCGGTCGACTGGCTGTGCTTCCCGCACTTCGACAGCCCGAGCGTGTTCGGGGCCGTCCTCGACGACGAGCGGGGCGGGCAGTGCGAGATCCGGATCAACGGGGGCTACTCGTGCCGCCAGGTCTACCTCCCCGACACGAACGTCCTCGTGACCCGGTACGCCGGGGACGAGGGGGCCGCCGAGATCGTCGACTACATGCCCGTCGGGGACCTCGGGCCGGACGCCGGGTACCACCGGCTCGTCCGGCACGTCCGCGTGATCCGCGGCGAGGTCCACGTCCGCGTCCGGGTCCGGCCCGGGTTCGACTACGGGCGGGAGGGGCACACCGTCGAGCTCACGAGCGAGGGGGCCGTGTTCACGAGCGACTCGGGGTCCCGGCTCGGGCTCTCGACCGTCCGCACGCTCTACGTCGACGAGGAGGACGGGCGGCGGCCGTCGGTCGTCCGCGACTTCGACCTCGAGCGGGGCGACCGGGTCACGCTCGAGGTCCGGTACCTCGACGAGGCCGGCCACCTCGACGAGCCGCTCTCGCGCGAGGACGAGTTCGCCCTCTTCCGCAAGACGACGAACTTCTGGCGCGACTGGCTCCGGACGTGCACGTACACCGGGCGCTGGCGCGAGCCCGTTCGGCGGAGCGCGCTCCTCCTCAAGATGCTCACGTTCGAGCCGACCGGGGCCATCGTCGCCGCGCCGACGACGAGCCTCCCGGAGCAGATCGGGTCGCACCGGAACTGGGACTACCGGTACTCCTGGATCCGCGACGCCGCGTTCACGCTCTACGGGCTCTTGCGGATCGGGTTCACGAGCGAGGTCCGCGCCTTTATCGGGTGGCTCCGTGACCGGTGCGAGGCCGGCATGGCCGACGACCCGAACGGGCCGCTCCAGATCGTCTACGGGATCGACGGGCGCCGCGACCTCGCGGAGGTCGAGCTCGACCACCTCGAGGGGTACATGGGGAGCCGGCCGGTCCGGATCGGGAACGGGGCCCACGGCCAGCTCCAGCTCGACATCTACGGCGAGCTCCTCGACGCCGTCTACCTCTACGACAAGTACGGGACGCCGGTCGCGTGGGAGTTCTGGCGCGACATCGTCCGCTACGTCGACTGGGTCTGCGCCAACTGGGAGCGCCCGGACGAGGGGATCTGGGAGGTGAGGGGGATGCGCGACCAGTTCGTCTACTCGAAGATGATGTGCTGGGTCGCGCTCGACCGGGCCCTCCGGCTCGCCGACAAGCGCTCGCTCCCGGCCCCGCGCCGGCGGTGGACGAAGACGCGCGACCGGATCTACCAGGCCATCATGGACCGGGGGTGGAATGCCGACCGGGGCGCGTTCGTCCAGACGTTCGGGGGCGAGGCCCTCGACGCCTCGAACCTGCTCATGCCCCTCGTCTTCTTCACCGGGCCCAACGACCCCCGCATGATCTCGACGATCACCGAGACGCTCAAGGCCCCCGAGGACGGCGGGCTGACGAGCGACTGCCTCGTCTGGCGCTACAACCTCCACGAGGTGGACGACGGGGTCGGCGGCGGCGAGGAGGGCGCGTTCAACATGTGCTCGTTCTGGCTCGTCGAGGCGCTCGCGCGGGCGGGCCGGATCGAGCCGGCCTACCTCGAGAAGTCCCACGTCATGTTCGAGAAGATGCTCGGGTACGCGAACCACCTCGGCCTCTTCGCCGAGATGACCGGGCTGCGGGGCCAGGCGCTGGGGAACTACCCGCAGGCGTTCAGCCACCTCGGCCTGATCTCGGCGGCCTACAACATCGACCGGACGCTCGACGACGCCCGGGTCCGGGGGCGCTCGGGGCAGCTCCCGGCCCAGCCGGAGCAGGCCCGGTCGAAGGACGCTGCGGCGGCGTCGGAGGCCGAGACGCACCCGGGCGCCGAGCCCGCCTCGCACCCCGGCCCGACCGGGGCC
>CAZDFV010000254.1:0-5107 GCA_964504495.1 uncultured Rhodothermales bacterium
GGGCGTCGCGTTCCTGGTCGCCGCGGCGGTCCAGGGGCTCCCCATGCTCGTCGACGTCCCGCTCCGCGTCGGGGGCCGACAATCAATGGAACGGTCCTGTACGGGAGGCGCGGCGTGATGCCTCGTTAGGACAGGCGGGCTACCAGTCGTCCGCAGGCGCCGAGGGGAAGCGGATCGGGCGGCCGTCGACGTCCGACGAGCACCGGGCGGCGCTGGAGGAGATGCTCGACGGGGGCGTGGCGAAGGCGGAGATGGCCCGGCGGACCAGGCTCGCCTACAACACGGTCAAGGCCCACCTCCGGCGGATCGAGGCCGAACGAGATGAGAGCGCGGCCTGACGTCGACCCCGGTCCACCCGACGCGCAATCGCCCGGGCCGCCGCGAGGGGTCAATCGAGCGGGACGAAGGCGAGCCCGTGGTTCGGGTTCATCGGGACGACCAACTGGTGGGCGTCGGCGTCGTAGCACATCGAGGCCGCCGTCGGGATGCCGCGCGCGACGAGTTCGGCGGGCTCACCGGGACGGATGCGGGAGACGCCGCCGTGGGCGATGCTGCTGACGTACTTCGTCCTGTCCGCCAGGACCACGAGCCCGTCGCCGCCGGCCTGCGCCGCGCGCTCGGTCTGGACCCATTCGCCGGACCGGGCGAACGTGAGGACGGCGTCGTCGCCGTAGTTGGCGACGACGAGGCGGCCCTCGGGGTCGAGGGCGATCCCGTTCGGCTGGAACAGCGGGGCGCCCTCGACGACGACCGACGCCGTCCCGTCCGGGTCGATCCGCCAGACCCGCCACGTCGAGGGGTCAGGGGTCTCTCCGAGGTCGCCGGTCTGGGTGGCGAAGACGGCCCCGTCGTCCGCGACCGCGACGTCGTTGAGCCAGGGCGAGCCCTCGACGCGGAGGTCCCCGACCGGCGCGCCCGTCTCGAGGTCGAACCGGCGGACGACGGCCAGGCTCGGGTCGTCGGGACCCGTGCCCCCGTCGCGGTCGGCGACGTACAGGAGGCCCCCTGCGATCTCGCTGCCCAGCGGCTCGTTGAGCACGAGCGGCGGCGCGAGGTCGGCCCGCCGGTCCGGCGGCTGGACCCCGATCCACCGGACCGTGTGGACCGACCCGTCGGAGCGGACGAGGGAGACCCAGGCGTCGTTCGTCCGGACCGACTGCGGGGCGCCCCGGTTGGGCACGACGATGAGCCCGCGCTCGGCGTCGTAGGCGCAGCTCTCGGCGCCGTAGACGGCCCCGTAGACCGTGACGTTCGGGGAGAGCGGCTCGAAGGTTCCGTCCGCGTCCCGGACGCCGAGCGAGTCGCCGACCGCGAACGGCTGGGCGTCCTGGGCGAGCGCCGGAGGGGCCGCGGCCACCAGGAGCGCGGCGGCGGTGAGGAATGGGAGTCGGGTCATGGGTGCTCGCAGACCTGCTAGGTCTCGATGGTGTGGCCGTCCCGGACGCTGCTGAACGTGAGGGCGAGGAGCGTCCACGCGCCGCCCTCGCGCTGGTACACCTCGGTCACGGTGAACGGGTTGGTGACCTCGGTGCCCCCCACCTCCGCCACGAGCGTGATCCGGTTCCAGACGACGGCCGGCTCGCCGAACGTCTCGACCACGGCCTCGTGGACGTCGGCCCGCTTGTACCAGATGCCCCCGCTCTCGATGACCTCGAGCTCCCGCTCCGTCCCCCACGTCCCGCCCATGTGGACGAACCGGGCGTCGGGGTGGAAGAGGGCGGCCAGGGCGTCGACGTCGCGGTCGGCCATCCAGAGCCACTTCTGACGGGACAGGTCGAGGAGCTCCCTCGCGTCGCCGGCGACGACGCCGTCGGGCGCGGTCGCCACGGGCGCCGGGGCGCACGCCGAGAGCGCGGCGGCCAGGATGACGAGGAGTCCGGTCGGAGTGAGTCGCATGGGGTGGTGGTCGGTCTAGTCCTGCGGGAGCGGGGCCTCGACGCCCGAGAAGGCCAGCACGGAGTCGGGGAGACGCTGGCCCCGGACCTCGACGGCCGCGACCTCGGCGTTCAACTCGGCGACCTCGGCGGGCGAGAGCTCGACGTCCGCCGCGCCCGCGTTCTGCCGCATGTGGGCGGGGTTCGTCGTCCCGGGGATCGGGACGATCCAGGGCTTCTGTGCGAGGAGCCACGCGAGGGCGATCTGGGCGGGGGCGGCGTCCTTCCGTTCGGCCCACCGCCGGGCGATCTCGACGAGGGCCAGGTTGTGCGGGAGGTTCTCGGGCGCGAATCGGGGCTCGATCCCGCGGATGTCGCCCTCCGCGAACCGCGTCCGCTCGTCGATGGCCCCGGTCAAGAACCCGACGCCGAGCGGGCTCCACGGGACGAACCCGACCCCGAGCTCCTCGCACGTCGGGATCACCTCGGCCTCCGGCCCGCGCCACAGCATCGAGTACTCGTTCTGGACGGCCGTGACCGGGAGCGCGGCGTGGGCGCGGCGGAGCGTGCCGAGGCCCATCTCCGAGAGCCCCCAGTGCAGGACCTTCCCCTCATCCATGAGGTCCGAGACCGCGCCGGCCACGTCCTCGATGGGGACCTCGGGGTCGACGCGGTGCTGGTAGAGGAGGTCGATCCGGTCGGTCTGGAGCCGCCGGAGCATCCCCTCGACGGCGAGCTTGACGTGGTCGGGGCGGCTGACGAGGCCGGGGCGCCGCTCGCCGGTCTCGAGGTCGACGTCCCAGCCGAACTTCGACGTGATCTGGACCCGGTCGCGGAACGGGGCGACGGCGTCGCCCAAGATCCGCTCGGCCTCGTGGGGGCCGTACGCCTCGGCCGTGTCGAAGAAGGTCACGCCCTCGTCGAAGGCGGCCCGGATGAGGTCGACCATGTCGGGGCGGTACGGGACCGTCGTCTCGTAGCGGCGGGCCACGTTCTGTACGCCCATCCCGACGGCCGAGACCTCGAGCGAGCCGAGCGTCCGCCGGCCCGGGGCGGAGGCGGGCCGGGGGGCCGATGCGGCCCCCGCTCGCGGGGGCTCTGCTCGTGCGGCCTCCGCGTGGGCCAGCGCGGGCGCACAGGCGCCGAGCGCCAGGAGCGGGGCTCCGGCGCCGAGCCGGGTGAGGAACTGGCGGCGGCGGAGACCGGTGGGGGCGGGGCGGTCGGTCATGGGCGGGGGTGGCGGTGTCCGTCGGGTCCGAGTCTACGGGACGCACGCGCGGGTCCCGTAGGACGATCGTCCGAGATGGTTGTACGATCCTCCAGCGGGCGGGAGCCCCGCCCGCCCCACGCGTATCATCGGGCCACGCGACCCCTCCCTGCCTTGTCCGTTCCTCGATCTCCCCACCGTCCGCTCGACGTGCCCGACCGCGATGGCCCCCGCGCCCAGGCCGACCGCACCGAGCTGGCGGAGCGGATCGCGGCGGCCGTCCCCGACGACGGCCGGGCCGAGCCGCTCCCGGGCCTCGTCCTCGTCCGGGCGTCGACGCCCGGCGTCCCGTTCTACGCCGTCCTCCGGCCGTGCTTCTGCGTGATTGCCCAGGGCGCCAAGTCGCTCCAGCTCGGTGAGGGCCGGTACCGCTACGACCCGTTCCACTACCTCCTCGTCTCGGCCGACCTCCCCGTCGCGGGCCACGTCGTCGAGGCGTCCGCGAGCGAGCCGTACCTCGGCCTCCGGCTCGACCTCGACCCGACGCTCGTGAGCCAGGTCCTGGTCGAGGCCGGCGGCGCGCCCGGCCGAGCGGAGCGGCGGGCGCTCGACGTGAGCCCGCTCGACGCCGACCTCTTGGACGCCACGCTCCGGCTCGTCCGGGCGTCCGAGTCCCCGCGCGAGGCGGCCGTCCTCGCCCCGCTCGTCACGCGCGAGATCGTCTACCGGCTCCTCGTGGGCGACCAGGGCGAGCGGCTCCGCCACATCGCCGTGCTCGGCGGCCAGAGTCACCGGATAGCCGAGGCGATCCGCCGGCTCCACCGCCAGTTCGACGAGGCCGTCCGGATGGAGGAGCTGGCCGCGGACCTCGGGATGAGCGCGTCGACGTTCTACCAGCGCTTCCGGGACGTCACCGGAATGACGCCGCTCCAGTTCCAGAAGGAGGTCCGGCTCCAGGAGGCCCGGCGGCTCCTGCTCGAGGGCGACCTCGACGCGGCGACGGCCGGGTACCGGGTCGGGTACAACGACCCGTCCCACTTCAGCCGCGACTACAAGCGGCAGTTCGGGGCGCCGCCGGTCCGCGACGTCGAGCGGCTCCAGGGGGCCGCCCGGGCTCCCGCCCTCGGCTGACGCCGCGTCGGCGGAGGCCCCGGCGTCGAGGGCGGGCGCGCGGGGGGGCGGCCACGACCTAACGCCGCCACCCGCCCGCCCCTACCGTACAGGACCGTTCCATTGTTTGTCGGAGGCCGCGTCCACGCCGACCGGACGGCCGCCGCCTAGAGCCTACCGAACCGAGACCTCGGCGACGACGGGCGCGCCGCCCGACGTGAGCGGCTGGTCGGGCGTCCCGGCCCCGCCGAACTCGAACCGGCCGATCTCGCCGGTGTCGTCGTGGAGCATCGCGTAGAGCGTCGTTCCGGCCTCGACGGGGCCGCCGAGGTCGACCGGCACGCGCTCCGAGGTCCCGTGCATGACGAACGACCGCCCGAGCGCGCGCGAGGCGTCGGGGCCTCCGCCCGCGGCGGCCGGGTGGACGACGACCCAGGCGTCGGACTCCACCTTCACCTCGTCGAGGACCAGGACGTCGCCCCGGAGCGGCGTCGCGGCCACGGTGACCGACGGTGCGCCCTCGACGTCTTCCGAGCCGCCTTCGAGCGGCGGCACCGACGGCGGGATCGGCTCCCCGGCGTAGTCCGAGCCTTCCACGTCGGCGATGAGCGCCTCCATCTCGGCGATCTCCCGCTTCTGCGCCAGGATGATCTCGTCGGCCAGCCGGCGCACGCGGGGGTCGGAGATCTCGGCCCTCTCGCTCGTCATGATGGCGATGGAGTGGTGGGGGATCATGGCCTTCATCCAGTCCACGTCCTGGACCGTCTCCTGGCTCTGCGCCAGCCACAGCCCCAGCGCGAACAGCACCGCGCTCCCGCCGAAGATGGCGAGGTTGACCTTCTTATCGTCGTACATCTTCAACATGAAGGCCAGCATGATGACGGCCATCGTCGCGCCCATGTAGAGCGCCATGAAC
>CAZDFV010000255.1:0-5069 GCA_964504495.1 uncultured Rhodothermales bacterium
GTCACGCCGCCTCGGGCACCTTCGGGGCGGCGCTGAGGATGGCCTCGCTCGACCCCTCCCGGAACTGCTCGAAGTTGTCCACGAACAGCTTCGCCAGCTTCGCCGCCTGCTGGTCGTAGGCGTCCTTGTCGGCCCACGTGTTGCGCGGGACGAGGATCTCGTCCGGGACGTTCGGGCACTCCGTCGGGACGGCCACGCCGAAGATCGGGTCCTCCTGGGTCGGGGCCTCGGCGAGCGAGCCGTCGTGGATCGCGTCGATGATGGCCCGGGTGTGCCCCAGCGACATCCGCTTCCCGGTCCCGTAGGGCCCGCCGGTCCAGCCGGTGTTGACGAGCCAGACGTCCGAGCCGTGCGTCTCGATCTGCTCCGCGAGCAGCTCGGCGTACTTCGACGGGTGCCAGACCATGAACGGCGCGCCGAAGCAGGCCGAGAACGTGGCCTTCGGCTCGGTCACGCCGACCTCGGTCCCGGCCACCTTCGCCGTGTAGCCGCTGATGAAGTGGTACATCGCCTGCTCCGGCGTCAGCTTCGCGACGGGCGGGAGCACGCCGAAGGCGTCGGCGGTCAGGAAGATCACGTTCGACGGGTGGCCCGCCACGCACGGGATCTTGGCGTTGTCGATGAACTCGATGGGGTACGAGGCCCGCGTGTTCTGCGTGATCGAGGTGTCGGAGTAGTCGACCTTCCGGGTCTCCTCGTCGTAGACGACGTTTTCGAGGACGGTCCCGTAGCGGATGGCCCGGTAGATCTCGGGCTCGCTCTCCTCCGAGAGGTCGATGGCCTTGGCGTAGCACCCGCCCTCGATGTTGAAGATGCCGTCGGCGTCCCAGCAGTGCTCGTCGTCGCCGATGAGCGCGCGGTTCGGGTCGGCCGAGAGCGTCGTCTTGCCGGTCCCGGAGAGCCCGAAGAAGAGGGAGACGTCGCCGGTCGCCTCGCCGTCCTCGTAGCCCTGGTTGGCCGAGCAGTGCATCGAGAGCACGCCCCGCTTGGGCATGAGGTAGTTCATGACCGTGAACACCCCCTTCTTCATCTCGCCGGCGTACATCGTGCCGAGGATGACCATCTCGTTCCGCTCGAAGCACACGTCGACGCTCGTCGTCGAGGTCATGCCCGAGGTGTAGCGGTTGGCCGGGAACGCGCCGCCGTTGTACACGACGAAGTCGGGCGTCCCGAAGCTCTCCAACTCCTCGTCCGTCGGGCGGATGAGCATGTTGTGCATGAACAGGGCGTGGTACGGCCGCGAGCAGATGATCCGCACCTTCAGCCGGTACTCCGGGTCCCAGCCCGCGAACCCGTCCATCACGTAGAGGCGGGGCTGGGTGTTGAGGTAGTCGATCGCCCGCTCGTGGTTGATGAGGAAGGCGCGCTCCTCGAGCTTGATGTTGACGTCGCCCCACCAGATGTCGTCCTCGGTCTCGGGGAGGCAGACGACGCGCTTGTCCGTGGGGCTCCGGCCGGTCTTCTTGCCCGAGCGGAGCATGAGGGCACCGCTCGACGCGATCGCCGCGTCCTCGTCGTAGAGGAGGGCCTCCTCGTAGAGCCGCGCGGGGACGGCGTTCCGCACGACGGGCTGGACGGTGATGCCGTACTCTTCGAGGGTGAACGGGGTCGCCATTGGCTTGGGGGGTGGAGGGGAAGGGGGGGGGGGGGGGGGGGGGGGGGGGGGGCGGCCGCGACGGACAGCGGGGGCCGCGGCCGGAGCGGGGGCGCTCAGAGAGAACGACGCGTACCGGCGTAAGGAGGATCCTGATCCGGCGGCCCGGACGTGGGGGGAGGATAGGCCCGCTGGCGGAGGCCGCTCCGTACCCGACGCCCCACGGTCCGTGTAGGCGAAACCCGCGCCCGGGTGTGGAGGGCGGCCCGTCCGTCGGCGGGCGGGCCGCCCGCGTGCCCGTAGCTTTCGGGGTCCCCCCGAGCCTCGCCATGACCGAACCGTTCACGCGCGTGTCCGCCCTCCCCCAGCACGTCGGCGGCGACGTGGTCGTCAACGGGTGGCTCTACAACGCGCGGGGGTCGAAGGGCCTCCGGTTCCTCGAGGTCCGCGACGGGAGCGGGCTCGTCCAGGTCGTCGTGAATCAGGGGCAGGTGGACGCCGACTCGTGGGCGGCCGCCGAGGCCCTCACGCAGGAGAGCGCGCTCCGCGTCGAGGGGGCCGTCCGGGCCGACGACCGGCAGGTCGGGGGCGTCGAGGTCCAGGCCGCGCGCGTCGAGGTCTTGTCGCTGGCCGAGCCGTACCCGATCACGCCGAAGGACCACGGCGTCGAGTTCCTCATGGACCGCCGGCACCTCTGGCTCCGCAGCCAGCGCCAGTGGGCGGCCATGCGCGTCCGCAACCGGGTCATCCAGGCCGTCCACGCCTACTTCCAGGGCGAGGGGTTCGTCCAGATGGACGCGCCCGTCCTGACCGGGAACGCCGTCGAGGGGACGTCGACGCTGTTCGAACTCGACTACTTCGGCGAGCCGGCCTACCTCACGCAGTCGGGGCAGCTCCACGGCGAGGCGATGGCCTTCGCGCACGGGAAGATCTACACGTTCGGACCCACGTTTAGAGCCGAAAAGTCGAAGACCCGGCGGCACCTCACGGAGTTCTGGATGGTCGAGCCGGAGATGGCGTTCTACGACCTCGGGATGAACATGGAGCTGGCGGAGGAGCTGCTCGTTTCCGTTTTGCAATCCGTTATTGCAAACTGCAAGGAAGAGCTGGCGATCCTCGAGCGCGACGTCGGCAAGCTCGAGGCCGCGGCCCAGACCCCGTTCCCGCGGCTCAGCTACACCGAGGCCGTCGACCTCCTCACGAGCGACGCGACGCAGACGATGCTCGACGCCGAGGCCGAGGGCCTGGAGGACGAGCGGCACGCGCTCGTGGGGGAGCGCGACGCGAACCGCCAGCGGTACGGGCAGGCGAAGAAGGGGGAGAAGCGGCGGATCGACGCCCGCGAGATCGAGATCAACGTCCGCCTCGGCGAGATCGAGGAGGGCCTCCGCAACCTCCCGCAGTGGAAGGCCAGCGCGGCCGCGTTCGAGTGGGGCGCCGACTTCGGCGGGTCCGACGAGACCGTCCTCACGCGCCACTTCAGCCGGCCCGTCATCGTCCACCGCTACCCGGCCGCCGTCAAGGCGTTCTACATGAAGCGCGACCCCGGGGACAGTCGGCTGGCGCTGGGGATGGACGTGCTCGCGCCCGAGGGCTACGGCGAGATCGTCGGGGGCGGCGAGCGGGCGACCGATCTGCAGTTCCTCCGCGACCAGATCGCCGCGCACGGCCTGCCCGAGTCGGCGTTCGACTGGTACCTCGACCTCCGGCGCTACGGGTCGGTCCCGCACGCCGGGTTCGGGCTCGGGCTCGAGCGGACCGTCGCGTGGGTGTGCGGGCTGACCCACGTCCGCGAGACGGGCCCGTTCCCGCGGCTCCTCGGCCGGCTCCACCCGTGAGCAGGCGGGCCGCCCGCCCGCGGGGCCGCTAGGACGCGGGGGGCGGCTCCGCGACCGGCGGCCCCGCGGCGGCCTCCTCGACGACCTGGCGGAGGACGGCGTCGAGCGCGTCGAGCTGGAACGGCTTCTTCACGACGGCCGCCACGTCGGCCCCGTCGCGGACGGCGTCGGTGTCGCCGGTGAGGAGGACGACGGGGAGGCCCGGGTACCGAACGCGGACCGTGGCGGCCAGCTCGCGCCCGCTCATCTCCGGCATCGAGAGGTCGGTGACGACGAGGTCGAACGGGGCGTCCGCGGCGCCGAGGACGTCGAGCGCGGCCGGGCCCGAGTCGACGTCGGTGACGTCGTGGCCGCGGAGCCGGAGGAGCTTGGTCGTGACCGTCCGCACCATCGGCTCGTCGTCGACGACGAGGAGGCGGAGGCCGGCGGCCGAGCCGTTCTCGTCGGGCGCGGCGGCGGCGACGGCCGGGGCGACGGCGACGCCGTCCTCGTAGGGGAACACGAGGCGGAAGGCGGTCCCCCGTCCCGGCTCGCTCTCGACCTCGATGTGCCCGTTGTGCTCCTGGACGATCCCCTGGCTCATCGTCAGCCCCATCCCGCTCCCGCCCGACCCCTTCGTCGTGAAGAGGGGCTCGAAGATCCGCCGGCGGACGGTCTCCGACATCCCCACGCCCGTGTCGGCCACCTCCACGACGGCGGCGCGGCCCTCGCGCCGCCGGGTCTGGATCGCGAGCGTGCCCCCGGCCGGCATGGCCTGGACGGCGTTGAGGACGAGGTTGACGAGCACCTCGCGGAGCTCGGTCGGGGCGCCCAGGATGGGCGGGACCGGGCGGAGGTCGGGCTCGAGGTCGATGGCGATCCCCCGCCGCCGCGGCTCGTTGTGCCAGTACGGCCGGGTCAGCGTGATGACCTCGTCGGCGATGGCGTGGAGCTCGACCGGCTCGACGTGCTCCTTCTTCTCGTTCCGGATGTACTGCTGGATCTTGCGGACGAGGGCGGCCCCGTCGTTGGCCGCCTGCTCCAGCGCGCCGAGGTGGCCGCCCGGGACGGACCCGGCCCCGAGCGCGGCGAGGTCGCTCCGGAGGAGCTCGGCGTGGCCGAGCACGGCCGTGAGCAGGTTGTTGAAGTCGTGGGCCATGCCCATCGACATCCGCCCGAGCATCTCCATCCGCCGCCGCCGCGTCTGCTCGGCCGCCCACGACGCCGGCTCGCGGAGGATCTCGCCGGTGACGGAGACGGGGAACCGGCCCGACCGGGCGTCGGGGAGCCGGACGGGGAGGAAGTGGAGGAGGACGGGCGTCGGCGCGTCGGCGCCGGGCCGGTCGACGAGGAACACCTGGTGGGTCACGGGCGCCCCGCGGGCGGCCTCGGTCGCGTACTCCCGGGCGAACCGGGCGTCCTCGTCGGGGAGCCGGCCCCAGAGCCCGCCGCTCCCGAACACCTCCCGCCACTCGTGGTTGGCGTCGAGCTGATCGCCGGTCGCGGTGACGAGGGCCGCCAGCAGGTCGGCGGCGACGAAGGGGAGCGGGCTCTCTGCGTCCATGCCGAGAAGCTACACCGTGTTCGCATGTGCGCTTAGGGGGACGCACTAGTTCACGGACGTTCAGCGAGCCCCGGCCGCGCGCGGACGGGCGCCG
>CAZDFV010000256.1:0-5057 GCA_964504495.1 uncultured Rhodothermales bacterium
AGGTCCTGGGCGACTTCGGCGCGGCCGCCCCGGCCGCGCCCGGCGGCCCGGCGTTCTTCGAGCGGGAGGAGGTGGCCGAGGCGCTCGCGGCGGCCGACCGCGTCGGGTTCGCCGAGCGGCCCGGGCCCGACGGCGAGGACCGGTTGTACGTGGCGCTCTACCGGCCCGAGAGCGGGGTCCTCGTCCGCGTGGGCGAGCCGCTGCCGCGGCTGCTCCTCGCCATCCAGACGCTCCAGGCCGTCCTCGTGGTCGGGATGGCGCTGGCCCTCGCCCTCGCCCTCGTCGGCGCGTGGCTGGCGGCCCAGCAGGTCACGCGGCCGCTCAAGGCCATCACGCGGAGCGCCCAGCGGATCAACGAGGGCGACCTCGACGGGCGGATCCACGTCCGCACGCGGGCGGCCGAGTTCCAGGACCTCGCCCGGAGCCTGAACCACATGGCCGGGCGGTTCCGGAACGACATCCTCGAGCTCCAGCGGATGCACCGGGTCCAGAACGAGTTCATCGGGAACGTGAGCCACGAGGTCAAGAACCCGATCTTCGCCGTGTTCGGCTACCTCGAGGCCCTGGGCAGCGACTCGCTCCCGGCCGAGCAGCGGAAGAAGTACGCCCAGAAGGGGCTCCACAACCTCCAGCGGCTCAACACTCTCTTCTCCGACCTCATCGAGATCGCCAAGCTCGAGTACCGGGAGGACCTCATCCACCCGTCGCAGTTCGACCTCCAGGAGCTCGTCGAGGAGGTCGGCGAGACGCTCGACCCGAAGGCCGAGGCCAAGGGCCTGGAGCTGACCTACGAGAACCCCCCGCTCTGGGTGACCGCCGACCGGAACCGGATCCGCCAGGTGCTCACCAACCTCATCGACAACGCCGTCGCCTACTCCGACGCCGGGTCCGTCCGGTGCCGGATGCGCCGGCACCTCGACAAGGCCCGCGTCGAGGTCGTCGACACCGGGCGGGGGATCCCGGCCGACCACCTCGACCGCATCTTCGAGCGGTTCTACCGCGTCGACACGGCGCGGACGCGGAAGGAGGGGGGGACCGGGCTCGGGCTGGCGATCGTCAAGCAGATCCTCGAGGCCCACGGCGAGGTCGTCCACGTCGAGAGCACGAAGGGGCGGGGCACGCGGTTCTGGTTCGAGCTCCCGCTCGCGGCGCCGGAGCCGGGCGGCGACGGGCGCCCCTCGGAGGCCCACGTCGAGGCCGCGAGCGGGGGCTGAGCCGGGCCCCGCTGGCGCCGCCCCCGGGCCGCGCTAGGCCGGCTGGCCGGCGGCGGCGAAGACCTCGACGAGCGCGTCGTTGAAGGCGGGGAGGTCGTCCGGGTTGCGGCTCGTGACGAGCGGGAACGGGCCGTCCGTGTCGCGGGCCACCTCCTGGTCCACGACGTCGGCGCCGGCGTTCTTCAGGTCGGTCCGGATCGACTTGAACGACGTCATCGTGCGGCCCTCGACCAGGCCGGCCTCGATAAGGACCCACGGGGCGTGGCAGATCGCGCCGATCGGCTTACCGGCGCCCGCGATCGCCTTGACGAAGTCGAGGGCGTCGGCGTCGATCCGGAGCTTGTCCGGGTTGATCTGGCCGCCGGGGAGGACGAGGGCGTCGTAGCTGGAGGGGTCGGCGTCGGAGAGCGTCCGGTCGACGTCGACCATGTCGCCCCAGTCGTCCTCGTCCCACCCCTCGATCTGGCCGGACTCGGGGGAGACGACGTGGACGGTGGCGCCGGCGGCTTCGAGCGCCTTCTTGGGCCCGGTCAGTTCGACCTGCTCGAACCCGTCGGTGGCGAGGATGGCGACGGTGACGGTGGAGAGAGGGGTGGGCATAGAGGGGAGGTGTGAGCGAGACCCGTTGTAGACGGCCGTGGCTCGGACGGTTCTCCAGATGCTGTGGATTCGGACGGCGCCCGGCGGCGCGGCGCCCGTCGTTACCATCCGCCCGGTCTGCCCCTCACCGTCCGTGCGCCTCCCGATTCTCCTGCTGGCGGCCCTCCTCGCCGGCTGCTCCACCGTCCGCCCGCCCGCCAGCGGGGCCCCGGCCGCCCAGGCCGAGACCACCAAGAACGGGCCGAAGCCGTACGCCGAGGTCGTGACCGACGCGGCGGAGACCGGCCCCGGCCTGTTTACCGTCCACCGGGTCGAGGACACGCTCCTGTTCGAGATCCCCGACTCGCTGCTCGGGCGCGACCTGCTCTCGGTCGTCCGCATCGCGCAGGTCCCGGCCGACCTCGGGGCCTACATCCCGGCCGGGGCCAAGCGCTCCGAGGGCGTGATCCGGTGGGAGCGCGTCGGCGACCGCGTCCTCCTCCGCACGCAGTCCTACGCCGCCGTGGCCGACACGTCGCTCCCGATTGCGCAGTCGGTGCGAGCCAACAACTTCGAGCCGGTCCTGGCCGCGTTCCCCGTCGCCGCGATCACACCCGACAGCGCCGGCGTCGTGGTCGACGTGACGGCGCTCTACACGAAGGACACGCCGGCCCTCAGCGGGCTCTCGACCGGCCAGCGGACGCAGTTCAAGGTCCGCCGGCTGGACGAGGCCCGGACCTTTATCGACGAGGCCCGGGCGTACCCCGAGAACGTCAACGTCCGCTACACGACGACGTACGACGCGGCCGAACCGCCCTCGAACGAGGGCGCGGGGACGTTGTCGCTCCAGATGTTCCACTCGTTCGTCCTTCTGCCGGAGGAGCCGATGACGCCCCGGCTGGCGGACAGTCGCGTCGGGTTCTTCACCGTCCGCCAGATCGACTACGGGCGGGACGACCAGAAGGCGGCCGAGCGGGCCTACATCCGCCGCTGGCGGCTCGTCCCGAAGGACACGGCGGCCTACCTCCGCGGCGAGCTGGTCGAGCCCGTCGAGCCTATCGTCTACACCCTCGACCCGGCGACGCCCGCGCGCTGGCGGCCCTACTTCTGCCAGGGCGTCGAGGACTGGAACCGGGCGTTCGAGGCCGCGGGGTTCACGAACGCCGTCCGCTGCGAGCTTCCGCCAGCCCCGGGCGACTCGACAGCCTTCGACCCCGAGGACGTCCGCTTCTCGACCGTCCGCTACGTGGCGTCGGAGACGCGGAACGCGACGGGGCCGAGCGTGAGCGACCCCCGGAGCGGCGAGATCATCGAGTCGGACATCGTGTGGTACCACAACCACATCCGCTCGTACCGGAACCGGCTGATGATCGAGACCGGCGCCGCGAACCCGGACGCCCGCTCGCTCACGATCCCGGAGGAGCTGATCGGCGAGACGATGCGCCAGGTGATCGCCCACGAGATCGGCCACGCCATCGGCCTGCCGCACAACATGATCGCCTCAAGCGCCTTCCCCGTCGACAGCCTCCGCTCGCCGACGTTCACGGCCCGCTACGGGGTGGCCCCGTCGATCATGGACTACACGCGCCAGAACTACATCGCCCAGCCGGGCGACGGGGTCGAGCGGTTCGTCCGCAAGATCGGGCCGTACGACGAGTACGCCGTCGAGTGGGCGTACCGCTGGTACCCGGACGTGGCCTCGCCCGACGACGAGACCCCGGTGCTCGACAGCCTCATCGCCGCGCACGCCAACGACGAGACGTTCCGGTTCGCCTCCAGCTCTGGCGGCTACAACCCGGACGCCCAGACGGAAGACATGGGCGACGACCCCGTGCTCGCCAGCACGTACGCCGTCCAGAACCTCCAGCGCGTCGTCCCGAACCTCGTGGCGTGGACCTCGACGCCGGGCGAGAGCTACGACGACCTCGACGAGATCTACGGCGAGCTGTTGGGGATGTGGCGCCGGTACATGGGCCATGTCGTGACGGTCGTCGGGGGTGTGCGGATGACGCCGCGGGCGGCCGGCCAGCCGGGCGTGGTCTACGCGCCGGTCTCGCGCGACGAGCAGGAGCGGGCGCTCGCGTTCCTCGACGAGCACGTGTTCGAGACGCCCGCGTGGCTCCTCGACCCCGAGATCCTGCGGCGCGTCCAGCCGACGGGCGGCGTGGACCGCGTCCGGGCGCTCCAGGTCTCGGTCCTGAACCAGTTGCTGGATCCGATGCGGCTCGGCCGGCTCGTCGAGGCCGAGGCGATTGACGGTGGGACGGGCTACCCGCTCTCCGCGTTCATGTCTGACCTCCGCCGCGACGTGTGGGCTGAGCTGGACGACCGCCAGCCCGAGGTCGACGTGTTCCGGCGGAACCTCCAGCGCGGCTACGTCGAGCGGCTGGCGGCGCTCTTGACCGAGGACGAGCGCGATCTCCCGGAGCGGGTGGCCTACCTCGGCCTCGACGTCAGCCAGTCGGACGTGCGGGCGGCGGCGCGCGGGGCGCTCCGGCGCGTCCGGGCCGCCGCCGAGTCCGGGGCGCGGCGGACGCGCGACGCTGTGACGCGCGACCATTTGCTGGACGTCGCCGCCCGGATCGACGCCCTGTTCGACGACGGGGGCGCGTAGACGCGCGGCCTACTGGCGGTCACCGCCAGCGGCCGGCACGGGCCCGTCGAGCCGACGGATCTGCTCCTCGAGCCGCGCCCACGGGACGCCCAGCACGCGGACGGTCGAGAGGTTCAGCGCGACCCGCCCGCCGGGCTGGAGCGTGAGATCCTGGCTCATCGTCGTGGCCGTGCCCATCCGGTAGCGGATGCGGAGGACGCTCCCCTCGGTCTCGGCCGTCACGTCGCCGGCCGCGTCGCTCAGGGTGCCGACGTAGCGGCCGGGCCCCGTCCGCCGGAGCACCCACGTCCGCGTGGAGGGCCCGCCGTCGCCGCGCCTGATCGTCTGGACGAGCCGGAACGTGGTGTCGGCCAGGACCTCCCCACGCCCCTCGACCTGGACGATCTCTGGGCCCTGTCCGCGAATGCGGAGCGTGCCCAGCCCCTCCGTTCGCCCCTCGAAGAAAGCGAACGGGTCGAACGGCGGCGCGGCGGGCACCGGCTCGACCGGGGGGTGCGTGGCGAGGCACCCCGTGAGCAGGGCCGCCAGCAGGACGACAAGGGGAAGGGAGCGCACGGGCCGCCAACGTCCGGCGCCCGTCGCGGATCGGGCCGCCGCTAGGTCGTAGTGACATTCAAGGTCGCGTCCTAATCGGCCGATCCCGTGGTCTC
>CAZDFV010000257.1:0-5026 GCA_964504495.1 uncultured Rhodothermales bacterium
GACGGCGCTCGGGCTGTCGTAGCCGGTGCAGCTCACCTGGACCACGAGGTCGGGCGGCTCGGCGTCCGTGCTGAGCGCGTCGCGGGCGAGGGCCTCGGCGGTCTCAGCGAAGGCGGCCATCCGGGCGTCGAGCGAGGCCCGGTGCCACGGGGCCGGGGGCGGCACCGGCGCCTGCCCGTCGCCCGCGGCCGGGGCGGCGAACAGGTCCATCCGGTCCCAGTCGGTGTGGGCGTAGTCGGCCAGGGCCGTCACGCGCCGCTCGACCCCGCTCCGCCGGCCGACGAGGCCGTAGACCCGGAGCGCCCGGTCCAGCCCGGGGACCAACTCGGTCTGGGCCGCCCGGCGGAGGGCCGCCTGCATCCACTCCACCCCGTGCGACTGCGCGAGGTGGTGGCCGAACGAGAGCGGCCGGACGGCGAGGTAGGCCCGGGGAACGGGGAGCGGCATGCCCTTCGAAGCGGCGGCCGCCGTCCTCGGTTCCACGCCCCGCCGGGTCGGGGCCGATTCCAGAAAAGTCCCGACGCGGCCGGCGGGCCCTTCAGACCCGCCGGAAGTACCGGGCGACCGGCCAGAGCCCGAACCCGGCCCGCTCGTACAAGCGCCGCGCCGGGCCGTGCCCGGCGTCGGCACCGGTCTCGACCATCACCAGCGCCAGCCCGGCCTCGCGGACGTGGGCGACGGCGCGCTCCGCGAGGGCCGTGCCCACGCCGGCCCGCTGTTCGTCGGGGTCGACGGCGATCATGTGGACCTCGCCGAGGTCGTCGTCGGGGGAGAGGGCAATGGAGACGAACCCGACGACGGCCCCGCCCCCCTCGGCGACGTAGGTGTCGAGGGCGTCGAGCGCGGCCTCGACCGCCGCCCGCTGGTGGGCCCGCCAGCCGTCCGGGTAGAACACGGCGTAGATGTCCGGGTCGAGCGTCTCGCGGATGGAGGCGAAGACGGGCGCCCACGCCCGGAGCGCGAGGCGGGCGACGGCCTCGGCGTCGTCCGGGCGGTACGGCCGGACCCGCACCCTAGTTGGCCCCGACGTACTTCAGCTTGGCGCTCCCGGCCGGCAGGTCGAGCTGCTGCTCGAACCGGGCCGAGTCGCCGGCGGCCACGTTGCGGACCGGGACCATCACGTCCTCGAGCACCTGGTGGTCCGCGTCGTAGAGCGTGACGAACACGTCGGCCGAGGTGATCGGCGTCTCGCCCCGGTTGACGACGTAGCCCGTCAGGGTGGGGTACCCGCCCCCCTCCCGGAGGAGCCGGAGGCCCTCGACGTCGGCCTGGAGGTCGGGGCCGCCGCAGGCGGCGAGGGGAAGGGCAAGGGCGGCGGCGAGGACGAGTCGGAGCACGGCGGGAGGGGGTGGTCAGCGCCAAGGAACGGCGGCGGCGGCCGATTCGCCTGACGGGCGCCCTGGAAGACCTTGAGGGTTCGGCGAGGGCGGCTACCCGTCGAGCGGCCGGAACGCCTCGACCTCGTACCCGACCTCCTCGTCGGCGATCCGGGCGTCGTAGTCGATGAACAGGCGGGCCGGGTAGCCCCAGTCGGGGTCGTAGACCACGTCGAGCCGCTCGGCGCGGCGCGCGGCCGCGTCGGCGACGAGGTCGAAGAGGGCGTCCACCGTGACAGCGCGCTCGGCGTCGACGGGTGCCCCCTCGTACGTCACCGACGCCACGGCCCCGTCGCGGACCGTGACCCGGAACGGGCCCCGCCAGTCAGGCGGGCAGAAGCACGACCGCCGGAGCGTCATCTCGTAGGCGGCGGGCCCGGCCGCCTCCCACCGCTCGCGCGCCAGGGCGAGCTCGCGCGGCGCCTCGTCGCTGGCGGGGCCGCTGGCGGGGTCGCCGGACGGGCCCGGTGGGAGCGTGATCGGGTCGGGGGCGGAGCAGGCGGCGAGCAGGGCCGCCAGCACGGCGAGAGCGCGGGACACGGGCGTCGGGGCAGGTGTGCTCAGAAGGCCGCGCGCCCGGCGCGCACGGCAGCAGGGCGGCTGTTACCGCGACCGCCCCACCCCGTCATCCTGAGGAGCGGAGCGACGAAGGATCTCGACGCCGACCTCTCAGGATGGAGGCGAGGGCACCTGCGACTGAGGCACCGCGCTGAGATCCCCCGCCTCCGCGGGGGCAGGTTCTTCGCTGGCGCCCAGGATGACAAGGTGAGCCCATCAAAACGTTAACCGAGGTCGGCGAGGTTCGCTTCGAGCGCGGCGATCTCGGCCCGGGCGTCCTCCGCCTTCCGCTTCTCCTTCGCCACGACGGCCGCGGGCGCGCGCGTGACGAACGCCTCGTTGCGGAGCTTTTTCTCGACGCCCCCGAGGAACTGGCGCTTCCCGTCGATCTCCTTCTGGAGCCGCTCGCGCTCCTGCTCCAGGTCGATCATGCCGGCCAGGGGGACGTAGACCTCGTGCCGGTCCACGACGACGGCCGCGCTGGCGGGCGGCTTGTCCAGGTCCGTCCCAATCTGGAGGTCGCCGACGCCCGCCAGCCGCTCGATGTAGCCGCGGACCGAGTCGATCTCGCGGGCCGTCTCCGCCGCCGCCTCCCCGCCCACGCGGACGCGCGCGGCGATCTCGCGCGACGGCGGCACGTTGTACTGCGCCCGGACCTGGCGGACGGCGACGACGAGGGCCTGGACGGTCTCGAACAGGGCCTCCTCCTCGACGTCCGTGTGGAGGTCGTCGGCCTCGGGCCACGACGCGGCGACGAGGGCGTCGTGGGGCGCGTGGGGGCGGAGCTTCCACCACAGCTCCTCCGTCAGGAACGGCATGAACGGGTGGAGCAGCCGGAGGACCGCGTCGAACACCTCGACCGAGAACGCGAGCGTCTCGGCGTCCATCGGCCGGAGCTCGCCGTCCGGCCCGCGCTCGGGCTTCGCCAGCTCGAGGTACCAGTCGCAGAAGTCGCGCCAGACGAAGTCGTAGACGAGCTGCGCGGCCTCGGACACCCGGTACTTGGCGAGCGCCTCGTCGACGGCGTGAACGGTCTCGGCGAGCCGCGTGAGCAGCCACGTCTCGACAAGCGAGAGGTCTGAGAACCCCCGCTGGCGGGTCACGTCGGCGGTCGGCCGGCCGTCGTCGCCGGTCTCGAGAAACCGGCCGAACACGTTGAACGCGTTCCAGACCTTGTTGGCGAAGTTCCGGCCGCCCTCGAACGTCGTCGGGTCCAGCTTGATGTCCTGGCCCTGCGCGCACAGCTTGGCGAGCGTGAAGCGGACGGCGTCGGCCCCGTACTGCTCGATGGTGTCGAGCGGGTCGATCCCGTTGCCCAGCGACTTCGACATCCACCGGCCCTCCTTGTCCTTGATCATGCCCGTCACGAACACGTCCGTGTACGGCGGCTCGCCCAGGAAGTGGGTCCCGGCCATGATCATCCGGGCGATCCAGAAAAAGAGGATGTCGTAGCCCGAGACGAGCACGCTCCCGGGATAGAACGCCTTCAGCGCGTCGGTCTCGTCGGGCCATCCGAGCGTGGCGAACGGCCAGAGCCACGACGAGAACCACGTGTCGAGGACGTCCTCGTCCTGGACGTAGTCCGGCCCGGGCGACTCGACGCTGACGACGAAGTTCTCCTCGTCGCGCTCGCCGTTCTCATCGACCGGGTACCACACCGGGATCCGGTGGCCCCACCAGAGCTGGCGGGAGATGGGCCAGTCGCGGATGTCGTCGAGCCAGCGGCGGTACTCGTTCTCCCAGCGCGCGGGGTGGAACCGGACGGTCCCGTCGTCGACGACGGCGAGGGCCTTCTCCGCCAGCGGCCTCATCGCCACGTACCACTGCGGCGACAGGAGCGGCTCGATCACGGCCTTCGACCGCGACGAGATGGGAACGGTGTGCGGATAGTCCTCGACTTTGACGAGCTGGCCGTTTTCTTCGAGGTCGCGGACAATCGCCTTGCGGGCCTCAGAGCGGTCGAGCCCGGCGTACGGCCCGCCCGCGTCGTTCAGCGTCCCGTCGAGGTTCATCAGCGAGACGGTCTCCAGGTCGTGCCGCTGCCCGATGGCGTAGTCGTTCTCGTCGTGGCCCGGCGTCACCTTGAGGGCCCCGGCGCCGAACTCGGGCTTGACGTAGTCGTCGGCGATAATCGGCACCAGCCGGCCGACGGCCGGCACGCGGACCCGCTTCCCGACGAGCGACGTGTACCGCTCGTCGTCGGGGTGGACGGCCACGGCCGTGTCGGCGGGGATCGTCTCCGGCCGCGTCGTGGCGATGTCGACGTGCTCGCCGGTCGGCTGGCCGTCGTCGCCGACGACGGGGTAGCGGACGGTCCAGAGGTGGCCGGGCCGCTCGACGTTGTCGACCTCCTCGTTCGAGATGACCGTCTGGTTCTCGGGGTCCCAGTTGACGAGGTAGTCGCCGCGGTAGACGAGGCCCTGCTCGTGGAGCGTGACGAACACGTGTTGGACGGCACGCGAGAGGCCGTCGTCGAGCGTGAACCGCTCGTACCGCCAGTCGCACGAGTCGCCGAGCCGGCGCTTCTGCTGGAGGATGATCCCGCCGTACTCGCGCGTCCAGTCCCAGACGCGCTCGACGAACGCCTCGCGGCCCATCCCCTTCCGGTCCTCGCCCCGCTGGCGGAGCTGGCGCTCGACGACGTTCTGCGTGGCGATGCCCGCGTGGTCCATCCCCGGGATCCACAGGGCCTCGTCGCCCCGCATCCGGCGGTAGCGGACGAGGAGGTCCTGGACCGTGTCCTGGAGCGCGTGGCCCATGTGGAGCCGGCCGGTCACGTTCGGCGGCGGCATGGGGATCACGAACGGCCGCTTCCCCCCCTCCAGGACGGCGTCCGGGTCGGCGCGGAAGAAGCCGCCCTCCTCCCAGAAGGCGTACCACTTCTGCTCGACGGCGTCGGGCTCGTAGGCCGCGCCGGCCGGCGCGGCGGGCGGGACCGCGGGGGCCTCGGACGGGGCGTCGCGGTCGCGGGGGATCTCCAGGGTCTCGGCCATGTCGGCGGGCGCCGTCAGCGGGGCGGCAGGGTGAGCCGGCGAAGCTAGCGAGCGCCCCCGGGGAGGCGGGGTGAAGCGTGGCGCGGGCGCCACCAGGAG
>CAZDFV010000258.1:0-4941 GCA_964504495.1 uncultured Rhodothermales bacterium
CCGGGCGGTACGCCGGGCGCGGCCTCCGCCTCCGGTCGCCCGCGCCGGCGCTCGACCGGGCCGTCGCGTTCGCCCGCGCGCACCACCAGCTCGGCTACGACTGGACGCCCGATGCCGAGGGCCGCCCCGGCGGGCCGGGCTCGAAGCTCGTCTGCGACATCTTCCGCTGGCGCGACGTGTGGAGCCGCGACTTCGGCTCCGGCTTCGGGCCGGGCGGGCTGGCGGCCGGGATGACCGAGGCCGTCCTCGCCACGCTCGACTACGAGGCCGCCCGCCACGCGGCCCACGACCCGGCCGGGCTGAAGGTCTCCGACGACACGAGCCAGGGCGGCAGCGCCGAGGGGCTCGGGTGGGTGCTGTCGCTCGTCTGGCTCGTCTACCTCCACACCGGCGACCGCGACTGGCTCAGCCGGATGGCCGACGCCTTCCTCCCCTGGGTCGAGGTCTGGATCGGCCGCCAGCGCGACGGGCTCGTCGTGGACTCGACCGAGTGGATGGACCACAGCCGGTTCCTCCGGCTCCCCGAGGGCCAGCGGACGCTCTACTCGAACGCGCTCTGGGCCGCCGCCCTCGACCGCGCGGCCCGGGCCGCCGACGCGCTCGGCCGCGAGGACGCCGGGCGCCTCCGCCGGCTCGCCGAGCGCGCGCGCCGGGCCGTCCACCAGACGTTCTGGAGCGACGACGGCCACTTCCACAACGCCATCGCGTGGGGCGTCCCCGACACAGCGCTCATGTTGGCGGACACGGCCGTCGCGTGCAACGAGCGGATCGGGAGCGCGTGGGATCGGTCGCGGGCGCTCGCCGAGGTCCGCGGCCGGCTCTGGCGCCCGTTCGGGACGGTCACGTGCGACCCGCCGATGCGGTACGTCCCCGACACGAACGACCACAACGCGAAGGTCTGGCCGTGGTGGATGGCCCACGAGGCCCGTGCCCGGTTCCGCCACGGCGACCCGGCCGGCGGCGTCCACGTCCTGCAAAAGGTCGCCGACACGTTCGAGCGGCCCACGTTCCCCGGGCTCTGCGAGGAGTACCTCGACGGCGAGGACGGGGGCCAGGACGACGTCGCCGGCCACGCCTTCATCACGGGGTCGGGCGCCTTCCTCGACGCCGTGCAGCGCGGGCTCGTCGGGCTCGAGGTCTGCGCGCCGGGCGAGCGCCACGTCCGCCTCTCGCCGTCGGCCCCCCGCGCGTGGGACGCGTGGGGGGCCGACCTCGACCTCGTCGAGGGGCGCCTCGCCCTCCGCCTCTCCCGAGACGGCCTCGACGTCGACCTCGACGGGACGCGCGTCGAGGTGCTCGACCTCTGCATCCCCCCCCACCTCGCAGCCGACGCCGCAGCGGTCGACGGGGCCCCCGTCGAGCCGACGTGGGACGACGACGAGGGCGCCACGCTCATCCAGGTCCCCGTCCCCGCCGGCGGCCGGCACACGGTCCGCGTCGCGTTTGCGCCGGCCCCGGACGCCCCGGCGGCGGCCGGCGTCGAGCGGCTGCGGTGGTTGAGCGAGCCCGCCAGCCGCCCCCCCGAGGCGCTCGGCGTGGTCGCGGAGGCCGTCGGCCCAGCGGAGTCGGTCGGCCCGGGCGACATCGACGGGCTCGGGCGCGGCGACGTGCTCGCGGTCGCGGGGAACGCCGTCCCGTACCGGACGGAGGCCGGCGCGTCCGTGCCCGACGCGCTGGCGGCGTTCCTGGACCGGGGCGGGGCGCTCCTCCTGCTCGGTCCGGCGGCCGCTGACCTCGACATCGAGGCGCCATACCACGGGGGCGCCCAGATGGGCGGCCACGCCCGGCTCCTCCGGTGGCAAGTCCGCGAGGGCGGGGGCTGGGCTGAGGCGCCCGACCTTCCCGGAGGGACGGTCTATTGGGGCGAGGGGCCCCTCTTCCCCGCGTGGGAGCACGCCCGCGGCCTGTTCGGCATCGGCGTTCCGTGCCGCAGCGTGCTGGACGCGCGCGGCGCCACGCTCGACCCCGACGTCGGGGTCGGGACGGTCTTTACCGACTGGACCGTCCGGGCGCCGTGGTCGTTCCGGCCGCTCGCGCTCACGCGGCGGCGCGACCCGCTCTCCGTGGGGGCCCGCGCCGAGCGGTACCCGTGCGCAACCCTCCTCCACAACCGGGAGACCGGGGGGCGGATCGTGGCCGTGGCCCCGGCGCTCGCGGCGCGGCCGGACCTGCTCCGCCCGGTCCTCCGCCGCGCGCTGGCGGCCGGGCCGGGCGCGTGACTACCGCCCGAACCGCTTGCCGACGGTGACCGTGAGCGTCGTGTTGTACGCCGTTCCGGCGTTCGAGATGACCGTCTGCGGCCCGCCTGTGAAGGCTGCAAGAGGGGACGCGCTGGCGAGAGCGGTGCGCTCCGCGCGGAGCCCGAGCGTCAGCGGGCCCCCCGCGAGCGGGACCTCCGCGCCGACCTCGGCCCACACGCCGGCCTCCGTCGTGGGGGGCTCGACCCGGAAGAACACGTTGCCGGAGGGCTCTGGGGCGTCGAGGATGAACCCGTTCAGGAACCCGAGCCCGACGTACGGTGCCACAGGCCACGGCGTGTGCGCATAGCGGAAGCCGTAAGCGACGGTGGCGTAGGTCGTCCCGAGCACGTCCTCGGGAAGGACGCGGGGGGCGTTCGGGAAGACGAACCCCTCGGGCGTCCGTCCCTTCTGCTGGAGCGACCCCTCGATGGAGATCGACGTCCGGCCCGGGAGGTCGAGGAGCGTGGCCTCCACAAGGGCGCCCACGTACGGAGCGCTTTGTGGGGTGGCCCGCCAGCCGTTCGGGCCGTCGTCGCTTACGTAGACGGCCCCGGCCCCCAAACGGGGCGTCACGCTCCATGCGAGCTCGTCGCGCTCGCGCGTGGCCTGGGCCGTGGCGACGGTGGCCGGCGCCCCGACGCATTCGTTGAAGGCCACGACGGCCCGGACGAGGTCGCGCTGGCGGAGGTCGAGGTCGACCGTCTCCGCCTGGGCTTCGGGGCACCCGTAGAACGCCCGCGCGAGAGACGTCCGGTAGGGCCGCTGGACCGCCTCATAGGTGCCCCGCCGGCCCGCACCCCGTCCCTGCGTGGAGTAGACCAGATCCCGTGTGACGTAGAGCCCGACGGGCTCGGCCCCCTCACCCTGGACGAAGTAGCGGTCGTCGTCCGGGCCGACTGCGAGCCGGAACAGGTCGAGCCGGCCGTCGACGAGGACCTGGAGGAAGTACCCGGCCTCCTCGCCCTCGAACTCCGGCGCGACTGTCCGCGCGACGTAGCGGCGGCCGTCGCCGTCCCCGTAGCCGAGGGCGGTCTCCGGGGTGAACGTCTGCGGGTCGACGTCGGGGCCCGGCCGGAAGACGACCTCGCGGGCCGCCGTCAGGTCGATGGACGCCTGGACCTCACCCCGGAGCGTGTCGCCCTCGGCGCTGACGACGTAGCCGGGGGCGAACGGGGCGGCCCCCTGCGCGCTGGTGGCCGTCGCCAGCGGGGGGAGGGCGGAGAGCAGGAGCAGGGGGAGCGCGAGCGTGCGCATCGGGGGGCCGGTCGCCCGGCGGCGGGTGACGCGCGGCGGGCAGACACCCACCGTCGCGAAGGCGGGCCGACGGTACGGCACGGCCGGCCTGCGTCCAACGGGTGGGGGTTGTGAAGTTTCCGCGTTCCCACCGGCCCGCTCCGCTGGCGGCAGCTTCCGCCAGCGGTGCGTTCGGGCGACGGGGGCCGTCAGCCGGCCTCCCGCATCTCTCCGAGCGCGGCGAGGGCCCGGTCGCGGGCCTCGGCGTGGTCCACGATCGGGCGCGGGTACGTCTCGCCGAGCACGACGCCGGCCTCGCGGAGCACGTCGGCTGGCGCCTCCCAGGGGGCGTGGAGGTGCCGGGTCGGGAGGTCCGCCAGCTCGGGCACCCAGCGGCGGATGTAGTCGCCGTCGGGGTCGTGCTTCCGGCTCTGGCTGAGCGGGTTGAAGATCCGGAAGAACGGCTGCGCGTCGGCGCCGGAGCCGGCGGCCCACTGCCAGCCCATCGTGTTGTTGGCGAGGTCGGCCCCGCAGAGCGTGTCCCAGAAGTGCCGCGCGCCCTCCTGCCACCGGATCAGGAGGTCCTTCGTCAAAAACGAGGCGACGGCCATCCGCACCCGGTTGTGCATCCACCCGAGCGCCCACAGCTCGCGCATCCCGGCGTCGACGTAGGGGTAGCCGGTCCGACCGCGGCGCCAGGCGAGCAGGCCCTCCGGGTCGTCGCGGTGGGGGAAGGCGAGGTAGGCCGGGTTCAGGGGCGCCGTCGGGCTCTCGGGGTAGTGGTGGAGGACGTGGTACGAGAACTCGCGCCAGGCGATCTCGGAGAGGAACTTCTCGACGGCCTCCGCGCCCGCTTCGTCCGCCCGGTCGCGGGCGGCGGCCCACACCTCGCGCGGGCTGATCTCGCCCCACCGGAGGTGCGGCTCGATGGACGAGGTGCCCATGACGGCCGGCTGGTTCCGTCCCTCGACGTAGCCGCCGAGCCGCTCGTCGAGGAACGCGGAGAGCCGGTCGTGCGCCCTGTCCTCGCCCGGCGCCCACGCCTCGCGCATGGGGCCGGCCCAGTCCACGCCGTCCTGGTCGCGGGCGTCGAGGGCGAGATCGTCGAGCGGGAGGGACTCGGGCCACGTCTCGGGCGCGGCGCCGTCCAGGTCCGGTTGCGGGAGCGGGGCGCCGACCTCGACCTCGGCCTTGAACTTCCGCCAGAACGGCCCATAGACCCGGTACGGCCCGCCCGAGCCGGTCTGGATCTGGCCGGGGTCGTGGAGGAGCCGGCCCGAGAAAAAGCGGACCTCGACGCCGGAGGCCCGGAGCCGCCGGGCGACCTCGACGTCGCGGCGGCGGGCCGCCGGCTCCAGGCTGGCGACGGCGTAGACGGCGTCGGCTCCGGTCTCGGCGAGGACGGCGCGGATCGCCCCGAGGCTCGGGCCCCGCCGGACGGCTAGGCGCGAGCCGGCCGCCTCGAGCG
>CAZDFV010000259.1:0-4927 GCA_964504495.1 uncultured Rhodothermales bacterium
GGATCCGCGCGTTCATGGCCCGCCGCCGACCGTCTTCCGCGCGGACGGCTCGCGCCGGGCGGCCCGCTCCCGGGCCTTCTTGCGGCGCCGGGCAGCGCGCTCCCGGGCCTTCCGGCGGCGGCGGGCGGCCGGGCTCCACGAGAGCACGCCGAACCCGGTCAGCATGATGAGGACGGCGGCGAAGACCGGGAGGATCTGGACGAGCTCGAACAGGACCTCGCTCCCGAACGGGAGGAGGTTGAGGAGCTGGAGGCTGTAGAGCGCGCCGAGCCCGATGAGCCCCATCCCCGAGGCCGTCTGGAGGTTCCAGAACCCGGCCTCGGCCTCGGTCTCCTCCTCGAGCTCCTGCTCGGCCATGTAGGCCTCGATGTCGTCGTCGGTGACGAAGCCGAACTCGTCGTCGTACTGCTCGGCCTCGTCCGGCCGGGACCGTCGGCGTTGGCGCGTGGACATCGGGGGCGCGGTGGGGGTGCCGAAAAGCTACGGCCCCGGGGGCGCGCAGTTGCGCCGGGCCCGGCCGGGCGGGCCGCCAGCGGACCGGGGCCGCCGGGAGACCAGGGAATGCCTGGAGACTGCCGCACTGCGTCATGCGTTATCCTGACGCCCCCCCGAAAGCGCTTCCGCCATGCACGTCACCGACAACCACCGCCAGACCGGCACCGTCGGGCTCGCCCTCGCCGGCGGCGGCCCCGAGGGCGCCATCTACGAGATCGGCGTGCTCCGCGCGCTCGACGACGCGCTCGACGGGCTCGACTTCAACGCCGTCCCGGTCACCGTCGGCGTCTCGTCGGGGGCGTTCGTCGGGGCCTCGCTCGCGAACGGGATCACGACGGCCCAGTTGGTCCGGTCGGTCGTCGGGGAGGAGCCGGGCGAGCACCCGTTCCGGCCCGAGCTGTTCCTCTCGCCGGCGTTCGGGGAGTACCTCCGGCGCGGGGCGCGCGTCCCCGCCCTCGTCGCCGACGCCGTCCGCGACGCGCTCCTCGACCCGGCCCGGCCGACGGGGCTCGTCTCGGCTCTCGTGAGCCGGCTGGCCCGGGCGGTCCCCGTCGGCGTCTTCGACAACCGCCCGCTCCGGGACTTTCTCGCGGCCACGTTCGCCGCGCCGGGCCGGACGGACCGGTTCACCGAGCTGGAGAACGAACTGTACGTCGTCGCGACCGACCTCGACTCGAGCGCGGCCGTTGTGTTCGGGGAGCCCGGCCGCGACCGGGTCCCGATCTCGCTCGCCGTCCAGGCCTCGACGGCGCTCCCCGGGCTGTACCCCCCCGTCGAGATCGGCGGGCGCCACTACGTCGACGGCGTCCTGAACAAGACGGTCCACGCCTCGGTCGCGTTCGACCGGGGGGCCGGGCTCGTGCTCTGCGTCAACCCGATCGTCCCCGTCGACACGGCGCGGGCGGTCGAGTCGGGGGCCATGCGGCGCGGTCGGCTCGTCGACCGGGGGCTCCCGGGCGTGATGTCCCAGACGTTCCGGACGATGATCCACAGCCGGATGGGGACGGGCATGGCGGCCTACGAGCACCGCTACGGGAGCGCCGACCTCGTCCTGTTCGAGCCGTCGAAGGACGACTACCGGATGTTCTTCACGAACGTGTTCTCGTTCGCCGACCGGAAGGAGGTCGTCGAGCACGCCTACCGCTCGACGCTGGAGGACCTCCGCGACCGGATCGACGAGGTCGGGCCCGTCCTCGACCGCCACGGGGTCCGGCTGCGGACCGACGTGCTCGCCCGGGACACGTTCGACGTGTGGGCCAGCGTCGGGCTCTCCGGCCGGCGCCCGGTCCTCCCGACGACGGTCCCGACGCGCGACCTCCTCGACGCGCTGGCGGACCTCGACGAGATCGTCGGCGCCTAGGCCTCCGCGAACCGGAGGTGGTCGACCACGCGGCGGACGCCGGGCTGGGTCGTCACGACCGCCAGCAGGGCCTCCCGGGCCTCGGCGTCCCGGACCGTCCCGTACATCGAGACGGCCCCGTCGTGGACGTAGAACGCCAGCCCGCCGACGTCGAGCCCGGCCTCGGCCACGCCCGCCTGGAGCCGGCGCGCGAGCGAGCGGTCGGCCGTCGTCTTCTCACGGCGCTGCTGGTGCGCGTCGACGGCGGCGCGGAGGGGGGCGGGGAGGGCGATGGCGGGGGCGGACACGGAGCGCAGTGGGGTGCGTCCTGGGGGCGGCAAGATACGTGCCGCCGCCGCCCGGTCCGTAGGTGGCCCCCTGAACCGGACGCCCCTTTGGAGCGCCGCCGGGCCGCCGCCGGGCGCTAGAGGCCCGGGATCTGCGCCGCCCCGAGCGGGAGCGCCCGGCTGACCGACCGGGGCACGTCGAGCCGGAGGAAGTCGCGGAGGTACCCGCTCTTGACGTAGAGCGAGACCGAGAACGCCTTGACGCGCCCGATGGGCTGCCAGTTCACGGCCATCTCCCAGCAGTGGAGGTCGCGCCGGAACCCCAGCCGTGTCACCGTCGGCTCGAGCGAGACGAGGTCGAGCCCCGTGCTCCCCGTCACCGACCAGCCCGGCGTGAGGCGGGCGTTGAACTGGTTCACGTTGAGCGTGGCCGTCGTCGGGGTCGCCGCGCCCGGGCGGTGTGCGACGGTCACGTCGAGGGAGAACGACCACGGGGCCGAGTAGTCCAGGAACCCGACCGTCGCGCTCTGCGGGCCGACCTGGGCCGGGTCATAGACGGCCCCGGGCGGGGCGGCCATGACCGGGCGGACGTCCGCGCCTCGCCCGCGGCCCGACTGGAACGACCGGCTCAGCCGGAGCCCCGCCGACGTCAGCCGGACCGGCCGGCCGGTCTCGGACAGGTACGTCACGAGGTTCCCGGCCTCGTCGCGGACGTCGTCGGCGTAGAACGAGTACGTCGCGTTCCCCGCCGCCCGGACCCCGAACACCTCGCTCGTCGCCCGGGCGTTGAGGTTCCGCCACGGCTCGGCCTCGGCGGCGAAGTTGTACCCGCCCGAGAGCCCGAGGTCGAGGATCTGGCTCGTCTCCCGCTGCACCTCGCCCGTCGAGTCGACGCGGGCCGTCCGCGCCAGGAACGCGTTGTCGACGCTGAACGAGAGCGTCCGCGTCGGGCCGACGGGGATCGTCGGGTGGATCGCGTACCGCTCGACCCGGCCCGTCTCGGGGTCCTCGACCTCGCGGACGAACCCGAGCCCGCTGTAGTCGGGCTCGAACGAGAGCGAGGCCCGGGGCCGGACCACGTGCCGGAGCCCGTCGACGCGCCCGACGCGGACGGGGAACGTCCCGAAAAACTCCGTCGCCACCGACGCCCGCGCCTCGAACCGGCGGACGGCCGTGAAGCCGGGCTCCTGCGACCGGACGACCGCGCCGTCCTCGACCGTCCGCAGCGCCCGGTCGCCCGCCCACGTCTCGGTGTAGTTCAGCGAGGGCCCGAACGTGAGGTTGAACCGGGGGACCGAGAAGTTGGCCTGGACGGGGACCGTCTGGACCACCTCGTAGTCGAACCGCTGCCGGTCGCAGGCGCCGTCGGGGGCGTCCGGGTCGCACGTCCCCTCGACGAAGGCGTCCCGGCTGAACAGGGCCGCCAGCGGCGAGACGTCGAGGGAGTCGGCGTAGGGCGTGTACTGGAAGGCGTTCGTGGCCCGGGCGTCGTAGCTCACGCTGACCTTCTCGTACCACCGGTCGTCGCGGCCGCGCCGGAACGGGAACTCCCGCTGCTGGCGGAACGAGAGCGTCGGGAGGTTGAGCGTCGTCGAGCCGGCCCCGGCGAAGTTCTGGAACACCCGGCCCGAGACGTTCAGCGACCGCCCGACCGACGGCCACGCCTGCTGGTACGACACCGACGACGACGTGGACTGCGAGATCTGCGTGCTCACGTCCTCGGCCACGGCCCGCCGGCTCCGCGAGTCGATGTTGACCGACGCCGTGAGCCGCTGGCCGCCCGGGAACGTCTGGTTGTGGCTCCACCGGACGCCGACCGGCGTCGAGAGCGCGAACGTCGGGTCGGTCGGCTCGCCCGACCGGAGCCGCCCGTAGCTCAGCCCGACCTCGCCGCCGTAGGCGTACCGCTTGTTGTACCGGACGCTCCCGCGGACCTCGAACGACCCCTGCGTCCCCACCTTCCCCGCCACCTGCCCGTCGAGGTACTCGGTCCCGGCCCAGTACCACCCGAGGTTGCCGAGGTAGAGTCCGTACCCCGACTCCTGCCCGTACGTCACCGGGAGGGGCCCGCTCCGCCGCCCCTCGGCCGTCGGGATGTACCCGAACGGGAGGAACACGGGCATCGGGATCCCGAGCAGCTTGAGCTGGATGGGCCCGGTGTAGACGCGCTCGCCGTCGACTACTTTCATTCGCCCGGCCTCGACGGCGTAGTGGGGGTGGTCGAGACTGCACGTCGTGTACGCCACGTCCTCGGCGAAGACGACGTGGGCGTCCTGCTGCTTGAGGACGCCGCCCAACAGGTACCCGTCCTGGATCTGCGTCCGCGCGCGGACGACCCGGCCCCGCCGGGTCTTCAAGTTGTACGTGAACCGGCGGCCGGTAAACGACTCCTCGCCGTCCGCGAACTGCGGCAGGCCCACGGCGCCGGAGTCCGACGCTAATGGCTCGGCGTCGATCGTCTCCGCGGCGGCCTGGTAGCGGAGCTGGGCGGCCTGGATCGTGGCCGTCTCGTACGTCGCCCGCGTCTCCCCGTACAGGGCGACGACGTCCTCGGGCGCCTCGCCTCCGGCAAGCGAGTCGCGGGGGGCGAGCACGATCCGGAGCGAGTCGCGCGCAGCGTAGGCGACCGGGGCCTCGAGCCCGCCCTCGGCCGGCGCCGCCCGCGGCACGCCCAGGTCCAGGGCCGGCGCGGCCGGCGGCAACGCGGGTCCGGCGGTCGCCGCGAGCGTCGCGCTACGGCCCTACGCGATTGCGGTCGTCGCGCTCATCGTGCTCGCCGCCGCCGACGTGATGCTCGCGGACCGCG
>CAZDFV010000260.1:0-4904 GCA_964504495.1 uncultured Rhodothermales bacterium
CGGTCGGCGCGCGCCTCGCGGATGGGCGTGAGCGGCGCCTCGTTCCGGGCCCCACGCGCCACGGCGAGCGCCGCGGCGGCGACCCGCATCGGGTCCTCGCCCGACGTGACGAGGTCGAGGACGAGCCGACGGTCGGCGTCCGTGGCCCCGTCGAGCGCGGTGCCCACGGCGTCCGCCAGCCGGGCGGACCGAGCGGCCTCGACGTCGGCGATGGTCGGGAGCTCGGAAAAGGGGATGTCGCGCTTGGCGTACCGCTCGATCCGGCGGAGCAGCCCGCGCTCGCCCGGCGTGACGAGCGAGAGCGCCGTCCCCTCGCGCCCGGCCCGGCCCGTCCGCCCGACGCGGTGGACGTAGGCCTCGGTGTCGATGGGGAGGTCCACGTTGAGGACGTGCGAGACGTGGTCGATGTCGAGCCCGCGCGCCGCCACGTCGGTGGCGACGAGGATGCGGACGCGGCCCGACCGGAACCGCCCGAGCACGGCCGTCCGCTGGCCCTGGCTGAGCTCGCCCGAGATGGGCTCGGCGGCGTAGCCGGCCGCCGAGAGGTCGGCCGCGAGCGCCGTCGTCGCCACGCGCGTCTTGACGAAGGCGAGCGCGCTCGTGACCTCCTCCGTCTCCAACAGGCGGACGATGGCCGCCAGCTTGTCGCGGCCGTTGACGAGGTAGGCCCGCTGCGCGATGTCGGCGGCCGTCCGGTCGCCCCCGGCCACGGTGATCGTCGCGGGGTCACGGAGCGTGGACCCGGCGAGCTGGCGGATGCGGGGCGGGAGCGTGGCCGAGAGGAACGCCGTCTGGCGCGCGTCGGGCGTCGCGGCGAGGATCGCCTCCAGGTCGTCGGCGAAGCCCATCGAGAGCATCTCGTCGGCCTCGTCAAGGACGACGGTCTCGACGGCCGAGAGGTCGATCGCCCCCTGGTTCAAGAGGTCCACGAGCCGGCCCGGCGTGGCGACGACGACGTCGACGCCCTGGCGGAGCCGCCGCGTCTGCTTGTGGTACGGCTGGCCGCCCGTGATCGGGAGCGTCCGCACGCCGAGGGCTTGGCCGTAGGTGTAGACCGCGCTCGACACCTGGACCGCCAGCTCGCGCGTCGGCGCGAGGACGAGGGCGCGGACCGTGCCGCGCGCGTCGCTCTCGGCGAGCCGGTGGAGGAGGGGGAGCGCAAACGCGGCCGTCTTGCCGGTCCCGGTGCGGGCCTGGCCGATCGCGTCGCGGCCGTCGAGGAGGACGGGGATGAGCTCGGCCTGGATCGGCGTGGGGGCCTCGTAGCCGAGGCCGGCCACGGTCTCTTGGAGCTCGGGGCGGAGGGGGAGGTCGGAGAACGTCACTGCGAGAAGCCGCGGGGCGGCGGGTCGGGGGGAGGCCGTCGGCCTCGAACGGTGAGCGGGGGACGGCCTCGCTAGAGGCCCTGGTCGGTCCACGCTCGCCGGTCCCGTCTCGCGGGTCGGTCCCCTCTCGGGGGAGCCTGGAAGTGGCGGCCCATGACGGCCGCCTTGTTCGGTCCCAAGACTCCCACACTACGGCCGGGGCCCCTCCGCCCGTACGCGGGCTCGGTGACGACCGGGCGAAGACGCCGCGCGCTTCCTCGCCCGGCTGGCGGCAGCCTCCGCCAGCAGCACGGATGGAGTCCCCGTCTGTCCTGGCTTACACGTCGGCAGCCTGTCGTTCACACGCAGGCTCCTCACCGATGGAGCGGCGCCGCTACGTCTGCGGTGCTCTGCACTGACTAGCGGACAAACATACCCAGTCATTCCCCCCGCGGGAATCCAGGCCGGCCGAGCACCGTGCGCGTGAGCTCTGGATCCCCGCCTGCGCGGGGATGACTGGCCGTATCTGCTCTGCGATACGACCTGCTCCTGAGAACCTCGCAGCCCTGCCCCACGGGAGAGAGGACTTGACATGGACGGACGGCGGCTCACGGACTTCCGTCATCCACCCGAGAGGCGCAAAGGGTCACCCGTCCCAACGAAGACCTCCCCCTCCCGCCGGGCGGGGGGAGGGCGCTCCAGGCACGCCGTCCGACTCCGCTTGCAGTCCCGCTGGCGACGGCCGCCAGCCGCTACGCCGCCACCCCAGCCAGATCGACGCGGGCCGCCTGGCGGACGAGGTTCCGCTTGCTGATGTCGAACGCGCTCGCGTAGGAGACGGCGTCCTCCGGCCCGAGCAGCCGTCGCGTGGCTTCCTTCAGCCCGACGCCCTGCTGGCGGAGCGCGCGGGCGTCGGCACAGAGGGCGGCGAGGGTGTCCAGCTTGTCAGCGAGCGCCCGGTGCCCGTCCTCGACCACGCCGCGGTGCGCGCAGAGGACGACATCGACGTCGAGCCGGAGGACGGCGGCGAGGCTCCGCATCAGCGTCCCCAAGTCCTCGTCGGCCCGGAGGTGGGTGAGCCGGCGCGAGAGGTAGAGGTCGGCCGAGAACAGGAGGCCACGCTCGGGCCACAGGAGGCACGTCATGTCGTCCGCGTGCCCGGGCGCCGGGACCGGGACGAGCGCCCCGCCCTCGGGCATCTCGACGCGGTCGGGGAGCGGCGCCGTCTCGACCGGACGCATCCGCCCCCACACGACGCGCTGGATGGGCGGCGTGCCGAACCCGTCCGCCAGCCGGGCGCGCGAGGCCGCGGGCGCGAGCGGCACCAGCCCGTAGCGCGTCGCGATCCGTCCCGCGTTCCCCGCATGGTCCTCGTGGTGGTGCGTGAGGAGGAGCCGCTCGGGCGGCCGCCGGTCGAGCCAGTCGCGGACGGCCCGCCACTGGTTCGGCGGCCCCGTGTCGATCACGGTCCCGCCGACGCGGTAGACGATGGCCGTCGTATTGATCCCCCGGTCGAAGCGCCCCACGCGGACGCCCTCGACCGGGCCGTGGGCGATCTCCTGTCGGACGGGCATCGGGCGGCGGGCTCCAGACGAGAACGCCCCGCTGGCGGCGACGGCCCCCCGCCTGCGCGGGGGCAGGCAGCGGGGCGGGGCGGAGAGAGAGGGATTCGAACCCTCGGTACCGGGAACCGGCACACGCGCTTTCCAGGCGCGCCCCTTCAGCCACTCGGGCACCTCTCCGGGGGTCCAAATCTACACGGCCGCGCCCTGTGCGCGTCCAAAGGATCGCCGAAGACCGGCGCCCGCGCCACCCGCTGGCGACGCGCACCGCCAGCGCGCAGTGTTACGTCGGACGGGACCTTGGCTTAGTGCTCCGGCCGGTTCACCATGTCATCCTGAACCGCCAGGTCGGCGTAGCCAGCGGCAGCGAAGGATCTCAACTCGACCTTCCGAGCCAACGCCACCGGCCGTCCGGGCTCGGGCGTCCGGCGTTGAGATCCTTCGTCGTTTCGCTCCTCAGGATGACAGGGTGGGGTGGTCACGGTACTAGACGGTCAGGATGTCCTTCTCCTTGGCCTCCAGCGTCTTGTCCACGCGGGACACGTAGCGGTCGGTGAGGTCCTGGAGCGACTGCTCGGCCTCGTACTCCATGTCCTCGGAGAGCGACTCGGCGGCGGCCGTCTTCTTGATCTGGTCCTTCGCCTGGCGGCGCGCGTTGCGGACGGAGATCTTGGCCTCCTCGCCCTTGGCCCGGGCGTTCTTCGCGAGGTCGCGGCGGCGCTCCTCGGTCAGCGGCGGGATGGCGATGAGGATCTGCTGACCGTTGTTCGTCGGGTTCAGGCCGAGGTTGGCGTTCGTGATCCCGCGCTCGATGGCCCCGATCGTGTTCTTGTCGTACGGCGCGACGGTGAGGAGGTCGGCCTGGGGCGCAGCCACGTTCGCCACCTGGTTCAGGGGCATCGTGCTCCCGTAGGCCTCGACGCGGACGCCGTCGAGCATCTGGGGGTTGGCGCGGCCGGCGCGGATCGACGCGAGCTCGTGGCGGAGGTGGTCGACCGCGGCGTCCATGTGCATCTCGGCCTCGTCGAGGGCCTCTTGGAGCGATTCGTCGATCATCGGTGCGGGCAGCGGGGGAGGGGCTGGCGGCGGCCGCCAGCGGGCGGGGGCGGGCTAGGCGAGGACGACCGGCTCGGCCGCGGCGTCCCAGTGGACCGTCGTGCCGACGGGCTCGCCGCGCAAGACGCGGGCGAACGTGCCCGGCCGGTTCATGTTGAAGACGAGGATGGGGAGCCCGCTCTCCTTGGCGAGCGTGACGGCCGTGAGGTCCATGACCTGGAGGTCCTGCTGGATGACCTCGGCCCCGTAGATCCGCTCGAACCGGCGGGCCGAGGCGTCGCGCTCGGGGTCGGCCGTAAAGACGCCGTCGACGCGCGTCCCCTTGAGGATGACCTCGGCGTCCATCTCGGCGGCGCGGAGGGCGGCGGCCGTGTCGGTCGAGAAGTACGGGTGGCCGGTTCCGGCTCCGAACACGACGACGCGCCCTTTCTCGAGGTGGCGGATCGCGCGGCGCCGGATGAACGGCTCGGCGATCTCGTTCATGTCGATTGCCGAGACGAGCCGGGTGTGGAGCCCGACGCCCTCGAGGGCGTCCTGGAGCGCCATCCCGTTGATCATCGTCGCTAGCATCCCCATGTAGTCGGCGTGGGCCCGGCTCGACATCTTCGCGCCCTCGGGCGAGACGCCGCGGAAGATGTTCCCCCCGCCGATCACGAGGGCCACCTGGGCCCCGGCGTCGACGGCCTCCTTGACGTCGCGGGCGTACCGGCCGAGCACGCCGTGGTCGATCCCGAACGGCTGGTCGCCGAGGAGGGCCTCGCCGCTCAGCTTGAGGAGGACGCGGCGGTAGCGGAGGTCGCCGCCGGGGGCCCCGTTGCCGGACGGCGGGCGCCGGTTCGAGGGCGGGGCGTCGTCGGCCTCGGAGGACATGGGAGGGGCGGTGCCGGTGGGGAGGGGCGGCGGGCGCGGCGGCCCAAGGTACGGCGGGCGGCTTGGGCCGATCAACGCGCCCGCTGCCTGCCCCCGCGGAGGCGGGGGGCGG
>CAZDFV010000261.1:0-4855 GCA_964504495.1 uncultured Rhodothermales bacterium
TGGCGGAGGCCGTCGCCGAGGGCCGCCCCGCGTAGGCCGCCCCGCCGTCTAGACGCACGCCGCCCCGCTGGCGACCGGTGCCAGCGGGGCGGGGCGGGTCGGCCAACGGCGAGCGCCGTGACGGAGCGCCGGGGCTAGCTCGGGTCCTGGCCCTGCTCCCTCAGGCCGCCGTGGTAGCGCTGGAGGTGGGCCTCGACGAACCACGTCCCGCGGTCGGCGATGTGCGTGATCTGGTCGTAGAGGTCGGTCGTGCCCGGGTCGCCGATCTCGTCCGACTCCTCGTTGGCCGCCCGGATGTGGTCGGCGTACTCGGCCCAGCGGTCGGCGAGCGTCGTGAGGAACGACGGGTCGTTGAACGTGTCCGTGTCGCCCTCGGCGTCGGTCCCCGGGAACGGGGTGATGATGCTGTTCTGGGCCGCCATCCGGACCGTCCCGTAGGCGTAGCCGCCGAGGAGCACGATCCGCTCGGCGACGAGGTCGAGCGGCTCCTCCAGCTTCTCCGCCAGCTCGTCGTAGAGGAGGTGGAGCTGGTAGAAGTCCTTGCCCTTGACGTTCCAGTGGGCCTGCTTCGTCTGGGAGTAGAGGTCCGAGGTCGCCGCGAGCGTCCCGTTGAGGAGCTCGACGAGCCGGTGCCGCTTGTCCTCGTCGATCCCGAGCCGGGTGACGTAGGGGATCTGGGCGGCCTTGGTGGTTCCGTTCGCGTCTGCCATGTCTGGAGAGGGGGAGAGGGAGTTTGGAATGGAACGGGCGGCCGTGCCGGCTGATCCGCCGGGCGCCGACCCTCACCCAGAGTTCAGGGCCCCTCCGGTTTCCCCTCGGGCGTCGACCGGAGGCTCCCCCACGATGACGCTGCGTGCCCCTCCCCTGAGTCATCCCCGCGCAGGCGCTGGTAGGGGGAGGCTTTCACATGACCGTGCCTCTGCGCCCTCTCCCGAGTCATCCCCGCGGAGGCGGGGACCCAGAGTGGCGAGCGCCAGAGGGCCCCCAGCGTCCTGGACTCCCGCCTCCGCGGGAACGACGGGTAGGGAAGAAGGGCGGTCGATTGTGGAACCGTCCCCTTGTCAGCGCGCAGGCGGGGATCCAGATGGGGGGACAGACGCTGATGGAGGACCGCGCCGGAGGGCCTCCCGGCCGACCACTGGCGGTCCTCGCCGGCGAGAGCCCGGGCCGGACAATTCACCGCCCCCCGGCGGGCCCCCGCGTAGGTTCGGACAGACGACCCCCGGACCCGATGAAGACGTTCGCCCTCCGTCCCGAGCCCGCCCCCGGCGTCGCCGAGCCCACCGGGAACGGCCGCCAGCCCAGCGCCGCCGACCTGGAGGAGGCCGAGGCCCTCCTCGGCGGTCTCAACCCGGCCCAGCAGGAGGCCGCCCGCGCCGTCGAGGGGCCCGTCATGATCGTCGCCGGGCCCGGGTCGGGCAAGACGCGGACGCTCACGCACCGGATCGCCTACCTGCTCGCGGCCAAGAAGGCGTGGCCGAGCCAGGTGCTGGCGCTCACGTTCACCAACAAGGCCGCCCGCGAGATGCGGACCCGCGTCGGGGCGCTCGTCGGGCCCGAGGCCAAGGGGATGTGGATGGGCACCTTCCACAGCGTCTTCGCCCGCGTCCTCCGCCGCGAGGCCGACAAGATCGGGTTCTCGCGCGACTTCACGATCTACGACTCGGACGACACCGAGCGGCTCATCAAGGAGCTCATGACGCGCTACGGCGTCGACCCCAAGCGGGTCACGCCGCGGTCGGTCCGGGCCGCGCTCTCGGGGGCCAAGAACAGCATGGTCGGGCCCGACGAGTACGCCCGGCTCGCGGCCGACCCATTTACGGAGGCTGCGGCGAAGCTGTACGGCCCGTACACCGCGGCGCTCCGCAAGGCGAACGCGATGGACTTCGACGACCTCCTCGGCTGGCCCATCCGCCTGTTCGAGCAGCACCCGGACACGCTCAGGGAGTACCAGCGGCGCTGGCGATTCATCCACATCGACGAGTACCAGGACACGAACCGGACGCAGTACGTCCTCGCCAAGCTCCTCGCCGCCGAGCACCGGAATCTGTGCGTGGTCGGGGACGATGCCCAGAGCATCTACGCCTTCCGGGGCGCCGACATCCAGAACATCCTCTCGTTCCAAAAAGACTACCCCGAGGCCACGACCGTCCAGCTGGAGCAGAACTACCGGTCCACGCAGCGGATCGTCCGGCTGGCGGACGCCGTGATCAAGGGGAACAGCCGCCAGCTCGACAAGAAGCTCTGGACCGACAACGTCGAGGGCGACCCCGTCGTCCTGATGGAGTCGCTGTCGGAGCGCGACGAGGCCCAGAAGGTCGAGCGGACGATCCGCGACATCCGCAGTCGGACGGGCATCTCGTGGAGCGACGTGGCCGTCCTCTACCGGACGAACGCGCAGTCGCGGTCCATCGAAGAAGCCCTCCGGCGGGGCGGGATCCCGTACCGGCTCGTCGGCGGCGTCTCGTTCTACCAGCGCCGCGAGATCAAGGACGCGCTCGCCTACCTCCGCCTGGCCGTCAACCCGACCGACGAGGCGAGCATCTTGCGCGTCATCAACACGCCGACGCGGGGGATCGGGGGGAAGACGACCCAGCAGCTCCGCGACTACGCGACCGAGCACCGGGTGGCGCTGTGGCAGGCCGTCCAGGACCCGGAGGGCGCCGGGCTCTCGCCCCGGGCCGCCAAGGCCGTCGAGGGGTTCGGCTTCCTCGTCTCCCGGTTCGCCTCGAAGGCCGCCAGCGCGCCGGCCGACGAGCTGGCGCGCGAGCTGATCCAGGAGACCGGGCTGCTCCAGTCGCTCCGCGACCAGAACACGCCCGAGGCCCTGGCCCGGCTCGAGAACGTCCACGAGCTCCTCAACGCCGTCGCCGAGTTCGCCGGGGGCGACGTATCCGGCGAGCCGCGCACGCTGAGCGAGTTCCTGCAAGAGGTCTCGCTCGTCGCCGACGTCGACCGGCTCTCGGACGACGAGAACCGGGTCACGCTCATGACGCTCCACGCCTCGAAGGGGCTCGAGTACAAGGTCGTGTTCGTGACCGGCCTCGAAGAAGGGCTCTTCCCGCTCGCCAAGGCCGCCCAGGACCCGACGGAGCTAGAAGAAGAACGGCGGCTCCTCTACGTCGGCGTGACGCGGGCGGAGGAGGCGCTGTTCTTGACGTACGCCCGGAGCCGGTACCGCTACGGCGACCAGCAGCAGAGCGTCCGGTCCCGGTTCCTCGACGAGCTCGACGGCGACGACCTGTTGCGGACCGAGTCGGGCGGGCGGTTCCAGGCGCGGTCCGGCCGGTTCGAGCCGTCCGAGGGGGGGACGGGCCGCTACGGCTCGATGGACCCGGATTATTGGAAGCAGTCGCTCCGCCCGAACGACGGAAAGCGGCGTCGCACGAAGACGGTCCCGGCCGCGGGTGAGCGCGAGGTGGTCTACGACGAGGGCGAGGTCCAGATCGTCCCCGGCGTCCGCGTCCACCACGCGTCGTTCGGGAACGGGAAGGTGCTCGCCGTCGAGGGGGCCGGTGAGCGGGCGGCGGCGACGGTCTTTTTCCAGTCGGTCGGGCAGAAAAAGCTGAAGCTGGCCTTCGCCCGGCTCCAGGTCGTCGAGTAGCCGACTAGCGGAGGGCGCCGCCGGCCCGTCAGGCGGCGACGGCAGCCGGCCGGCGCTCGAGGGCGGCGGCGAGGTCGTCGAGGCGGACCGGCTTGGCGAGGTAGTCGTCGCACCCGGCCGCGAGGCACGCCTCGCGGTCGCCCTGCATGGCGTTGGCCGTGAGCGCGACGACGTGGGGCTGGGCGCTGAGGTCGCCGGCCCGAATCCGGCGGGTCGCCTCGAGCCCGTCCATCTCCGGCATCTGGACGTCCATGAGGACGACGTCGTACGGCTGGCCGAGGGCGGCCCGCTGGCGGACGGCCTCGACGGCCTCGGCCCCGTTGGCGGCGACGTCGGCCGAGAGCCCGAGACGCGAGAGGAGTCGGAGGGCCACCTTCTGGTTGACCGCGTTGTCCTCGGCTAGGAGCACCCGGAGCGGCGGGCTCCCGCGCGTCTCGTCGGGCGGGGGGGGCGCCGGGGGGGGCGCGGGGGCCGGCGCGCGGGCCGGTGCCGGGGCGTCCTGGAACGACTCCGAGAGGGCCGCGTGGAGCTGGGCCGGCTTGATCGGCTTGTAGAGGACGGTGCGGACGCCGGCCGCCGCCGCCCGGTCGCGGAGGTCGGCGTCGCGGGCGACCGACGTGAGCATGACGACGGTCGTCCGCGGGCCCGACCGGGCCTGGAGTGCCCGGGCCACGTCGAGCCCGTCCATCCCAGGCATCTGCATGTCGAGGAGCACGAGGTCGTAGGGGGCCCCGGCGCTCGCGGCCCGGCCCGCTTCGGCGACGGCCTCCGGCCCCGACGCGACGGCCTCGACGCCCATCCCCCACCGGACGGCCAGCCGCACGAGGATCTCCCGGTTGACCGCGTTGTCGTCGACGACGAGGACGCGCCGGCCGTCGAGGACGGGCTGGTCGCACTGGAGGTACACCCGGCGCTCGGCCGGGGCCACCTCGACGTCGACGGTGAACGCGAACGTCGAGCCCACGCCGAGCTCGCTCTCGGCCGTGAGCGCCCCGCCCATGGCTTCCGCCAGCCGGCGGCTGATGGCGAGGCCCAGCCCCGTCCCCCCGAACTGGCGGGTCGTCGAGGCGTCGGCCTGGGTGAAGCTCTCGAACACGGCCGACAGCTTGTCGGGGGCGATCCCGATGCCCGTGTCCTCGACGGCGAACCGGAGCTCGACCCGGCCCCCGGCGGCGACGTCGGGCGGGGCGGCCGAGACCCGGACGCAGACGCTCCCGTCCTCGGTGAACTTCACGGCGTTCGAGAGGAGGT
>CAZDFV010000262.1:0-4851 GCA_964504495.1 uncultured Rhodothermales bacterium
CCGCCCGGGCGCTCTCGTCGGCCGCCGGCCTCGGCGTGCCCGACCTCGTCGGCCTCCGGCTCCAGACGCTCGGGACCACGATCGGGACGCGCTCGACGCCCACCGAGGAGGCCCGCCAGCCGACGTCCGAGGTCCCGCCGCCGACGGTCACGCCCATCCCCGACCCGCCGCCGCCGCCGCGGTCCGGCAACCAGTAGGGCTCTTGCCAGGGCCCCTTCCCACCACACCTCCCACCACGCCCCCGACGCCTACCGACCCCGCCCGACGCCTCCATGTCCCGTCCGCTCTGCCTCGCGCTGGCGCTGCTCCTCGCCGCCCCGGCCGCCGCCCAGACCGACGTCTCCGGCACGATCAGCTCGAACACGACCTGGGGCCCGGCCGGCTCGCCCTACGTCGTCACGAACAACGTGACCGTCGCCAGCGGGGCCACCCTCACGGTCCAGGGCGGCGTCGAGGTCCGGTTCAACGGCGGCCGGTCGCTCGTCGTGGAGGGCGCGCTCGCGGCGACCGGCGCCACGTTCACCGCGAACGCCGAGGCCCCGGGGCGGAGCGCGTGGCAGCGCATCCGCGTCGAGGACGGCGCCACGGCGACGCTCACGAACACGACGGTCGAGTTCGCCGACCGGGCCGTCGAGCTGGTCGAGGGCGGGACGGCCGCGCTCGACGGGGTCACGATCGCGAGCGTCCGGCTGGCCGTCGAGGCGCAACCGGCGGAGTTCGTCGGCGCCAGGGTGTACGACGTGTGGGACGAGGGCGGGCTCTCGCTCAACGACGTCGTCGTCTCGGGCTCGTACGCCGTGGGCTACCTCAACACGCCGGTGCCCTACACCGTCACCGGGAGCAACTCGTTTTTGGGCAACGACTTCGAGGCCCTCTTCGCCTACTTCTACGCCCACCGCGGCACGTGGACGATCCCGGCCGGCCCGACCGTCGTGTGGTGGCTCGTCAACGCCGCCGTCTCCGACCGGCTGGTCGTCGAGCCGGGCGCCGTGGTCAAGAACCGGGGGAACCGGCGGCGCGTCCGCGAGCTCGACGCCGTCGGCACGGCCGGCCAGCCCGTCGTGTTCACGGCCTACCGCGACGACACCGTCGGCGGGGACTCGGACAACACGGACGGCTCGACGGCCGGCCCGGGCCAGGGCGGCGAGATCGAGGTGACGGAGCGGGCGGCGGTCCGGTTCGCCGAGTTCCGCTTTGGGAACGCCGGGCGGCTCCGGGTGGACGGCGGGTTCGGCCACGCGACGGCGAGCGTCGCCGACTCCGAGTTCACGGACAACGCCGTCGGCCTGTACCTCGCCTCGGCCGGCGTCACGGTCGAGGGCAACACGTTCGCCGGCAACACGCAGTACCCGCTCGAGGTCGGCGCGAGCGTGCGCGGGGGCCTGAGCCCGGACGAGAACACGGGCCTCCTCCCGTACCTCCCGATCCGGTTCACCCTCGAGGGCACGGGCGACGAGGCCCGCCGCGACACGCTCTACGACCTCGGCCTGACCTACCTCCTGCCGCGGGCCGTCAACGTCCGCGACCGGGCGACGCTCGTGCTCGACGCGGGCGTCGTGGTCAAGGGCGAGACGAACGGCGGGGTCAACGTCGCGAGCGGCGGGGCCCTCGTCGTGGCGGGGACCGCCAGCGACCCGGCCGTCCTCACGTCGCTGAAGGACGACACGGCCGGGGGCGACCTCAACGACGACGGGAACGCGACGACGCCGGCCGAGACCGACTGGTCCGGGCTCCTCTTCGAGCCCGGGTCGAGCGGCGCGCTCGACCACGCCGACGTCCGGTACGCCTCGCGCGGCTCGTACCGGTTCCGGGACCACTTCTACACGCGCGGGGCCGTCAACGCCTTCGACGCCGACCTGACGGTCGGGGACTCCCGGATCGCCAACGCCCGGCGCGGGCTCGTCGCCGTCGGCGACCTCGACCTCGTCGTGACGGGGACCGCCTTCGCCAACACGTCCGAGGCCCCGATCGCGCTCGGCCTCCTCGTCGACCCGACGTTCTCGGACAACGCGCTCGAGAGCCCTGGGCTCGCCGCGCTCGGGCTCGTCGGCGGGCCCGCCCCCTCCGGCGTGACGCTCCCGCAGCGGAGCTTCGCCGGGGTCGAGAACGCGACGTACGCGCTGCTGACCGGCCTCACGATCGGGCAGGACGCCGACGTCGTGGTCGAGCCGGGCGTCGTGGTCAAGGTGCAGAGCGGCGGCGTCACCGTCGACGGCGCGCTCCGGCTGGCGGGGACGGAGGGCGAGCCGGTCGTCTTTACCGACACGCGCGACGACGCCGTCGGGAGCCCGACGGACACGAACGGCGACGGGAACGAGACGGCGCCGGCGGCCGGGAGCTGGTCCGGGATCTACTACCGCGCCCCGGCCCGGGCGTCGGCCTCGGCCGTCACGAACGTCGAGGTCCGCTACGCCGCGACCGGCCTGGCCCTCAGCGGCGTGGACCTGGACGTGAGCGACCTCGAGGTCAGCAACGTGACGCGGAGCGGGGTGACCGTCGACCGCGACACGGACCCGACGTTCGACGGCCTGACCGTCCGCAACGCGCCGGACTCGGCCGACCCGGTCCTCCTCTCGGTGCGCGCGGCGCCGACGTTCTCCGACGTCTCGTTCGTCTCGACCGGCTCGCGCGGGATCGGCCTCCTCGAAGGGGCGGGGGGGACGTTCATCCCCCAGCGCCAGCTCCTCGACGACGCCACGCTCGCGCCCCGCTCGCTGGCGGGCATCCCGAGCGTGGCCTACGTCCTCCGCGAGCGGCTGACCGTCCCGGCCGGGCGGACGCTGACCGTCGCGCCGGGGACCGTCGTCAAGCTGGCCCCGCGCCGCTTCTACAACGACAACGTCCGCGTCGAGGGGGCGCTCGTGGCCGACGCCGAGGGCGGCGCGCCCGTCGTCTTCACCGACTTCGCCGACGACTCGGCCGGCGGCGACACGAACGCCGACGGGAACGACACGGCCCCGGCCCGGGGCGGGTGGGACCTCCGGTTTGTCGACTCGTCGCAGGACGGGGCGAACGTGCTCCGCAATGTCCGCGTCCGCTACGGGAACACGGTCACGCTCGCCGGCGCCTACGCGCGCGTCGAGGGCTCGGTCTACGAGCAGATGGCCGGCCCGCTCACGGTCGAGGGCGAGGCCGCGCCGGACGTCGTCGACAACGAGTTCCTCAACGTGAGCACCGTGCCCGTCGCCGTGAGCCCGTTTGCCCGGCCGACGTTCTCGGGCAACACGGTCGCCAACGTGCCCACGCTCGCGCTCGGGCTCCTCGGCGGGACGTTCGCCTCGGACTTCACGCTCGCGCCGCAGTCGTTCGCCGGGTTCGAGACCATCACCTACGTCCCGACCGGCGGGGCCTTCGACGTCCGGCCCGGGGCCACGCTCACGGTCCCGGCCGGGACCGTGTTCAAGTTCAGCGGCCGGGGCGTCGGGCTGACCGTCACCGGCGCGCTGCGGACGGCGGGGACGGACAGCGACCCCGTGGTGTTCACGTCCGTCGGCGACGACCGTTATGGCAACCCGGCCGACACGAACCAGGACGGCGACACGGCGCCGGGCCGCTCGGCGAGCGTCCTCCTCCGGCTCACCGACGAGACCGACGACGAGAACACGGACCTCGCCGGGCTCGTGCTGGCGCACGCGACGGTCGGGGTCGAGGTCACGAACGCCGCGCCGACGATCCGCGACAGCCGGTTCGAGGCCATCGAGTCGGTGGGGATCGACCTGCTGGAGGTCTCCGACCCGTCGATCACCGACAACACGTTCGTCGACTTCGACCCGCTGGCGGTCCCCGTCCGCTTTTCGCTCGCGTCCGACTTTGCCGCCAGCGGCAACACGATCGGGCCGCGGACGACGGAGGCGCTGGGCGTCCGGTCGGAGACGCTCGTGAGCGACGCGATGCTCGAACGCCGCACGTTCGCCGGCCGGCCTGGCATCCCGTACCTCCTGAGCGGGGCGCTCACGGTCGGGACCGGGGCGGAGCTCACGGTCGAGCCCGGCGTCGTCCTCAAGATGGACGGGAACGCGCGGATCAACGTCAAAAAGGGGCTCGTGGCCGAGGGCGGCGCGGACCCCGGCGACAAGATCGTGTTCACGTCCGTCCGCGACGACTTCTACGGCGGCGACACCAACCGCGACTCGACGGCCACGACGCCCGCGCCGGCTCAGTGGGCCGGCATCACGTTCGAGGACGAGGCGGTCGACGCGGACGCCCGGCTCGACCACGTCGTCCTCCGCTACGCGCGCGAGGCGGTCCGGGCCGAGAGCGCGTCGCCCACGATCACGAACGCCCTGTTCCAGAACAACCAGACGGGCCTCCACGCGACGGGCGCGGCCGACCCGAGCGTGACCGGCAGCGACTTCGACGGGCACACCCAGTGGGCCGTCCTCAACGAGGGCTCGTTCTCGGTCGACGCGACCGACAACTGGTGGGGCGACGACTCGGGCCCGACGGCCGAGGGCAACCCGGGCGGGACGGGCGAGCCGGTCTCGGGCGACGTCGCGTTCGTCCCGTTCGTGGGCGACACCCAGAACCCGTCGCTCGGCGACGTCAGCCTGAACGGGCTCGTCCAGGCGTTCGACGCGGCCGAGGTCCTGGGCCACCTCGTCAGCCCCGACCTCAGCGCCCGCCAGCTCGCCGTCGCCGACGTCTCGGGGAACGCGGGCGTCTCGGCGTTCGACGCCTCGCTCATCCTCCGGTACGTCGTCGGCGCGATCGACGCCTTCCCGGCCGAGGCCGAGGCCCGGCGGCGCCCGCCGCCCGACGCGGACGGCGTGACCGTCGAGGTCGGCCCGCTGGCGGGCGCCGTGGGCGACACGGTCCGGGTCGCCGTGTCGCTCGGCGGCACGCCGGTCGAGG
>CAZDFV010000263.1:0-4819 GCA_964504495.1 uncultured Rhodothermales bacterium
GGTCGGTCTCGGGGAGTGGCTGACGCCGGCCGAGTCGGCGGTCCTCCTCGTCCGCCTCGTGCCGGCGACGGCGGCCGTCGCGTTCGTGGTGGTGCAAGGCGCGGGGGCGGCCCGGCTCCGGTGGGCCGCGGCGGGGCTGGCCGGGCTGCTCCCGGCCGTCGTCGGCTTCCAGACGGAACCGCCGCCCGCCGAGCCGTTCGACGTGTGGGCCGTCGAGGCGCACGGCGACCTCGGCCGGTACGAAGAGTTCGAGATCTGCAGCCCCGACCTGTACGAGTACACGACGGCCGGCGTCGGCGTCGCCAAGGTCTCCGTCGACCCCGCGGCGGAGCGGACGCGCGAGGTCGGGGTGCGCGTCTACGGCGGCCGCCAGCGGTCCGTCGCGCGCACGGGGCGGACGTCCCCCCGGGACGACGACGGCGGGGCGTTCGGGGCAGTCCACCCCTACGTCCGGGTCGAGGGGCGGAACGCGGGCGTCACGGTCGGGCTCCAGGCCGGCCGGCTCCCCGTGTTGGGGACGGAGACCACGTCGCCCGTCCTCCCTACGCTCGGCGCCCGGCTGGGCCCGCGTCGGGGGCACCTCCAGGTGGGCTTCCTCGACGCCCCGCACTTTGGGGCGCCGGCCTCCGCGCTGCACATGGGCGTGGGGACGGGCCGGCTGACGGAGGACGGCCAGGAGCTCCGCGTGACGGGCGGGATCTCGGGCTCCGGCTTCTACGTCGCCGGGACGATCCCGGCGGGGCCTCTGTTTATCGAGCCGATGGGGGCCGCCGCGAAGTCGGACCAGGACTGGATCTACCAGGGCGGCGTCCGCGTGCGCGTCCACCTGCCCGCCCCGTGAGGCCGGCTGGCGGCGGCCGCCGGCGGGGCGGGGGAGGTCCGGCCTGCCCGCCTGGGGAACGCGGCCCCGCCCCGGAGAGTCCACCGGCGCCAGGCACGCAGCCCGTCCCCGATGGAACCGAAGGACCGGACGTTCTCCGAGCACGAGGTCGCTGAGGTCATCGCCCTCGCCGTCGAGCGCCAGCGGGCGGCCGAACGCCGGGCCCGGGAGGGCGGCCCCGACACCGCCGGGGGCGGGGCGGTCGGGCTCACGCTCGCCGAGGTCGAGGAGGTCGGGCGCGGGGCCGGGATCGACCCGGCTCACCTCCGGGCGGCGGCCGCGGAGGTCGCCGCGGGCGGGGTGCCGGACGAGGGGGCCGACGTGGCCGTCGTCGAGCGGTGGGCCGACGCCCCGCTCACGGACGCCGCCTGGGAGGACGTCGTCGCCCGCCTCCGGGCCTCGCCCGAGCCCTTCGCGGGCGACGTCATCAAGATCGGGACGGGCGACCTGGACAGTGAGGAGACCATCGAGCGGCTCGGCCGGTCGTACGAGTGGGTGCGGACGACGCCCGCGCTCGACGTGATGACGCACGTGAACGTGAGCCCGCGGGGCGACCGGACGCGGGTCCGCGTGGAGCAGGAGGTGGTCATCCCCGGGGGCAGGCCGCCGACGTCGGCGACCGTCTATGGCGCCGTCGCTGGGCTCCTCGTGGGGGGCGTCGCGCTCTGGGCTGGGGCCGGGGTCGGCCTGAGCTTGGCGGTCTTGGCCGTGGTCGGCCTCGGGGTCTCCCTCGGCGTGCTCCCCTTCGCCCAGAAGAGCGAGCGGGAGATGAGGCGGAAGGAGCGCGCCCGGCTGGGCGAGCTAGCCGACGCGCTCATCCCGCTTGTCGAGGCCGCCGCGGAGCAGACGGGCCACCGGGCGGGGGGGGGGGGGGTGGCCCGCCCCGCCCCCGCGCTCGACGGCGCCCTCCTCGACGATGCCCCGCCCGAGGCCGTCGACGGCGGACGCCGCCAGCGCCGCGCCCGGGCCTAGGCCCGCCGCCCTGCGTCACACCAACCGGCCGGCCCGGAGCGAGCGCTCCAGCCACGCCCGCTTCTTCTCCAACTCCACGACGCTCGCCGCCGCCTGGGCCTGCCCGCGGACCTGCCGCTTCCACGCCGCGTGGACCTGGCGGACCGAGACGTCGGCGGCGTAGCTCAGCTCTTTGGCGAGGTCGGCGCACGACTGGCGGAGCGCGCGCTCGCGTGCGGCCACGTCGAGGGCGACCGGCCGGGCCGCCTGCCGCGGCACGTCGCGGTGGAAGTCGGCCGACGAGCGGTAGCCGGGCATCTGCTCCAGGCTGTGCGTCTGGCTCGCACCGGGCTGGACCGACTTGAGCTCCCACACGCTCGCCTCGGTCGGGCCGGCGGCCGGGGCCTCGCCCGCGCCGCTTCCGCCCTTGCTCTTTTTCACGCCCGTCTGCTCCTCAGCGGCGATCCAGCGGAGCGTGTCGACCACGCCCGAGTCGTCGGCGGCGTAGAGGTCGCAGCGGTTGGCCGCCTCGGGCCAGGCCGGCACGTAGCGCATCCCCCGGAACACCTGCTGCATCGTCTTGCCGACGGCCCGGACGAGGTCGGCCTTGACGAGGACCGAGATGGGCTTGATGTCGGTCCCCTCGCCGATCATGTCCACCTGGACCATCACGTCGAGCCTGCCCTCGCGGTAGGCGTCGAGGAGCCGCTGGCGGTCGGCGGCGGGGACGTCCTGGCCGATCCGGGCGGACCGGACCTCGGGGTAGCGCCGCCGGACGAAGTCGAGGATGGCCGCCGCGTGCGCGTTGCTCATCGCGATGACGAGCATCTGGTGGTCGCGGTAGCCGGCCCACCCGCCGGACCGGGCCATGAGCCTTGCGAGGGCCCCGCGCTTCTCGGCGAAGCGGGCGAACGCCGGCCCGAGGAGCGTCTCGAGGTAGACCTCGTGGAACCGGAGCTTCCGCCGGGCGAGGTAGGCGTCGACGTCGCGCGACGCCTCGGGGTCCTCGCGGAGGTCGGAGAGCGAGACCTCGACCTCCTCGCCCGTGTCCGTCCGCACGAGGCGCACGGCGTAGTCGACGACGTGGGCGTCGACGCGCTTGAGGACGCCGCCCTCGGCGTGGGCGTCGCGCATTCCGACCTCGTGGAGCGCTTGGTAGTACTCGAAGCCCTCGGCGTCGGTCGTGGTGGGCACGCCGAAGAGCGTCTTGTTGTCGCTCCGCATGGGCGTCCCGCTGAGGGCCACGCTCGCCGCGTGCGGGAACCGCTCGATCGCGCGGGCCCACGTCCCGTCGTGGGCGAGGTGGTGGACCTCGTCGAACACGAAGAGCGCCTTCGACTGGCGGCAGTACTCGACGAGCGCGTCGTTCCCGCGCTCGCCGCTCGCGTACTGGTAGGTCGTGACCACGACCTCGGTCGAGAGGTTCTTGAGGAACACCCGGTCCGAGTCGGCCGCGCAGTAGGTCACGGCCCCGGCGCCGAGCCAGTCGAAAGTCTGGGCCAGCTCGCGGGCGTCGGCGTACTGGTCGCGGAGGTTCCCGCGCGGGACGAACACGACGAGCCGGTCGCACACGCCCAGCGCACGCGCGACGACGTAGGCCGCCAGCGCCGTGATCGTCTTGCCGTAGCCGGGGACGAACACGCCGAGCGCGTTCCGCTCGCCGCGCTCCAGCGCCGCCGCCCACTTCTCCAAGAACGCCCGCTGCCCCTCGCGGAACGCGAAGTCGCCCGAGAGACGGATGCCGGGGAGCCCGTCGCCCGTCGGGGCGTCGGGGCGGGCGGGGACGCCGGGGGCGGCGTCCGCGGCGAGCGGGCGGGCGGGGGACGACAACGGGGCGGTCTGCGGGGGGCGCAGAACCTACGGCCGCCCCGGGCCGACCCACACGGCTGGCCCAGGAGCGTGAGGGATTCCCGGAGCAGGGCGCCGAGCTGTTCAGGGACGGCCGGTGCGGCCGATACAGCCCCCCCGACCGCCCCGCGCCCGCCGACCGCCCCGCGCCCGATGTCCGCCGCCCCCGTCCTCCAGCTCGTCTACGCCTCGTCCACCCCGCGCCTGCTCGGCCGCGACGAGCTCCTCGACATCCTCCGCGTGAGCCGGCGGAACAACGCGGCCGTCGGCGTAACCGGCGCGCTCGTCTACACGGAGGGGAACGTGATGCAGGTCCTCGAGGGCCCGCCCGCGGCCGTCGAGGCCACGTACGAGCGGGTCCACCGGGACCCCCGGCACCACAACGCCCTCGTCCTCCTCCGGGCCGAGGCCGCCGGGCGGTCGTTCCCCGACTGGTCGATGGGGTTCCGCACGCTCGACGGCCTCGACGCGGCCGACCGCGAGGCGGCCCGGTCCGTCCTCGACCTGACGGCGCCGGGCCCGGACCGGGCCCGGCGGCTCCTCGCCTCATTCCGGTCGCTCCTGCCCGGCGCGCGCCCGCACGTCGGCGTCTAGCCCCGCTAGCGGGGCGGCCCCGTCAGTGGGGCGGGAGGTCGGGATCGCCCCGGCCCACCTCCGGGCCGCTGAGGAGGTGGCCGCCGGCGGGCCCGCCTCAGGCGCCGAGCGCGTCGTCGAGCGCTGGGCCGACGTCCCGCTCACGGACGCGGCGAGGGAGGACGTCGCGGTCCGCCTCCGCGCCACGCCCGCCCCCTACGGCCGCCAGTCCCGCGACAGGTGGGAGGAGTCGGTCGAGCGGCTCGGCCAGTCGCTCGAGTGGGTCCGCACGTCGCCGTGGGAGACCCCGCGCGTGAACGTGAGCCCGCGGGGCGAGCGGACCCGGATCCGCCTGACTCAGGAGACGTCGGCCACCGAGGCGACGATGCCCGCCGTCGCCGCCGGCCTCCTCGGGGCCCTGGCGGGCGGGGGCGCCGGACTCGCCGGGGCCGGCCTGGAGTGGGGCGCGGCCGTCTGGGTCGCGGTCAGCGTCGTCGCCTTTCTCGCCCTGCTCCCCGTCGCCCGGAAGGAGCGACGCACGCCGTTCGAAGAGGCCGCCCGGCTCCA
>CAZDFV010000264.1:0-4807 GCA_964504495.1 uncultured Rhodothermales bacterium
CCCCCCCCTCCCCCGCCCCCGCGTCCGACCCGCCGCCGGCGTTCGCCCACGGCGACGTCGAGCGGGCCCTCGTCACGATCTCGCGGTTCCTCGTCTCGAGCGCCGGCGCCGACCTCGACCGCGTCCTCGCCCTCCTCGGCGACGCCCTCGCCGCCGACGCCGTCTACTTCGCCCTCGCCCCGGACTCCGTCGCGCCCCCGCCCCCGCCCGACGGCTTCGCCGCCCAGGCCGACGCGCCGTCGTACCTCGCCGGCCGCGTCCTGGTCTGGACGCGCGACGGGCGGGGGGACCCCTCCGACGTCGTCGGGCCGGCCCCGGCCTTCCCCGGCGAGCGCGACCCGGGCCGCGTCTGCCTGATCGACCGGGACGACGGGCGGCGGGCGCTGGCCGTCCCCCTGCTCGCGGAGGACGACCGGTTCGTCGGGTACCTCGGGATCGAGCGCGAGGCCCTCGACGGGGCCGACGGCGACGTCCCGTTCGACCAGACCCTCTCGGTCCTCGGCGACGTGCTCGGGACGCACCTCGGCCGGCTGGCGGCCGAGGAGGCCCGGCAGCAGACGGAGGAGCGGTGGCGGGCCCTCGTCGAGCACCACCCGGACCCCACGCTCGTCTGGGTCCGGGGGACGGTCCGGTACGCGAACGCCGCCGCCGCCCACGCCCTCGGCGCCGACGACCCGACCGACCTCCGCGACCGGCCCTTCGAGGACTTCCTCTCGGCGGCCGACGTCGAGGCCGTCGCCGCCCGTCAGGTCGAGCAGCTCGAGGCCGCCCACCCCCGCCCGTTCGAGCACGCGGTCGTCCGCCTCGACGGGGACGAGCGGATCGTCGAGGCGGTGTGCATCGCGCTCCCCGGCGTCCCCGGCGGTGTCCAGTGCGTGCTCCGCGACGTGACCGACCGGAAGGACAGCGAGGAGCGGTACCGGACCTTCGTCGAGACGATCTCCGAGGGGGTCTGGCGCGTCGAGCTCGACCGCCCCATCTCCCGGCACGCCGCGCCCCGCGTCCAGGCCGAGCACGTCCTCGCCCACGGCCGCGTCGCCGAGCTCAACCCGACCATGCTCCGGATGTTCTGGGGCCACGTCCCCGTCGAGCTCCCGCTGAGCGACCTCCTCGGCGAGTTTGGGCCCCCGCTGTTCCGGGCGTTCGCGGCCGCGGAGCACCGGCTCCTCGCGCACGAGATCGCCGTCCGCCGGGACGGCAAGCCCCCCCGCCACTACTCGGTCAACGCCGTCGGCCGGTTCGAGCGAGACGAGCTGGTGGGGATCTGGGGGAGCTGCACCGACATCACCGAGCGGGTCGAGATGGAGCGGAGCATGGTGGCCGTGCTGGAGGACCAGCAGGAGCGGATCGGCCGGGACCTCCACGACAGCGTGGGGCAGCTCCTGACCGGCGTCCGGATGCTGAGCGAGGGGCTGGCGTCGGCGGCCCCGGACGGCGCGGAGACCACTCTCGCCCGGATCTCGGCCTACTCCGCGGAGGCCCTCGACCGGGTGCGGGCCATCTGCCGGGGGCTCGTCCCCCCCCAGCTCTACTCCGAGGGCGTGGCGTGGTCGCTCGCCGAGCTCGTCGACCACGTCGACGCGCTGGGCCCGACGCGCTGCCTGTTCCGCCACGACGGCCGGGCCGACCTGTTCGACCCAGAGGTCTCGCTCCAGGTGTACCGGATCGTGCAGGAGGCCGTGTCGAACGCGCTCCGCCACGCGAACGCCGAGACCGTGTGGGTGTACTTCGGCCACGACGAGGACGACCTCGTGGTCGAGGTCGAGGACGACGGCGTGGGGTTCGTCCTCGACGGCGAGCGGGCCCGGTCGCTCGGGCTCTACAGCATGAACCGGCGGGCCCACAGCGTCGGGGCGTCGCTCGTCATCGAGACGCGACCGGGGTCGGGCACGACGGTCCGCGTCACCCTCCCGCCCGGGGCGGTCTCGCCCAGGCACGGGCCCCCGGAGGGGCCCCACGGACCCGGCCACCACCCTCCGGGCGAGGGAACAGAACTGTGACGCCGCCCCGCCCCGTTCGCCCCCGGAATCGCGGATGGCCCGATCCTTTCCTGTGAGTACGGCCCACCCGCCCGTACCTGCTCCGATGTCCTCGAAGTCGTCCCCCCGCCGCCTCTCCGTCGCCGTCGTCGACGACCACCCGGCCGTCCGCGACGCGATCGCCCAGGCCGTCCGGGCCCAGCCCGACATGGACCTCCTCGGCGTGGCCGGGTCGGCCGCCGAGGCCTTCGAGCTCCTCCGGCGCGGGCCGGCCGACGTCGCCGTCGTCGACATCTCGCTCGGCGACGCCCACGGGCTCGACCTCGTCCAGAACCTCCAGGCCGAGCACCCGGCCCTCGAGGTCGTCGTGTTCTCGATGTACGACGAGGCCGTCTACGCCGAGCGGGCGCTCCGGGCCGGGGCCCGGGGGTACGTCCGGAAGAGCGAGCCGACGGCGGCGGTGACCGAGGCGATCCGGGCGGCGGCGGCCGGGGAGATCTACCTCGCGAGGCGGGCGGCCTCCCGGATCCTCAGCCGCGTGGCGTTCGGGGCCGACCGGGCCGGGGACCGGGCCGGCGGCCGGGACGGGGGGGGCCCGGCGGCCGGGCTCGAGGAGCTGACCGACCGGGAGATGGCCGTGTTCCAGCTCCTCGGGCAGGGCCGGCCGCCGGAGGACATCGCCGAGCGGCTGAACCTGAGCCGGAAGACGGTCGAGACGTACCGGCGCCGGGCGAAGGAGAAGCTCGGGCTCGAGTCGGTGACCGAGCTCCTGCAGTTCGCCATCCGGTGGACCTACGCCCAGGGCGCCGGCGAGTAGACCCCGGACCCGCCGGCGGCCTCCGCCGGCGGGGCGCCGCCGGTAGGGCTCTGGCGGTCAGGACCGGGCCCCGTCGGGGTCCACGTACCACTCGGTCGCCCGGCGGACGGCCGTGTACCACGCGTACCGGGCCTGCCCGCGGAGGCCGTCCGGGGCCAGCACGTTGAAGAGGACCCGGTCACGGCTCCGCATCACCGGGCGCTCGTGGGCCTCCCGGAGCCGGGCGCCGGCCGCTTCCGCTAGCCGGCCGGCCCGCCGGTCGGCCCGGGCGGCGGCGAGGACCCGGGGGGGGTACTCCGCCCCGACCTCGCGGGCCGAGACGAGCACGGCGACGTACGTCGCGCGGAGGCACTGCCCCTGGGCCGCCCGCTCCAGCAGCTCGTCCCAGTCCCCGATCAGGGCCGCCACCTCGGCAAAGTCGGTCGCGAGCCGGAGGCGCGCCCACTGGTCCTTCAGCGCGTTGACCGAGAGCGTGAGGAAGAGGTCCGTCCACCCCAGGGCCGGGGCCTCCTCGCCGGCGACGGCGACGGGGCGGGACCGGCTGTGGAGGGCCTCGAACGGCCCGTCGAACGCGAACCCGAGGGGGAGGAGCCGGGTGTGCACGTCGACCATCGAGACCAGCCCGCCCGTCCGGCGGGCGAACGAGGTCTCGCCGTGGACGTGGAGGTACCCGGCCTGCTGGCGGTCCGTCCGCTCCCGCTGGGTGAACCCGGCCTCGACGAGGACCCGCTCGACGGCGGCGAAGTCCTCGCGGCGGACGAGCACGTCGTTGTCCACGTACGGCCGGCGGGCCGTGCTCCCGTACGCCTCCGCCATCGTCGGCCCCTTCATGACCAGGAACGGGACGCCCGCGTCGCGGAAGGCCCGGGTCAACGCGGCCATCTCCGCGGCGAGGAAGAGCACCCGGATCGAGTACCGGCGGACCGCCTTGTGCACGGCGGCCGCGGCGTCCGCGGGCATCGCCTCCCGGAGGTGCGCGTCGAGGAGGGGGACCACGCTGTGCGCCCGGGCCAGCTCGACCACGTGGGTCCAGGACGGGCCCCGGGCGACGGCCGCGTCGAGGGCCGCCCGGCGCTCGTCGCTCAGCCGGGACCGCGCGAGGAGCCGGACGACCTCGAAGTCGAGGGGGGACGGGCTACTCACGGGCGTCCCCGCCCGGGGGCGGCCGGAGGTCGACGAGGACGCCGCGGTGGTCGGAGAGCCCCGGCGGCAGGACCCGGGCGGACGCGACGGCCCACCCGGGGCTGGTCAGGACGGCGTCGATCTGGACGAGCGGGCGGCCGTCGGGGTAGGTCGGCGCCCACCCCGCCGTCTCGCGGAGGGCGTCCTGGAGCCCCGAGGCGACGTGGGCGTACGTCCACTGGTCCGGCGTCGCGTTGAAGTCGCCCACGACGAGGTACGGGAGGGCCTCGGCGTCCAGCACGTCCCGGAGGTAGCGGGCCTCCCGGGCGCGGGCGGCGAGGTCGCTCCGCAGCGTACGGAGCTGGGGGCTCCCCCCGGGGCGGCTGTAGGACCGGAAGTGGACGACGTACACGGCGAACGGGCGCCCCCCCCACTCCGCCACGAAGCGCCGGACGCCCCCGCTCCCCTCCAGACCGAACGGGTCGAGATCGCCGCCCACGTCGGGCTCCACCGCGACCCCGCCCCGCGCGAGGAGCACGAGGTTCTCCTCCGACCCCGCCGCCAGCCGGTAGTCCGGGTCGGAGAGGAACCCGAGGGCCGCCCGGCGGCCCCCGATCCGGAAGTCGTCGCCGTCGTCGACGATCCGCACCCACGTCTCCTGGAGGGCCACGAGGTCGGGGCGGAGGTGGCCGGCGAGGTCGGCGGCGAGGGCGACGGCCGCCGGCTCGTCCCGCCCCGAGTTCAGGGTGAGCACCCGGAGCGCCCCGTCCGCTGCGGGCCCGGGCGCGCCGTCCGGGACGAGGCCGGGCCCGTAGCGGACGACGGTCAGGGCGGCGAGGCCGAGGTGCAGGACGGCCCCCGCCGTCGCCCACCGCGTCCGGGCGTAGGC
>CAZDFV010000265.1:0-4788 GCA_964504495.1 uncultured Rhodothermales bacterium
GACGCCGTGGCCCGCCACGTCGGCGAGGGCGAGCGGGCGCTCGCGGTCCTGCCCGAGACCGCCGCCGCCGCCGCGCTCCGCCGCCTCGCCCGCAGCCTCGCCACGCGGGAGCAGTAGGGGCCCCGGGCGATTGCCGATCGGGTGACCGGCGATTGGGAGCCCCGGGCGCAGCCCCTCGCTCGGCTGGCGGAGAACGCCGCCGGTCGGGCGTCCCAATCGTCAACCGTCGGATCGACGACCGCTCAACGGCCCACCGTCTATCTTCCGGCCCCACTCTCCCGCCCGCATGATCACGCGCGAGGTCACCGTCCGCAACCGGGCCGGCGTCCACACCCGCCCGGCCTCGATGATCGTCCGCGAGGCGTCCCGGTTCGAGGCCGAGTTCTTCATCAAGAAGGACGGCTACGAGATCAACGGGAAGAGCATCATCGGCGTCATGACGCTCGCCGCCGAGCAGGGCGCCACTCTCGACCTCCTCTTCGAGGGGCCCGACGAGGAGGCCGCCGCCGACGCCCTCGCGGCCCTCTTCGACCGCGGGTTCGGCGAGCCCGTCTAGGGCCGCGGGACCCCGCCCCGGCCGGCCGGCGTCTGGCCCCCCCCCTCACACCCCGCCCCCCCGTGACCGACGTCCCCGACGTCCTGGCGCCCACCCCGGACGCCGACGCGCGACCCGAGATCCGCGTCGAGGGGATCGGCGTGGCGCCGGGCGTGGCGATCGGGCCGGTCTACCTGTTCGCGGCCGGGGCGTACCAGGCCGAGCACGAGCGGCTGGCGCCCGACGAGGTCGAGGCCGAGGTCGAGCGGTTCGAGCGGGCCGTGGCCCGCTCCGAGCGGGAGCTGAAGAAGGTGACCGTCGTCGCGCGGCAGAAGCTGGGCGGCCCCTCGGCCGGCATCTTCGACGCCCAGGTCCTCGTCCTCCGCGACAGCCAGTTCTACGACGCCGTCGTCGAGCGCATCCGCGAGGACCGGACCGGGGCCGGGTGGGCCGTCCAGAGCGTGCTCAAGGACCACCGCCGCCGGCTCGAGGCGTCCCCGAGCGCCCACCTCCGCGAGCGGGCCGCCGACTTCCTCGACGTCCAGAACCGCGTGCTCCGGAACCTCCAGCAGGGCCGGGCCCACTCGCGGATCGACCGGGACCGCGTCGTCGTGGCCGAGAACCTCACGGCCGCCGACGTCTTGCTGTTCAGCCGGCACGGCGTCCGCGCGGTCGTCATGGACTTCGGGGGGCCCACGTCGCACGTCTCGATCATGGCCCGGGCGCTCGGCGTCCCGGCCGTCGTCAGCCTCCACGGGCTCGCCGAGACCGTCCGGCCGGACGACCTCGCCGTGGTCGACGGGTTCTCGGGGACGGTCATCCTCAACCCGACGCCCGAGACGCTGGCGGCCGCCGAGGAGAAGGCCGAGCGGTTCGAGCGGCTGGCGGACGACCGGGGCGAGGTCGTGGCCGCGCCCTCCGAGACGCGCGACGGCGTGCCGGTCGCGCTCCAGGCGAACGTCGAGTTCCGGGAGGAATTCCCGCTCCTCCACGAGTTCGGGGCCCAGGGCGTCGGGCTGTTTCGGACGGAGATGCTGTTCCTCACGCAGGGCCGGGCGCTCGACGAGGCCCAGCAGTTCGAGGTCTACCGCGACGCCGTCGTGGCGGCGGCCCCGTACCCCGTCACGTTCCGCCTCCTCGACCTCGGCGGCGACAAGGTGCTCCCGATGTCGCGCCGCGAGGCCAACCCGTTTTTGGGCTGGCGCGGCATCCGGATCCTGCTCGACAAGCCGGACCTGCTCGGGCCGCAGCTCCGGGCCGTCCTCCGCGCCGCCGCGCACGCCCCCTCCAGCGCGCCGCCCCGGCTCCTCCTGCCGATGGTGAGCGGGCTCGACGAGGTCCGCCGGTTCAAGCGGGCGCTCCAAGAGGTCTGCGACGCGCTCGGGGCCGAGGGCGTCGAGCACCGCCGGGACGTCCCGCTCGGGATCATGGTCGAGGTCCCGGCCGTGGCGATCCAGGCCGCGACGTTCGCCCGGCACGTCGACTTTTTCTCGGTGGGGACCAACGACCTCACGCAGTTCACGCTCGCCGTGGACCGGGGGAACGACCTCGTGGCCGAGCTCTACCGCGAGCTCCACCCGGCCGTGCTCCGGCTCGTCGCGCAGACGGTCGAGGCGGCCGAGGCGGCGGGCCTGCCCGTGTCGGTGTGCGGCGAGGTCGCGGCCGACCCGCGCGTGACCCCGCTCCTCGTGGGCCTGGGCATCCGGTCGCTCAGCGCGTCGCCGGCCTACCTCTCGCTCGTCAAGCGCGTGCTCCGGGCGTTCACGCTCGACGAGGCCGAGGACCTCGCCCGCCGCGCGCTCCGCCAGCCCGACGCCGACGCCGTGGGCCGGCTCCTCGACTACTTCCTCGCCTGCCACAACCAGGACCTCGCCGCCCTCCTCGGCCTCGACGACGCGCCGCCGGCCGGCGGGCTCGCCGAGCGCGTCGCCGCCCGGCTGGCGGACGGCTAGCGCGCCGTGCCGGGTACGCGGTGCCGGGTACGCGGTGCGGCCAGCCTCTCTTCCCTGTACCCCGTACCGGGTACCTCGTACCCCCATCCCATGCCCTACTCCCTGCTCGCCGCCGCCCCCGACCCCAGTGACATGCGCGGCGCCATCCGCGCCTTCCCCGACCACCTCGAAGAGGGCTGGCAGCGCGGCGAGGCCGTCGACGGGTTCGACCTCGACGCAGCCCAGCTCGACGGGATCGTCGTCTGCGGGATGGGCGGCTCCGCCATCGGCGGCGACCTCGTGCGGACGCTCGTCGAGCCGTCGTCGCCCGTCCCCTTTTTCGTCAACCGCGGGTACGCGCTGCCCGGGTGGGTGAGCCCGAGCACGCTCGTCGTCGCGTCGAGCTACTCGGGCGGGACGGAGGAGACCCTCAGCGCGTTCGGCGAGGCCGAGGAGCGGGGCGCCCAGATCGTCGCTGTGACGTCGGGCGGCGAGTTACAGGACCGCGCGGACGCCGACCGCGTGATCGAGATCTCGGGCGGGCTCCAGCCGCGCGCCGCGCTCGGGTACTCGCTCGGCGTCCTCCTCCGCCTCGCCGACGCGCTCGGCCTGGCGGACGTCGCGGACATGGACGGCGTCCTCCGAGAATGCCGCCAGCGGGCCGAGCGCCTCGACCGCGACGAGGACGACAACGTCGCGCACAGGCTCTCGGCCGATCTCGAAGGCGCCCTCCCCGTGGTCTACACCGGCGTCGGGCTGTTGGAGGCCGTCGGGATGCGGTGGCGGACGCAGATCCACGAGAACGCGAAGCACCCGGCCGTCGGGAACGTGCTCCCGGAGCTGGACCACAACGAGATCATGGGGTTCGAGAGCGGCCCGCCGGAGGTCCTGGGGCGGATGCAGATCGTCGCCCTCCGCGACCGGGACGACCACGCCCAGGTGCAGAAGCGGTTCGACGCCACGCGCAGTCTCGTCCAGGGCTCCGTCGGCGGGTGGCACGAGGTGGAGACGGACGGCGCCACGCGCCTCGGCCGGATGCTCTCGCTCGTCCAGCTCGGCGACTGGGCCAGCTTCTGGCTCGCCGCCCGGAAGGGCGTCGACCCGACGCCGGTCGAGACCATCCAGGAGCTCAAGAAGACGCTCGCCTAGATCGTAGGCCGTCGAGCGTAGGTTGATCGCCCGGCTCCCGTCCCGCTGGCGGAGCGCACCCGCCAGCCGTCCACTCCCTAGCCCATGCTAAAAGAACGACTCGCCCGCGACCTCAAGGACGCCATGCGGGCTAGAGAAAAAGTCCGCCTGAGCGCGATCCGCATGGTCCAGGCGGCCATCACCGAGAAGGAGAAGGCCGGCGGCGGCCCCCTTTCCGACGACGACCTCGTGGCCGTTGTGGCGAAGCAGGCCAAGCAGCGGCGCGACGCGATCGCGCAGTACCGGGAGGCCGGCCGCGACGACCTCGCCGAGCGCGAGGCGGCCGAGCTGGGCTTTATCGAGGGCTACCTCCCGGCCCAGGCGTCGGACGAGGACGTCCACCGCGTGGTCCACGAGATCGTTCAGCGGACCGGGGCCACGTCGATGAAGGACATGGGCCGCGTCATGGGCGAGGCCATGAGCGAGCTCCGCGGCGTGGCCGAGGGCTCGCGCGTCCAGGCCGTCGTCCGCGAGCTGCTCGGCGCGTAGTGGGCGGGCTCGACGTCGTGATCGGGGCCGCGCTCGCGCTCGGCGTGTGGCGCGGGCTCAAGACCGGGGCGCTCACCCAGATCGTCGGGACGGTCGGCTGGATCGTCGCCTTCGTCGTGGCGACGGCGCTCATGGCCCCGGTCGGCGAGGCCGTCGCCGCCAGCCTGGGCGTGAGCACGCGGACGGGCCCGGTGCTGGGGTTCGTCGTCGTAGCGGCGGCCGTCGTGGCCGCGCTCGCGGCCGCCGCGCACGTCCTCCGCCGGACGCTCGAGGCCGTCAAGCTCGGCGCACTCGACAAGCTGGCGGGGTCCGCCGTCGGCGGGCTCCGGGCGGCGTTCGGGCTGAGCGTCCTACTCCTCGCGACGGGCTTCGCGCCGATCCCCGGCGGCGGGCCCGTGGTCGTGAGCGCCCAGAGCCGCGAGGCGTCCGTGCTCTACGAGCCGGTCCGGGCCCTGGCGCCGGAGGTGTGGGGCGCCGTCCGCACCGTCACGCCCGGCCTCCAGGCCGCACTCGTCGACAAGTTCAACACGTGGCAGGCGGGGCGGCCGGAGGCCCTGACCGGCGAGGAGCGGCTGGAGTAGGAGGGGGCCGACCGGGCCCCCCGCGCCGGCGGCCCCCGCCGGCCGGCCGGCGACCGCCGCCAGC
>CAZDFV010000266.1:0-4781 GCA_964504495.1 uncultured Rhodothermales bacterium
CGGCTTCGGCGTCCACGGCCCGCTGGCGGTCGGCCCGGCCGGCGTCCGACGTGGCCCCGTCGAACCGGGCGGCGACCTCGGCCGGCGGCGCGGCCCCGGCGCGCGGACTGGGTCACGGAAGCGCTTGCAGAAGCCGGCCTCGCGGTCTAAACTGGCGCTGAAAAGGTTTTCACGCGGCCCGACCCCGACGCGCGCCCCGCCCCCGCCCCCCGGCCCATGCCGAACCGCCTCTACGTCGTCCGCACCGCCCTCATCGTCGCGCTCGGCGGGTTCCTCATGGGGTTCGACGCCTCGGTCATCTCGGGCGTCGTCGGGTTTATCGAGACCGAGTTCTCGCTGACGAAGGCCCAGCTCGGGTTCTCCGTGGCCTCGCTCACGCTCACGGCCACGCTGGCGATGATGGTCTCGGGGCCGCTCGCCGACCGGTTCGGGCGCCGGCCGATCCTCTTCATCGCCGCCGTCCTCTACGCCATCTCGGCCGTCGGGTCCGCCCTCGCGCCGTCGTTCGCCGTCCTCGTGGTCGCGCGGATGATCGGCGGGCTGGGCGTGGGCGCCTCGCTCATCATCGCGCCGATGTACATCGCCGAGATCGCCCCGCCGGAGATGCGCGGGCAGATGGTCTCGTTCAACCAGCTCAACATCGTCGTCGGGATCACCGTCGCGTTCTTTACGAACTACCTCATCCTGCAGTGGCTCGGCGGCGCCCCGGACTCGTGGCGGTGGATGCTGGGCCTGGAGACGCTCCCGGCCGTGCTGTACTTCGTCGGCCTGTTCTTCGTCCCCCGGAGCCCGCGCTGGCTGATCAAGGAGGGCCGGGCCGACGAGGCGCTCCCGATCATGAAGATGGCCGTGGGCGGGGTGGCCGCGACCCAGGAGCTCGACGAGATCCAGAAGAGCCTGGCAAAGGACGAGAACAAGGACGCGGCCCGCGTCGCCGACCTCCTCTCGCCGTCGCTCCGGCTCGTCCTCACGATCGGCGTCGTGATCGGAGTGATCCAGCAGGCCACGGGGATCAACGCCGTGTTCTTCTACGCCCCGACCATCTTCGAGCAGTCCGGGATCGGGACGGACGCGTCGTTCGTGCAGGCCATCTTCGTGGGCGTGATCAACCTCGTGTTCACGCTCCTGGCGATCGCCTTTATCGACCGGCTGGGGCGCCGCCCGCTCCTCATCGGCGGGCTGATCGGGATCACCGTCGCGATGGGCCTCCTCGCCTACGGGTTCGGCCAGGCCAGCTACACCCTCTCGCCCGACGCCACGGACGTGATCGAGGACGCCACGTTCGCCCCGCGCGTCTCGCCGCTCATCGGCCAGACCTACGAGAGCGACGTCGCCTTCAAGGCGGCCCTCGCGGAGGCCGTCGGGCCCGAGGCCGCGACCGAGTACGAGTCCGCGTTCATCACCGACGCCGTGGACCTCAACCCGACGCTGATCCTGATCGGGATTCTGGGGTTTGTGGCCTCGTTCGCGATCTCGCTGGGGCCGGTCATGTGGGTGTTGTTCTCGGAGCTGTTCCCCAACTGGATCCGCGGCCTCGCCATCTCCTTCGTCGGCCTCATCAACTCGGCGGTGAGTTTCGGCGTGCAGCAGATCTTCCCCGTCGAGCTCGCCGCCCTCGGCGCGGCGACCACGTTCGCCATCTTCGGCGCCGTGGCGCTCGTCGGGCTCGTGTTCGTGTGGCGCGTCGTGCCCGAGACGAAGGGGAAGTCGCTCGAAGAGCTCGAAGCGCAGCTCGTCCGCACGCCCGACCCCGCCCCCCGTCCCGCCTAGCCATGCCCGCCCGCCTCCTGCCCGCCGCGCTGGCGGTGCTCCTCGCCGCCTGCTCCGCCCCGGCCCCGTCCGTAACCCCATCCGAGGTGGCCCCCGCCGTGGACCCGGCCGCCGACGGCCCCCGCCAGGTCGAGGTCCGCCAGTCAGATGGAGCCTACCGGCTCGTCGTCGACGGCGAGCCGTTCTTCGTCGAGGGCGCCGGCCTCGAGTTCGGGAGCGTCGAGCGGCTGGCGGCGCGCGGCGGCAACTCGTTCCGCACGTGGCGGACCGACAACGGCCGGCAGACCGGCCAGGAGGTCTTGGACGAGGCGCTCGAGAACGGGCTCCTGGTGATGATGGGGCTCGAGGTCGCCCGCGAGCGCGAGGGCGAGGGCCGCGGCTTTTTCGGGTTCGACTACGATGACGAGGCGGCCGTCGCCGAGCAGCTCGAGCGCCTCCGCGCCGAGGTCGAGCGGTACAAGGACCACCCGGCCCTGCTCGGCTGGGGCATCGGCAACGAGCTGAACCTGGGCGCCGAGAACCCGGCCGTCTGGGACGCCGTGAACGGGATCGCCGAGATGATCCACGAGGTCGACGGGAACCACCCGGCCACGACCATGCTGGCCGGCATCAGCGCCGACCTCGTCCGCGAGATCGAGGCGCGCGCGCCGGCCCTCGACTTCCTCAGCGTCCAGTTCTACGGCGACGTCGAGAACCTCCAGCAGCGCCTCGACGAGGCCGGCTACGACGGACCGTACATGGTGACGGAGTGGGGCGCGACCGGCCACTGGGAGGTGGCCACGACGGCGTGGGACGCGCCCATCGAGAACACCTCGACCGTCAAGGCCGACCTCTACCGCGCCCGCTACGAGAACGCCCTCCTGGCCGATCCCGACAACTTTCTCGGGTCGTACGTCTTCCTCTGGGGCCAGAAGCAGGAGCGCACGCCCACGTGGTACGGCATGTTCATGCCGACCGGCGAGAAGACCGAGTCGGTCGACGTGATGCAGTACGTCTGGACGGGCGCGTGGCCCGAGAACCGGGCGCCACGCATCGAGGCGCCGACGCTCGACGGTGGAGGGGCCACCGACGATGTCCGGCTGGCGCCCGGCGAGAGCGCGCCCGCCTCCATCGTCGCGACGGACCCCGAGGGCGACGCCCTCCGCTACGAGTGGAGGGTCCGCCCCGAGCAGACGGTCCTGAGCGAGGGCGGCGACGACGAGCCCGAGCCCGAGATCATCCCCGGCCTCGTGGCCGGCGACGGCCCCGCCGTCACGCTCACGGCCCCGACCGAGCCCGGCGCCTACCGCCTGTTCGTCAACGTCTACGACGGCGAGGGGAGCGCCGCCCACGCCAACATCCCGTTCTATGTCGAGCCGTAACGTCGACGGCGCCGCACTCGCGGAGGCCGACCGCCAGCAGATCACGGTCGGCGCGGCGCCGCTCCATACCAACGGCCAGCCGGTCGAGGGCGCCGTCGTCGAGATCGGCGGCGAGGTGTGGTACCGGATCGAGAACGTGGACCGGATGGACCCGTTCTTCGTGACGGTCGTGAGCGCGGGCGAGCCGTGGCTGTTCGCGTCGAGCACCGGGGCGCTGGCGGCCGGCCGGGGCGCGCCGGAGCGCGCCCTGTTCCCGTACGAGACCGTCGACCGAATCCACCGCGCACAGGGGCAGACGGGCGGGACGACGCTCGTGCTCGCGTCGCGCGATGGGGGCGAGGCCAGCCTGTGGGAGCCGTTCACCGACCGCTATGCCGGGCTGTACCGCGTCCGCCGGTGCCGCGCCAAGTCGCTCCGGGGCGACCGCCTCCGGTTCGAGGAGACGAACGAGAGCCTCGGCCTCACGCTTGTCCAGACGTGGGCGACGAGCGAGCGCTACGGGTTCGTCCGCACGGCGGAGATCGCCAACCACGGGGTCGGGGCCGTGCGCGTCCGCCTCCTCGACGGCGTCCAGAACCTGATGCCGTACGGGATCACGCGGACCATGCACGACACGCGGAGCGTGCTCGCCGACGCCTACAAGCGGAACGAGCGGCTCGATTCCGGGCTCGGCATCTTCGCCCTCAGCGCGATCCCCGTCGACCGGGCCGAGCCGAGTGAGGCGCTCCTCGCCACGACCGTCTGGCAGACCGGGCTCGACGCCGACGCCGTCCTCCTCTCGACCCGCCAGCTCGGCCGCTTCCGGCGCGGCGAGCCCGTCGAGGACGAGCGGCTCGTCCGCGCCGAGCGCGGGGCCTACCTCGCCCACGCGACGCTCGACCTGGAGCCGGGTGAGCGGAAGCGGTGGACGCTCGTGGCCGACATCGAGCAGGACGCCTCTAGCGTGGTCGCCCTCGACGCTGCGCTGGCGGACGACGCCGACGCCCTCCGCCAGTCGGTCCGCGAAGACGTCGCAGCCGGCGCGGACCGGCTCCACCACCTCGTCGCCACGGCCGACGGCGAGCAGGAGACGGCGGACGCCATGACGACGGCCCGCCACCGCATGAACGTCCTGTTCAACGTCATGCGGGGGGGCGTCTTCGACCAGGGCTACACGGTCGAGCGTGACGACGTGCGGCGGTTCGTGGCTCACCACAACGCGCCCGTCGCCGAGGCGCACGCGGCCCTGTTCCGCGCGCTCCACGAGACCCTGTCGGTCGGCGAGCTCCGGGAGGCGGCGCAGGCGGGAGGGGCGCAGCTCCAGCGGCTCGTGGCGCAGTACCTCCCGCTCCACTTTAGCCGCCGCCACGGCGACCCCTCGCGCCCCTGGAACCACTTCTCCATCGAGGTCCGCGAGGCGGACGGGAGCGTCCAGCGCGGCTACGAGGGCAACTGGCGCGACATTTTTCAGAACTGGGAGGCCCTCGCCCGCTCGTTCCCCCTGTACCTGGAGGGCATGGTGACCGTCTTCGTCAACGCCTCCACGGCCGACGGATACAACCCATACCGGATCACCAGTCGGGGGATCGACTGGGAGGTCGAGGAGCCGGACGACCCGTGGTCGTACATCGGCTACTGGGGCGACCACCAGATCATCTACCTCCTCCGCCT
>CAZDFV010000267.1:0-4745 GCA_964504495.1 uncultured Rhodothermales bacterium
GGCGTCTCTACGGATTGGCCTCGGCGAACGCCGCCGCCAGCCGCTCGGCCCACGCCTCGGCGCCTGCCACGTCGGCCGGCGTCGGGCCCCCGTCGATTTCGAGGAGCGGGGCGGCGGGCTCGGCGCCGCAGGCGCGGAGGAGGTCCGCCAGCCGGTAGGCCGCTGTCTGGTAGTACGGGTCGTAGTCCCGACTGCCCAGCCCGACGACGCCGAACCGGACGCCCGCGAGGTCGGGCCGGACGGCCTCCAGCGCCTCCGCGAAGTCGACGGCGTTGTCGGGGAACGTGCCGTCGGACCACGTGCAGGTCACGGCCACGAGCTGGCGGTGCTCGGCGAGGTCCTCGGGCACGACCTCGGCGAGGTCGAGGAGGTGCGCGGCGAACCCGAGACTGCCGAGGCGGTCGGCCACGGCCTCGGCGACGGTCTCGGAGTTGCCGGTCTGCGTCCCGACGAGGACGAGGACGTCGGGCGGGGCGGCGGAGAGGTCGAGCACGGCCTAGCGGTACGGGGTACGGGGTACGGGGTACGGACCGCAGGTCGACGTCGACCGAAGCTCGCCCACCGTACCCCGTGCCGTGTACCCCGTACCCTCCATTCGCTACCCCTCCGGCTCGAAGATGTGCTCGATCCGGGCGAGGATGTCGAGGAGGTGGTACCGCTCCTCCCGCTCGTCCGCAGCCTGGTACCGCGGGAGCGCGCCTTCCACGGCCTCCGCCAGCTCGATCAGGGCGCCGCGCGCGAGCGGCCGGACCTCCGAGCGGTCGATGTCCTGCGGGCGGTACCCGTACGCCTGGCTCACGAACTGCGGCGGGATCGACGCCGGGTCCTCGTTGACGAGCTCCCCGAGCCGGTCCACGTACGCGCGCTGGAGCGAGCGCCGGGCCGGGTCGATGGAGGCGCCGCGGTCGAGCTCGCGCCAGACGCCCTCGTTCAGCGTCGCCATCATCTCGGCCGGGGCGTAGGCGTCCTCGCCGTACATCCAGACGGCCTCGGCCATCCGCCCGATGCGGACCGGGTCGAGGAGCCGGTCGAGCGCCGTCTCCTGGAGCCGCTGGACGCGGTCGGAGATCCCGCCGGCCTCGATCCGCTGGAGGATGGCCGCGTCGAGGAGCCACTGCGGCGTGTCGAACCCCTCCGTCACGATAAACGCGACGGCCTCCCGCTGGCGCTCGGCGTCGACGGGGGCGTAGACCGGCCCCTCCTCGTCGGCGTACTTCGTGTCGATCTGGACGCCGCCGACGTTCCGGGCCACGTGGCCGAGGTAGCGGGCCCACTGCGTCACGACCTGGCCGTAGAGTTCCTCGAGCGTCGCGTAGTCCTCGCCCTCCTCCGTCGTCCACTCCTGGAGGTTGGGGACGATCCGCTTCAGGTTGGCGAGCCCGAGCGTCGAGGCGTAGACGGCGTCGTCGCCCAGGTCCTCGGCTTGGGAGCGCGGGTCGACGGGGTCGAACGACTGCGCGCCGTAGCGGAAGGCCGGGTTGTCGCGGTTGGCGAGCACCATCTGCTGGAGCAGCTCGCGCTCCTCCTCCTCGCTCTCGGCCTCGGGGAAGTAGCGGTAGCCCCACTCGGTCACCCACTTGTCGTACTCGCCCACGCGCGGCATGAACTGGGTCACCCCGTCGCCCGGCTGGGCGACGTAGTTGAACCGGGCGTAGTCCATGATGCTCGGGGCCGTTCCATGCTCCGCGGTGAACGTCGGCGAGCGGAGGCTGTCGACCGGGTAGGCCGCCGACGAGATCCAGTTGTGCGGGAACCCGAGGGTGTGGCCGACCTCGTGGGCTGAGACGAACCGGACGAGCTGGCCCATCACCTCGTCCCTAAACCGCGGCGCCCGGGCCTCCGGGTTCACGGCCGCCGTCTGGACGAAGTACCAGTTGCGGAGCAGGTTCATCACGTTGTGGAACCACCCGATGTCCGACTCCAGGATCTCCCCGGTCCGGGGGTCGTGGACGTGCGGGCCGTAAGCGTTCTGCGTCTCCGACGGGAAGTACCGGATGACGCTGTAGCGGACGTCCTCCGGGCTCCACGTCGAGTCGTCGGCCGGCGGGTCCAGAGCCCTAATCGCGTTCTTAAAGCCCGCCTGCTCAAAGGCCACGTTCCAGTCGACCACGCCCTGCTTGAGGTAGGGCCGCCACTGCTCCGGTGTGGCCGGGTCGATGTAGTAAGTGATGGGCTCGACGGGCTCGACCAGCTCGCCGCGGGCGTAGGCCTCCATGTCCGACGGGACGAGCCGCCAGCGGGTCACGTACCGGCGCGGCTCGGCCCGCTGCGCGTCGAGCCCGTAGTCCGTCTGGCCGATCGAGAAGAACCCGACGCGCGGGTCGTACCGGCGCGGCCGCATCGGGTCCTCCGGCAGGAGCACGATGGAGTGGGCCATCTCGACCGAGAGCACGCCGGTCGAGGCGTTCTCGGGCGGCTCCTGCGCCTCGTACGTCAGGACCGAGCGGACCTCGACGTTCCGGGGGAACGCCATCGCCCGCGCCAGGAATGAGCGGTCGCCGTCGAGCCGGCGCACCTTGAACTGCTCGCGGGCGCCCTGGGGGAGCCCGAAGACCGGCGTGTCGCCGGCGAACACGTCGGTCATGTCCACGACGACGGAGGCCGAGTCGGGCCCGATCGCCTCGACGGGCACGCGCGCGATGATCGGCTCGAACTGGGCGTCGCGGACGGCCTGGTAGATCGGGAGGCTGTCGGCGGCGACCGAGTTGTAGCGGACGGTCCGGAGCAGGACGTGGTCGCCCACGCGGTCCCACCGGAGGGCCTGGGTGTTCACCTTGACCCCGCCGTACTGGAACCCCTCGGTCGTCTTGGCGACGCGGCTGACGACGAGCATCTCCTCGCCGAACAGGGAGTCGGGGATCTGGAAGAGGAGCTTCTCCCCCTCGTCCTCGAGGTGGACGTCGAACATCCCGTCGTCGCTCACGGCGCCGTCGGTGACGACCTCGGCGAACGGCTTCATGTCGTCGTCGCCGTCCGACTCGGCGGAGGCGTCTTCGCCCGCGGCCTCCGCGGCGGGTCGGGAGGTGGAGCACCCGGCGGCGAGCGCGGCCAGGAGCAGGAGGAGCGTAGCAGATCGGATCATGAGGGGGTGGGTTGAGAAGCTCTGTGACGAACGAGGCGGCCGACTGGCGGGGCGCGTCGCCAGCGGAGCGGGGGCGTTTGGTCCCCCTCCTGGACAGGAGGGGCTAGGGGTGGTCGACGGCTCAGCGTGCTGGACTCGCCCGGCTGGCGGAACGCCTCCGCCAGCGGGACGGGCCGTGCTCAGGTTCGATTCGGTGATCGGTCCGGTCTACCCCCTCCCCCTCCGGGGACTCCCCCTGTCCAGGGGGAGGACTCGTAGTGAGGGTCATGGCCGAGTGCGTCGGTGAAGCTGGCGGGGCGCACCGCCAGCGGGTCGGGCTCTATTGCGCCACGGCGCTGCGGACGGCGACGAGGCGGTCGGTAAACAGGCGGGGGTCGGAAAAGTAGACGAACGAGGTGAACAGCGTCGGGCCCAGCGCGACGGCCCGGTCGGGCGTGGGCGTGTAGGCGTAGACGTACCGGCCCTGCTTGACGAGGACCTCGCCCTCGTAGCGGCCCTCGGCCTCGGCCCAGTCCAGCTCAGAGGCGGCCGTCGCCCGCCACCCGTTGAACGAGCCGCGGACGAAGACGCGCCGGGGGATCTGGCGCCCGTTCGGCGGGACGTACCGGAACCGGACGGCCACGTACTGCGCGTCGGTCGCGGCCGCGCCGACGTCGCGGTAGACGGTCCCGACGAGCGGCACGGCGGCGAGCACGGCGTCGCGGACGTCGCCCCCGAACTCGGCGTAGTCGAGGTCGAGCGTGGCCGTCGGCGGGCGCGCGGCCCGGTCCACGTCGATCACCTGGTCGGTCGGGACGAGGAGCCCGAGGTCGACCTCGAAGAGCGGCGGGGCCGGCTCGAAGGCCGCCTCGCGCGGGAGGTAGAACTGGAACAGGGCGAGGTCGACGAGCGACGGCTCGGGCGCGCACCGGAGCCCGTCGAGCAGGCCGCTCCGGGCGAAGCAGACCGTGAGCCGCGAGGCGTCGACGTCGCTCAGGCGGGGGTCGGGGCGGACGCGCGCGGCCGGCTGGATCGAGAGCCCCGTCGAGCCGCCCTGGAGCGTCGACCCGAACCCGAGCTCGACGTCGGCCAGCTCCTCGGAGAGGTAGAACGGGACCTCGAACAGGACCGTCCCGTCGGTCTCGGCCACCCTCGCCCGGTAGTTCCCGCTCAGCCGGAACCCGACCTGGCTGTTCGGGAAGGTGTACCGGTAGTGGACGTAGGGGACGGCCACGGCCGCGCCCGACCGGCCCTCGCTCAGGACCTGGTCCTCCTCGAACCCGGTGAGGTACTCGGTCGGGAGCAGGCCCGACCGCCCCAGCCGGTCCGTGCGGACGAACGAGACCACGAGCGGGGGGCCGACCTCCTCGCCCACGAGGTCGAACGAGAGCGTGAGCGTCTCGGGCCCGCCGAGCGTGAGGACCGGGAGCGACGCCTCCTCGCCCGTCCGGTGGAGCTGGATGGCCCCGACCCCGTCGCTCTCGACGACCCACTCGCCCGGCGCCGGCGCGCGGGCGGGGGCCGGGGCCGGGCCGCCCTCAGCGGTCTCCTCGGGGAGCGTGCAGGCCGGCACGACGAGCGCGACCGCGAGGAGCCAGACGGCGGAGTGGCGGGACATCAACGCGGGGGGCGGACCGGCCAAGATAGAGCGGCGGCCGGGGCGCCTCGGCGGGCCCGCCAGCGG